>NZ_JADBRS010000019.1:0-130326 GCF_014930775.1 Enterobacter cloacae complex sp. P38RS
CCACAGCCCCGAAAAAGGGCCAGTCAGAGTCTTAACTGACTGGCATTACAACCCAGGTTGCCGTTTTTAGTGTTTTCCCCCTCTCCCTGTGGGAGAGGGTCGGGGTGAGGGCATCAGGCCGCACAAAAACTACTTCTCTTCCACCGCAGGCACATCCGGCCACGCGTGCACCACCGCTTTAATCAGCGTCGCCAGCGGAATGGCAAAGAACACGCCCCAGAACCCCCACAGCCCGCCGAAAATCACCACCGACAGGATAATCACCAGCGGATGCAGGTTCACGGCCTCGGAGAACAGCACCGGCACCAGCAGGTTACCGTCCAGCCCCTGAATAATCAGGTATACCGCAAAGCAGCTCCAGAACTCCGTACCCAGACCAAACTGGAACAGCGCAACGCCCACCACCGGAATGGTTACCACAAACGCGCCGATATACGGGATCAGAACCGAAAATCCGACCAGCACCGCCAGCAGCAGCGAGTAGTTCAGGCCGAAGATCAGGAAGCCAATCCAGGTGGCGACTCCCACGACTATCATCTCCAGCACCTTGCCGCGAATGTAGTTGGTGATCTGCTGGTTCATCTCCTGCCAGACCTGCCCGGCCAGCCCGCGATTGCGCGGCAGCACGCGGCGTACCGCGTTCAGCATCTGCTCTTTGTCCTTGACCAGGAAGAACACCATTAGCGGCACGAGCACAAGATAGACGGCCAGCGTCAGCAGACCCACCAGCGAGGCCAGAGAGTATTTCACCACCGAATCGCCCATCGTCATGATGCGGGCGCGCATGTTTTCTGCCATCGCATCTATGATCCCCGCATCCATCAGCGCGGGGTAACGACGCGGCAGCGTGGCGGCGAAATCAGACAGCTTGTTCAACATCCCGGGCATATCGCGGATCAGGTAGATCCCCTGCTGCCAGGCAACCGGCATCACCACAAATGCCATCAGCAGCAGAATGCCGACAAACAGCACCAGCACGATGCTGGTCGCCCAGCGGCGCGAACAGCCGATATGTTCCAGGCGCGCCGTTGGCCACTCCAGCAGGTACGCGAGCACAATCGCCACCAGCAGAGGGGCGAGCAGGCCGCTGAAGAAGAACAGAATACCGAACCCGGCAACCAGAATAACCAGCAAAGCAATGGCTTCCGGGTCACTGAACCGACGCCGATACCACTGCATTAACATTTCGAGCATACAACCCTTCCCTGAATCGATTGGCGGGAGTGAGACGGTGAATTGTATCTAACTGTCACAAAAAAGACTTTCGCTTTTTGTATCCCTGTCACAATCCGCAAAAGCCTGATGAATGGGATTTTATTCATGCGGTAACACGGCTACACTCGCAGGGCAGCAGAGATGAACGATATGCCGGTTCATCGGTCAAATTAGCACCTCCAACATACAGGACAGTGGTTATGTTCAGGCAGTTGAGAAAAACACTGGTTGCAACACTGATTGCCGCAGTGACGGTCGGTCAGGTGTTGCCCGCTTTCGCTGACTCGTCCGATTCATTGCCGGACATGGGCACCACGGCAGGAAGCACGCTCTCTATCGGGCAAGAGATGCAGATGGGTGATTACTATGTGCGCCAGCTGCGCGGCAGCGCCCCGCTGATCAACGACCCTTTGCTGGTGCAGTACATTAACGGGCTGGGGATGCGCCTGGTGGCGCACGCCGACTCGGTAAAAACGCCCTTCCACTTCTATTTAATTAATAACGACGAAATCAACGCCTTCGCCTTCTTCGGCGGAAACGTGGTGCTGCATTCGGCGTTATTCCGTTACTCAGACAACGAAAGCCAGCTGGCTTCGGTAATGGCGCACGAAATTTCGCACGTTACCCAGCGCCACCTCGCGCGTGCAATGGAAGACCAGAAGCGTAACGCCCCGCTCACCTGGGTGGGCGCACTGGGCTCTATTCTGCTGGCGATGGCCAGCCCGCAGGCCGGGATGGCGGCCCTGACCGGTACGCTTGCGGGAACGCGTCAGGGGATGATCAGCTTCACCCAGCAAAACGAGCAGGAAGCTGACCGCATCGGCATTCAGGTTTTACAGCGCTCCGGCTTTGACCCGCAGGCCATGCCGAGCTTCCTGGAAAAACTGCTCGACCAGGCACGGTATTCTTCCCGTCCGCCGGAAATTTTGCTCACCCACCCGCTGCCGGAAAGCCGTCTCTCGGACGCACGCAACCGTGCCAACCAGATGCGCCCGGTGGTCGTGCAGTCTTCGCAGGACTTCTACATGGCGAAAGTAAGAACGCTCGGCATGTACAACTCCGGACGTAACCAGCTCACCAGCGATCTGCTGGATACCCTGGCGAAAGGCAACGTGCGGGAAAAAAATGCCGCGCAGTATGGTCAGGCGCTACAGGCGATGGAAGCCAGTAAATACGACGAGGCGCGTAAAGCGCTGCAGCCGCTGCTGGCAGCCGACCCGAACAATCCGTGGTATCTCGATCTCTCGACGGATATCGATCTGGGGCAGAAGAAAGCCACTGATGCGATTAACCGCCTGAAAGGGGCGAAAGACATACGGACCAACCCGGTGCTGCAGCTTAACCTGGCGAACGCTTATTTGCAGGGCGGTCAGCCTGCGCAGGCCGTGACCATTCTGAACCGCTACACGTTTAACAATAAAGACGACCAGAACGGCTGGGAGCTGCTCGCTCAGGCGCAGGGGCAACTGGGTAACCGCGATCAGGAACTGGCGGCGCGTGCTGAAGGGCTGGCGCTGGCGGGCCGTCTCGATCAGGCTATTTCCCTGCTCAGCAGCGCCAGCTCGCAGGTGAAGCTCGGCAGCCTGCAGCAGGCCCGCTACGACGCGCGCATCGACCAGCTGCGCGGCCTGCAACAACGCTTTAAGCCGTACGAGAAGATGTAATAAAGGAGAAGTCATGACAGACGCGGTACAAATTTACCATAACCCTCGCTGCTCCAAGAGCCGCGACACCCTCAGCCTGCTGAAATCTAACGGCATCGACCCGGAAGTGGTGCTGTATCTGGAGACGCCGCCGGACGCTCAGACGATCCGCGAGCTGCTGCACATGCTGGGGATGGGCAGCGCGCGCGAACTGATGCGTCAGAAAGAGGATCTGTATAAATCGCTTAATCTGGATGACAGCCGCCTCACCGAGGCTGAACTGGTACAGGCGATGGTCGACAATCCAAAGCTGATTGAGCGCCCGATTGTGGTGGCGAACGGCAAGGCGCGCATTGGCCGTCCGCCGGAAGAAGTGCTCGACATCCTCTAGTCCTTACGCCGCAGCGCTTCCAGAAACGCCTGCGGCGTACTCTCTCCCAGCTTTTTCTGCGTTTTGCCCCGGTTATAAAACTCGCACAGAGCGATCAACACCTCTCCCGCCGGTTCATCATTTACGCGAGGAATAACATCGCCTAATGGCACCGCCACCTGAAGCGCGTTGTGTTTTTGGGGATGCGTTTTTACAGCCACATCTTTTGCAGCCTCCGTCAGCTCAAAACCAAAAGTCTCAATAGATTGTATATCAGCAGGACAGTCATCAAGCAGCGCCCTCGTCCAGGTATTGAGCAACTGAGGCGACAGTCCCGCATAGAGCCGGGCATAACACCAGCCGCTCACCGGTTCGCGCGCCCAGAGCAGGTGTTGTTCGCCCCCATCGTCCATGTGCAGGGATAAAGGCAGATGATGGAGCATCAGCGTATGCGGCCGCATGCCAGCCTTCAGCGCTTTTATTCCCTGCAACGGCCCCCCTTTTAGCTTCGCGGAGGCCGGTTTGAGATAGCGATTTAGCGTTGCCCTTGAAACGCGGATCCCCAGCACGTCGTTAACCATCTGCAGCAGTTCATCTAACGGCGCCCCTGAGATGTCGCGCAGCGCATTCACCAGCGCCACCTGCTCCTGTCTCAACGCTTTGTGTATCACTTTTGGCGTGGTGTGGTTATCCGAAACCTGGTCGCGGTTGCGCCAGCGCCTGACGGTCGTGACCGAGATCCCCAGCTCAACGGCAAGCTCTCTGTCGCTTTTATCTGACTGTTGCAGATAGCGGCGGATGCGCGGCGTGGTGGTCGCATTGGCATGTAGTTTAATTTCCATCGCAACAATTCCGTTAACTAATCATATGAGATTTATATAACACAGGCGATTGCTTTGTGACCGGTTTCACCTTTCGCTCGCCGCGCTTCACTGATAATCCACAGACATAACATAAACAACACCCCTCAATCTTGTACGGAGTTCACAATGAACAATGTTCTGGGATTTCTTGAAGCAAAACTGATGCCCCTGGCGGCGAAAACGGCCCAGCAGCGTCATCTCGGGGCCATTCGCGGTGCCTACGTGTCATTCATGCCATTTATTATCGTCGGCTCCATTCTGCTGGTTATCTCCTCCTTCCCTAACCAGGCCTATCAGCAGTTTATGTCTCAGGCCTTTGGCGAGAGCTGGAGCGCGATTATTGAAATTCCATTCAACGCGGTGTTCTCCACCATGTCGCTGTTCATCAGCTTCCTGGTCGCCTTCCGCCTGGCGGAACACTACGGCGAGGACCGCATCTCCTGCGGCATTCTGGCGCTGGTCGCGTTTCTGATCCTGACGCCGTTTATTAAGGTGGCGGAAAATGGCGGGATTACCGTGATGCCGGTGGAGTGGATTGGCAGCAAAGGATTGTTCGTGGCGATGATCGGCTCGCTGCTCTGGACGGAGCTGTTCTGCTGGCTGAAGCGCAAAAATCTGGTCATTAAAATGCCGGACGGCGTGCCTCCTGCGGTGCAGGAGTCGTTCGCGGCGCTGATCCCCGCCCTGCTGGTGATGATTCTGGTACTGGGTATCCGCATCGTCTTCGAAAACACTCACTACAACACCATCCACCAGTTTATTTATGAAGTGGTTGCTACCCCGGTGCGCCACTACGGCACCTCCTATTTCGGTGCGCTGATGACCGTTTTCAGCATCACCATTCTCTGGTCAGTGGGCATTAACTCCGGCTCGATGATTAACGGCATCATTCGTCCGCTGTGGATGGAAAACCAGACCGACAACATCGCCGCTATCCAGGCGGGGACGACGCCGCCGCACATTATCACGGAACAGTTTTTTGACATGATCTGGATGGGCGGCGCGGGTGCTACGCTGTCGCTGGTGATTGCGATGCTGATTTTCGCCCGCAGTAAAAACATGCGCGAAGTGGCGCGCCTCGGCGCCGGGGCGTCGGTGTTTAACATCAACGAGCCGATTCTGTTTGGCCTGCCGGTGATCATGAACCCGATCATGCTTATTCCGTTCAACCTGGTGCCGCTGGTGCTGGTCACCGTGCAGTATGCGGCGATGAAGGTTGGCGCGGTCGCCGTCACCACCGGGGTGTTTATCCCCTGGACGCTGCCGCCGGTGATCAGCGGTTTTATCGTCACCGGACACCTGAGCGGCAGCGTGATGCAGCTGATCAACCTGCTGATTGGCGCCATGCTGTACCTGCCTTTCATGCGTATCGTGGACAAACAGTACCGCGCGGCGGAAATTGCCACCGTTACGCAAACCGACACCACCCTTGCAAAACAGGAGTAAAGCATGTGGGGAATTATCGCAACCTGGCGAATGGCGCTTGAAGGGGTAACGGAATCTGCGTCTGCCCTGGCGGCGGGAAAACCGGTCGCTACGGCGGTGGTTGATGCCGTCGCCGCCGTCGAAGACTTTCCGTTTTATAAATCCGTCGGCTACGGCGGGCTGCCGACCGAAAACGGCGAAGTCGAGCTGGATGCGGCATTCATGGACGGCGACACGCTGGCGTTCGGTGCCGTGGGGAACCTGGTGGATATCGCCAACCCGGTGCGCGTGGCGCACGCGCTCAGCCGCCAGCGCTACAACAGCCTGCTGGTCGGCCAGGGCGCGCGTGAATGGGCGCTAAGTCAGGGCTTTGCCGACAAAAGCATGCTCACCGAACGCGCCATGCAGCACTACCGCAAACGCTGCCGCGAGACGCTGGATAAAGGCTTAAGCCCGTACGACGGACACGACACCGTCGGCATTATCGGCCTCGATAAGCAGGGGTCGATGAGCGTTGCCACCTCCACCAGCGGCCTGTTTATGAAAAAACGCGGCCGCATTGGGGATTCGCCGATTATCGGCTCCGGCTTTTACTGCGACAGCGAAACCGGCGCGGCCACCGCTACGGGCGTCGGTGAAGATCTGATGAAAGGCTGCACGAGCTACGAAATCGTTCGTCGCATGGCGCAGGGTATGACGCCGCAGCAGGCGGCAGACTCCGTGGTGTTCGAGCTGGAAGACAAGCTGATGTCGCGCTTCGGTCGCGTGGGCGATCTCTCCGTGGTGTGCATGAACAACAGGGGCGAATTTGGCGCCGCCACTAACATCAAAACCTTCTCGTTTGTGGTGGCGACGGCCCGTCAGCCCCTCACCGTTTTTCGTACCGAGCGCCTGCGGGAGAAAACGCACTATCACGCCGTGGACGAAGAGTGGATGCAGGCCTACGCCGCGCGGATCCGCGCACCGATTGAGGAGTCATGATGATCGCGTATCAGTTTATCACCGCGCTTTCTGACGCGAAGCCACGAAGCCATTTAATCGCCCGCGTCTCCTGTGCGCAGTTGCCGCAAACCGCGCTTGTTGCGGAAATGCGTGACTCTGACGGCATCGCGAACACCCGCTTTGGCTGCGCGCCCTTTGCGCGCATCACCCTGCTGCCGGATGCGCTCTGGCATGACGCGCTCACTGAAGGCCTGCTTGCCGCCCTGCGACCGCTGTTTGCCTCTCCCATCAGCGCAGATATCGTGCTGGACGTGACGGATATCGACGAGGTGGTGCTGGCGCAGGTGCTGCGTTTTCTCTTTAATCAGGCGCACAGGCTGAGCGATTTACAGCTGAAAAAAACCAGTGAGTGCGTTCGTATTAAGCACATCACCGCCCTCTGCCTGCCGGAACAGCAGGCGAAGCTGGAAACAATTTTCCGCCAGCAGCAGGCCATCGCTCACGGCATGGTCGCAGCGCGTCGCCTGGCGGATATACCCTCCGATCGCTGTACGCCGCAGTTTATGGTCGAAGAGGCGCAAAAACTGTGTGCCGCCTACCCTGCCCTGCGCTGCGAGGTGCTGAACGAAAAGGCTATTGTTGAGCAAGGTCTTGGGCTGCTGAACGCCGTCGGCAAAGGGGCGACCTGTCCGCCACGTCTGCTGGCTATTCATTATGACGGCGTTTCTGACGGCCCGGTGCGCTGCTACGTAGGTAAAGGCATCACCTTCGATACCGGCGGCCTGTGGCTGAAGGAAGGCGCAGGCATGTACACCATGAAATACGACATGTGCGGTGCGGCCAACGTGCTGGGGCTGGTGCTGACCGTAGCAGAGCTGGCGCTGCCCGTACGCATCATGGGCGTGCTGGCGCTGGCGGAAAACGCCATCGGACCGGACGCCATGCAGCCCGGCTCGGTAGCAACGGCCTGCAACGGCATGACGGTTGAAATCAACAACACCGACGCCGAAGGCCGACTGGTGCTGGCGGATGCCATCGCCTGGGCCAGCCAGCGCCATCCGCAGGCGCGCTATATCATTGATATGGCGACCTTAACCGGTGCGGTGGTGAAAGCGCTGGGGTATGAGCTGAGCGGGCTGATGACGCAGGACGAGCCGCTGCGCGCCGCGCTGACGCAGGCGGGTAAGCGGAGCGGTGACGAAGTGTGGTCCCTGCCGCTGGACGCGCGGCTGAAAAAGCAGACCGACAGCGCGATTGCCGATCTGTGCAACACCCCGACAAACAACGCGGCAATCAGCGCGTCGGCGGCGTGGTTGCTGCACCATTTTTGCCCGCAGACGATCCCGTGGGCGCATCTGGACATCAGCGGCACGGCGCTGTGGCGCGAGAACGGCAGGAGCGTGGCGTCGGGAAGGCCGATTCCGCTGCTGGTGGAGCACTTGGTGGGGGATCTTTAGCCCGGTGGCGCTGCGCTTACCGGGCCTACGGACGCCATATGTAGGCCGGGTAAGGCGCAGCCGCCACCCGGCATAACTACAGCTTAAGAATATCTTTCACAAACGGAATGGTCAGCTTGCGCTGGGCGGTAATGGAGGCGCGATCGAGCTGATCGAGCGTATCAAACAGGGTGCGCATCTCGCGGTCCAGACGCTTGAGCAGGAAACGGCCCACGTCTTCCGGCAGCTCAAAGCCGCGCTGCTTTGCTCGCAGCTGTAACGCCTGCAGCTTATCTTCATCTGATAGCGGCTGGAGCTTGTAGATTTGTCCCCAGTCCAGACGAGACGCCAGATCCGGCAGCCCAAGATTAAGCTGGCGCGGCGGACGATCGCCGGTGATCAGCAGCCGGGTTTTGCCCGACTCCAGAATGCGGTTGTAGAGGTTAAAGATCGCCATTTCCCACGGCTCGTCCCCCGCCACGCATTCGATATTATCGATGCAGACCAGCGAGAGATGTTCCATGCCCTCAAGCACTTCAGGCACAAACCAGGTACGTTTATCCAGCGGCACATAGCCGACCGCATCGCCGCGCGCCGAAAGCTCGGCACAGGCGGCATGCAGCAGGTGGCTGCGCCCCGCGCCTTCGCGTGACCAGATATAGATGTATCCGCTGTGATCCTGACGCAGCACGTTTTGCAGTGCAGCCAGTAAAGAGGGGTTATCACCCGGCCAGAAACTCGCAAAAGTTTCGTCGTCAGGGAGATAGAGTGGCAGAGAGAGCTGTGCCGGTCCGTTCAGAAATACCTCAACCAGAGATCTTACATAAAATCGGCGATGAGTTTAACACGGAACCTGCCAGGAGAGAACCGGGCGATCCTTCGCCCAGTTAATGGATCAGTGTGGGGCTTTTTCGCTTTCGTCAGCGTCCAGCACCACCTCTTCCGGGCGGATCACCGAGATCAGCTTGAAAATCAGGCTCAGGCCCACGCCCACGATGGTCGCCAGCGCCATGCCCTTCAGCTCGGCCGCACCGATGTGCACCTTCGCGCCGCTCACGCCGATGATCAGGATAACGGAGGTCAGGATCAGGTTTTGCGCCTTGCTGTAATCCACTTTGGATTCAATCAGCACGCGAATACCGGAGGCACCGATCACGCCGTACAACAGCAGAGAAACGCCGCCCATCACCGGCACAGGAATGATCTGAATCGCTGCCGCCAGCTTGCCCACGCAGGAGAGCAGAATGGCGATGATCGCCGCGCCGCCGATAACCCAGGTACTGTAGACGCGGGTAATCGCCATCACGCCGATGTTTTCACCGTAGGTGGTGTTTGGCGTGGAACCGAAGAAACCGGAGATGATGGTGGAGAAACCGTTGGCAAACATGGAGCGGTGCAGACCCGGGTCGCGGATCAGGTCGCGCTTCACAATGTTCGCCGTCACCACCAGGTGGCCAACGTGCTCCGCAATTACCACCAGCGCGGCAGGCAGAATGGTGAAAATGGCGAACCATTCAAAGCGTGGGGTGTAGAAAGTTGGCAGCGCGAACCAGTGCGCCTCGGCAATCGGGGTGGTATCCACAACGCCCATGACGAAGGAGAGCGCGTAGCCCGCCAGCACGCCGATCAGGATCGGGATAATCGCCATAAAACCGCGGAACAGCACGGAGCCAAATACCGTCACGCCCAGCGTCACCAGTGAGATGATAATGGTTTTGGAGTCCGGCGACTGGCCGTCCGCAGGCAGCAGGCCGGCCATATTCGCCGCCACGCCCGCCAGCTCCAGGCCGATAACGGCAACGATGGCGCCCATCGCCGCAGGCGGGAACATCACGTCCAGCCAGCCGGTACCGGCTTTCTTCACAATGAAGGAAACCAGGCAGAACAGCACGCCGCACATGATAAAGCCGCCCAGCGCCACTTCATACCCCAGGGGCAGCAGCAACAGCACCGGCGAGATAAAAGCAAAGCTCGACCCCAGATACGCCGGGATTTTGCCTTTACAGATAAAGAGGTACAGCAGCGTCCCGATGCCGTTGAACAGCAGCACGGTAGCCGGGTTAATGTGAAACAGGATTGGCACCAGCACGGTTGCGCCAAACATAGCGAACAGGTGCTGCAAACTAAGCGGGATAGTCTGTAAAAGCGGCGGTCTTTCACTCACCCCGATAGCACGGCGCGTCATAGTGTTTTCCTCTGTGTAGTATTGTTGGTTTTTATTCAAAAAAAAGCCGACTATCAAAGTCGGCTTATTTATCGTTATTCGATTATTTCGTACCAAAGATCTTATCGCCGGCATCGCCGAGCCCCGGGATGATGTACCCGTGCTCGTTCAGCCCCTGGTCGATAGAGGCGGTGTACAGCTCAACGTCCGGGTGCGCTTTTTCCAGCGCCGCGATCCCTTCCGGAGCAGCAACCAGAACCAGCACCTTAATGCTGCTGCAGCCCGCTTTTTTCAGCAGATCGATGGTGGCGATCATTGAACCGCCGGTCGCCAGCATTGGGTCAACCACCAGCGCCATGCGCTCGTCGATGTTAGAGACCAGCTTCTGGAAGTAAGGTACCGGCTCCAGCGTCTCTTCGTTACGGTAGATACCGACCACGCTGATGCGCGCGCTCGGTACGTGCTCCAGCACGCCTTCCATCATGCCAAGACCGGCACGCAGGATAGGCACTACGGTAATTTTCTTACCTTTGATCTGCTCAACCTGCACCGGGCCGTTCCAGCCTTCGATGGTCACTTTTTCTGTTTCCAGATCGGAGGTTGCTTCGTAGGTCAGCAGGCTGCCCACTTCAGAAGCCAGTTCGCGAAAACGCTTCGTGCTGATGTCATGCTCACGCATCAGGCCCAACTTGTGTTTAACGAGTGGGTGTTTCACTTCCACAATCTTCATTCTCTTTCTCCTCTGAGGTGGCATCCGCAAAAAAATCGCGGGATTATACCGCTTTTTTCGGATTGCGCCATACCCAACTTGCTTGACGTATATCAATCAAAAACAAAAAAACCGGAGGCTGGGCTCCGGCTTGGGTGCGGGGTCTTGCCCGGTGGCGCTGCGCTTACGCGGGCCTACGTGTATTGTAGGTCGGGTAAGCGTTAGCGCCACCCGACAATTAGAGGTTATCGCCGTTGCTCGCAATCACCTGCTTATACCAGTCGAACGATTTCTTCTTGCTGCGGTTCAGGGTGCCGTTACCTTCGTTATCTTTATCGACAAAGATAAAGCCGTAGCGTTTTTTCATTTCGCCCGTTCCGGCAGACACCAGGTCGATACAGCCCCACGGGGTATAGCCCATCAGATCCACGCCATCCTCCACCACCGCTTTTTTCATCTCGCGGATGTGTGCGGAAAGGTAATCGATGCGGTACTGGTCGTTCACCGTGCCGTCGCTCTCCTGCACGTCGATCGCGCCAAAGCCGTTCTCAACGATAAACAGCGGCAGCTGGTAGTGATCCCAGAACCAGTTCAGGGAGTAGCGCAGCCCGACCGGATCAATCTGCCAGCCCCAGTCGGATTTCTGCACGTACGGGTTGGAGACCAGGCTCTTGCTCTCGTCGTAGTCCAGCGCCGGGTTATCTGCCGTCGCTTTGGTGGCGAAAGACATGTAGTAGCTGAACCCGATGTAATCCACGCAGCCCTGCTTCAGCGCGGCTTTATCTTCTTCGGTGATATCCAGCGCGAAGCCGCGACGCTCGAAGTAGTTGAGCAGATGCTGCGGATATTTGCCGCGCACGTGCACGTCGGTGAACCAGTAGCGACGGTGCATGGCGTTCATCGCCATCATCATGTCGTCCGGCGCACAGGTCAGCGGGTAGATAGGGCACATGGCAATCATGCAGCCGATCTGCAGCGACGGGTTAATCTCGCGGCCCGCCTTCACCGCCAGGGCGCTGGCCACCAGTTCGTAGTGCGCCGCCTGGAACATCACCGGCTCGCGGTCTTCACCTGGCGCGTACTTCAGCCCGGAGTTGGTAAATGGCGCAAAGTCTTCGTGGAAGTTGGCCTGGTTGTTGATCTCGTTAAAGGTCATCCAGTACTTCACTTTATGCTGGTAGCGCTCAAAAACGACCTTTGCAAAACGCACGAAGAAGTCGATCAGCTTACGGTTGCGCCAGCCGCCGTATTCCGTCACCAGGTGGAACGGCATCTCGAAGTGGGAAAGCGTAATAACCGGTTCAATGCCGTACTTCAGGCATTCGTCGAACAGATCGTCATAGAATTTCAGGCCTGCCTCGTTCGGCTCCAGCTCGTCGCCTTTCGGGAAGATACGCGTCCAGGCGATGGAGGTACGAAAGCATTTGAACCCCATCTCGGCAAAGAGTTTGATGTCTTCTTTATAACGGTGGTAGAAGTCGATAGCCTCATGGTTAGGGTAGTTTTTCCCCTCCAGCACGCCGTTGGTGATTTCACGCGGCACGCCGTGGGCGCCCGCGGTCATGACGTCGGCAACGCTTACGCCCTTACCGCCCTCTTTCCAGCCGCCCTCAAGCTGGTGCGCCGCAACGGCCCCACCCCACAGAAAATCTACTTTGAATCCTGACATTCGCTTTCCCTCATTCTGCGTTATTTTCTGCAAAAACAATTACAGAAACCGGTTTCAGTTCGATGATGTGCAAAGGTGATATTCGTTGCAAGCAGATCGCCGAAACCGGTTTCATTTTCGTGAACGGAGTCAAGTTTGGCTGCATTTACGGGCTATACAGAAAAAAAGATCCCCACGTCCAGAATAGGCTCGCAAACGTTTGCCTGGACTGTTAGAATTGCGCCGATTTTTCTTACTAGCTATGCAATCGCGTGGGGATTTAAGCCGTGACCAACAAAACTTCTCTCAGCTACAAAGATGCCGGTGTTGATATTGACGCAGGTAATGCGCTGGTTGACCGAATCAAAGGTGTGGTGAAGAAAACCCGCCGCCCGGAAGTGATGGGTGGTCTGGGTGGATTCGGCGCACTGTGCGCGCTGCCGCAAAAATATCGTGAACCTGTTCTGGTCTCGGGTACTGACGGCGTAGGCACCAAGCTGCGCCTGGCGATGGATTTAAAACGTCACGACACGATCGGTATCGATCTGGTTGCGATGTGTGTGAACGACCTGGTGGTTCAGGGCGCAGAGCCGCTGTTCTTCCTCGATTACTACGCGACCGGCAAACTTGATGTGGATACCGCAGCCAGCGTCATTAACGGTATCGCCGAAGGCTGTCTGCAGTCCGGCTGTGCGCTGGTGGGCGGTGAAACCGCTGAAATGCCGGGCATGTACCACGGCGAAGATTATGACGTCGCGGGCTTCTGCGTCGGCGTAGTAGAAAAATCAGAAATTATCGACGGCAGCAAAGTGGCCGATGGCGATGTGCTGATCGCGCTGGCCTCCAGCGGCCCGCACTCTAATGGCTACTCTCTGGTGCGTAAAATCCTCGAAGTAAGCGGCTGCGATCCGCTGACCACCGAGCTGGACGGCAAACCGCTGGCTGACCACCTGCTGGCCCCAACCCGCATCTACGTGAAAAACGTGCTGGAGCTTATCGAGCACGTTGACGTTCACGCTATTGCTCACCTGACCGGCGGCGGCTTCTGGGAAAACATCCCGCGCGTGCTGCCGGACAACACCCAGGCGGTGATCGACGAATCCTCATGGCAGTGGCCAGCCGTCTTTAACTGGCTGCAGACTGCAGGCAACGTGAGCTCTCACGAAATGTACCGCACCTTTAACTGCGGCGTGGGCATGGTTATCGCCCTGCCGGCAAGCGAAGCGGATAAAGCGGTTAAGCTGCTGACCGAGAAAGGTGAAAACGCGTGGAAAATCGGTACGATTAAAGCCTCCGATTCCGAACAGCGTGTGGTCATTGAATGAAAAACATCGTGGTGCTCATTTCCGGCAACGGAAGCAATTTGCAGGCCATCATAGACGCCTGCAAACAGAAGAAAATCAATGGCACCATTCGGGCAGTTTTCAGCAACAAGGCCGACGCGTTCGGCCTTGAGCGCGCGCGGGAAGCGAACATTCCCGCTCACGCGCTGGAAGCCAGCCAGTTCGCCGGACGTGAAGCCTTTGACCGCGAGCTGGTGCAGGAGATTGACGCCTACGCGCCCGACCTTGTGGTGCTGGCGGGCTATATGCGTATTCTGAGCCCGGCCTTCGTCGAACACTACGCCGGTCGACTGCTGAATATTCACCCTTCCCTGCTGCCAAAATATCCCGGCCTGCATACCCATCGTCAGGTGCTGGAAAACGGTGACGAGGAGCACGGTACCTCCGTCCATTTCGTGACCGACGAGCTGGACGGTGGCCCGGTGATCCTGCAGGCGAAAGTCCCGGTCTTTGACGGCGACAACGAAGACGACGTGACCGAACGCGTGCAGACGCAGGAGCACGCCATTTACCCGCTGGTGGTAAGCTGGTTTGTCGACGGGCGTCTGGAGATGCGCGACGGCGCAGCCTGGCTGGACGGCGTGAAGTTGCCCCCGCAGGGTTATGCGGCCGAAGAGTAGTTTGCTATGTCGGGTGGCGCTTCGCTTACCCGATATTCCCTCCCCCAACCCGCTAAATTCCTCAACAAAAAAAATAACTGTCATACTTTTCTGGCACTGTTGGACATATCGTGGAAATGCTCGCCATAATAAGGACGAGACGGATTTACCACGTCCTGTGATTGAACTGGAGTGTGAGCTGTAATGGGTCAGGAAAAGTTATATATCGAGAAAGAGCTAAGCTGGTTAGCATTTAACGAACGTGTACTCCAGGAAGCGGCAGACAAAAGTAACCCGCTGATCGAACGCATGCGTTTTTTAGGCATTTATTCCAACAACCTGGATGAGTTCTACAAGGTTCGCTTTGCCGAGCTGAAAAGACGCATCATCATCAGCGAAGAACAGGGCTTAAACTCGCACTCGCGGCATCTGCTGGGCAAAATCCAGTCCCGCGTGCTGAAAGCCGATCAGGAATTTGACGGCCTGTATAACGAACTGCTGCTGGAGATGGCGCGCAATCAAATCTTCCTGATTAACGAACGTCAGCTTTCCGTTAACCAACAAAACTGGCTGCGCCACTACTTTAAACAGTACCTGCGCCAGCACATTACCCCGATTCTCATCAACCGCGAAACCGATCTGGTGCAGTTCCTGAAGGATGACTACACCTACCTGGCGGTGGAAATTATTCGCGGTGAATCCATCCGTTATGCCCTGCTGGAGATCCCGTCCGACAAGGTGCCGCGCTTCGTGAACCTGCCGCCAGAAACCCCGCGCAGACGCAAGCCGATGATCCTGCTGGATAACATCCTGCGCTACTGTCTGGACGACATTTTCAAAGGCTTCTTCGATTACGATGCGTTAAACGCCTACTCGATGAAGATGACCCGTGACGCCGAATATGACCTGGTGCACGAGATGGAGGCCAGCCTGATGGAGCTGATGTCCTCCAGCCTGAAACAGCGCCTGACGGCTGAGCCGGTGCGCTTTGTCTATCAGCGCGACATGCCGGACGCCATGGTGGAGATGCTGCGTGAGAAGCTGACCATTTCGCGCTATGACTCCATTGTGCCGGGGGGCCGTTACCACAACTTTAAAGACTTCATTGGCTTCCCGAACGTTGGCAAAGCCAATCTGGTGAACAAACCGCTGCCGCGCCTGCGTCATATCTGGTTCGATAAGTTCCGCAACGGATTCGACGCCATCCGCGAGCGCGACGTGCTGCTCTACTACCCGTACCACACCTTTGAACACGTGCTGGAGCTGCTGCGTCAGGCCTCGTTCGACCCGAGCGTGCTGGCGATCAAAATCAACATTTACCGCGTGGCAAAAGATTCCCGCATCATCGATGCGATGATCCACGCGGCACACAACGGAAAAAAAGTCACCGTGGTGGTTGAGCTGCAGGCGCGCTTCGACGAAGAGGCGAACATTCACTGGGCGCGCCGCCTGACGGAAGCGGGCGTGCACGTGATCTTCTCCGCGCCGGGTCTGAAAATTCACGCCAAACTGTTCCTGATCTCGCGTAAAGAGGGTGATGACGTGGTGCGCTATGCCCACATCGGCACCGGGAACTTTAACGAAAAAACCGCGCGGATTTATACCGACTACTCGCTCTTAACCGCTGACGCCCGCATTACCAACGAAGTGCGCCGGGTCTTTAACTTTATCGAAAACCCGTACCGCCCGGTCAGCTTCGACTATCTGCTGGTCTCACCGCAGAACTCGCGCCGCCTGCTGTACGATATGATCGATAAAGAGATCGCCAATGCCCAGAAAGGCTTGTCGTCCGGCATCACGCTGAAGCTTAACAACCTGGTCGATAAAGGGCTGGTGGACAGGCTGTATGCGGCGTCCAGCTCCGGCGTGCCGGTTAACCTGCTGATCCGCGGCATGTGCTCGCTTATTCCGGAACTGGAAGGCATCAGCGACAATATTCGCGTTATCAGCATCGTTGACCGCTACCTGGAGCACGATCGGGTCTATATTTTCGATAATGCGGGCGATAAACAGGTCTATCTCTCTTCGGCAGACTGGATGACGCGCAATATTGACTATCGAATTGAAGTCGCGACGCCGCTGCTGGATCCGCGTCTGAAACAGCGTATCCTCGACATTATCGAGATCCTGTTCAGCGATACGGTGAAGGCGCGCTATATCGACAAAGAACTCAGTAACCGCTACGTACCGCGCGGCAACCGCCGTAAAGTGCGGTCACAGCTGGCGATTTACGACTATATCAAATCACTCGAGCAACCCGATTAACCTATGCCGATAAATGATAAGACCCCACGCCCGCAGGAATACGCCGCGGTCGATCTTGGCTCTAACAGTTTTCACATGGTCATCGCCCGTGAGGTGGATGGCGCGCTGCAGATCATCGGTCGTCTGAAGCAGCGCGTACACCTGGCGGATGGGCTTGATGAGCGCAGCATGCTCAGCGAAGAGGCGATGGAGCGCGGTTTAAACTGCCTGTCGCTGTTTGCCGAACGCCTGCAGGGCTTCTCGCCCTCCAGCGTTTGCATCGTGGGGACCCACACGCTGCGCCAGGCGCTGAACGCGCCGGAGTTCCTCAAGCGGGCCGAAAAAGTGATCCCCTACCCGATTGAGATCATCTCCGGAAACGAGGAGGCGCGTCTGATTTTCATGGGCGTTGAACATACCCAGCCGGAAAAAGGGCGCAAGCTGGTGATCGACATCGGCGGTGGTTCTACGGAGCTGGTGATCGGCGAAGACTTTGAGCCGCGCCTGGTGGAGAGCCGTCGCATGGGCTGCGTCAGCTTCGCGCAGATGTACTTCCCCGGCGGCACCATTACCCGTGAAAACTTCCAGCGGGCGAAAATGGCTGCGATCCAGAAGCTGGAGAATCTGGCCTGGCAGTACCGCATTCAGGGCTGGAACGTGGCGCTGGGCGCGTCGGGCACCATCAAGGCGGCGCATGAAGTGCTGCTGGCGATGGGTGAAAAAGACGGTTTTATCACGCCTGAACGCCTGACCCTGCTGACCGAAGAGGTGCTGAAGCATAAAAGTTTTGACGCCCTAAGCCTGCCGGGGCTTTCCGACGAGCGTAAGGCAGTCTTCGTGCCGGGCCTGGCTATTCTCTGCGGCGTGTTTGACGCCCTGGCGATTAAAGAGCTGCGCCTTTCCGACGGCGCGCTGCGTGAGGGGGTGCTGTATGAGATGGAGGGCCGCTTCCGCCATCAGGACATTCGCAGCCGCACCGCGCAGAGCCTGGCCAACCAGTACAACATCGACCGCGAGCAGGCGAAGCGCGTGCTGGAAACCACGGTGCAGATGTACGAGCAGTGGCAGGAGCAGAACCCCAAGCTGGCGCACCCGCAGCTTGCCGCGCTGCTGAAATGGGCCGCAATGCTGCACGAGGTGGGGCTGAACATCAACCACAGCGGGATGCACCGCCATTCAGCGTATATTCTGCAAAACAGCGATCTGCCCGGCTTCAATCAGGAGCAGCAAACCATGATGGCGACCCTGGTGCGCTATCACCGTAAAGCCATCAAGCTCGACGATCTGCCGCGCTTCACGCTGTTTAAGAAAAAGCAGTTCCTGCCGCTTATTCAGCTGCTGCGCCTGGGCGTGCTGCTGAACAATCAGCGTCAGGCCACCACCACACCGCCGACGCTGAAGCTGAAAACCGACGATCACCACTGGACGCTGAGCTTCCCGCACGACTGGTTCAGCCAGAACGCGCTGGTCCTGCTGGACCTGGAAAAAGAGCAGCAGTACTGGGAAGCGGTCACCGGCTGGATGCTCAAAATCGAGGAAGATAGCGCCGACGTCGCCGCGTAACGGCTCAGGCGTCCGCCGTGGACGCCTCTGCTTCCAGCAGTGACTCAAGCGGTGCCGGTCTGCCAATCAGATAGCCCTGCACATAATCAATGCCTAGCGCGTGCACCGCGCTACGTATCTCTTCGGTCTCGACATATTCCGCCACCACCAGCATCTTCTTCATGCGCGCCAGATGACAGATAGAGGCCACAATCTGGTAATCCAGACTGTTGTTGACGATATTGCGGATGAAATCGCCGTCGATTTTGAGAATGTCTGCATCCACGCTTTTCAGCCGCGCATAGCTCGCATAGCCGGTACCAAAATCATCGATCGCAATGCGTACCCCCATTTTCTGCAGCTGCCGCAGAATATGGAGCCCCTGCTCCGCGTTGCAGAAGGTGCTGCACTCCGTCACTTCAAAGATCAGCTGCCACGGCTCAATGGCATATTTCGCCAGCAGGCGACTCACCTCAAGCGGGAACTGCACCCGACACACCGTTGAAGGGGCCAGATTAATGGCAAAGCGCTGGCCGGGTAGCCTTTCGCGATGCGCGGCGAGGAAGCGCAGCGTATGCTCCAGCACCCACAAATCCACCCGCGAAGAGAGGCCAAACTCCTGGGCTATCGGCAGGAATTGTTCAGGGGAGATCAACAGCCCGTTTGCATCAGTCATCCGCAGCAAGACCTCATGATACCTATCGCCACGCAGGCCGCGTACGGGCTGAACGAGCAGCGTGAATGCGTTGTTATCCAGCGCACGCTGCAGGCGACTCATCACCGCGACTTTATCCTTCAGGCTGCGCTGCAGATGGACGGCGCCGCGCTGCTGAAGATTTTCCGGGTGGTTAGAGGAGAGCGACAGATCGGCCACCACCCCCAGCTCACCCAGCACCAGATAGAGGTGGTTAACCGGCGAACGCACATAGCAGTAGCTCACCCCCACCTGCGGCTGCAGCGGCATGCCGTCCCAGACAAAGCGGAACTGCTTGATGTGCTCGTCCAGGGTTTCAATCCGCTGCTGGTGCGATTCGGCATTTAGGCGAACCGCCATGTCACAGCCCGTCAGGTGATAGACCTGCTCATTGGGCTGGAGCGTGCCGTTAACCCATTGCGCCAGCTGCTGTTTGTACTGAATGCGCAGTAACACGCCATAGTTACGGCCCAGAATTTCAAGCTCCGGAACGCGGAGTAAACAGAGCGCCGACCACGGGTTTTTTGCCAGATCTCGCGAAAGCGCCCGCAGGTTAGGCATATGCAGAACCGGGTCGAGCAGCGCCAGCCTGCGGGAGCGTTTGTTCACCGCCCGCTGCCGGGTCGCCAGCATCGACATGTAAATCACCACAAACGAGAAGACCAGATAGCTGGAAGAGGTGATTGCCAGCTGAATGTCGTACCCCTGGTTCACGGGGATATAGCGGTAAAAATAGTGAATAGACACCAGCAGTATCGGGATCCAGATAAGCGAAATCAGCTTATAGCCAAAGCGCATCGCTCCCCAGAGCATCACCGGCATCAGCAGCGACAGGGTGTAGTTAGTGGTGAAAATCGAACTGTTTTCATTCATCGGCAGCAGCAGGAGCGAAAGCAGCCCGGCAAGCGCAATGGCCCAAATCAGAAACTCAGCGCGGGTCACCTTTTTGTCTATCTGGGTACGGATCTGCGAGATGAGGCTTTTGAGATAGCGCGGATGACGAATCAGGCGGATCAGCAGATAACTTAACGGCACGCCCGTCAGACCGCTGACCAGCAAGGCCTGATAGTTGATCAGCGTGCGAATGTTGAGGGGGTTAAGCCCTGCCAGGCTGTGGCGACTCTCATACACGCCCAAATACACCGCAAACTGGAACAACAGCAGAAACAGCGTCGCGGGGCAGAAGGCCTGCCAGAAGATGCGCTGCGCCATTAGCCGTACGTCGCCGTACGCCGTCATATTGCGTCTGGGCGCAAACACCCGGTAGCCGCCCCAGCTAAGCACTATAGGGACAATAAAATGGAGCACGCCGGCGACGGTTTCAAACATCCCGACCGACGGGTAATAGCGGATAAACAGCGACAACACGATCCCGGGAAGGGCTTCCAGACCAAAAAACATCATCAGCGAAAGCAAAAACGAGAGCGGTAAATAATAAAGTGCCGCTATCCCGTCGCCCAGGTGCGTGAACGTATTCGCCACGCTCAGTACGGGAAGTAAAACCACCGGTAAAATAAGCGGCAATACCCACCAGCGGTGTTGATTCTTTTTCAGGAAAGCAAAAATGTTCATAGATGCCCGGTTAAACCCCTTTTTCTCCAGAAGGAAAATAATGACAGGCATCCAACCTGACCTGGCGCCGCCCGGCGACGTGCGGGGCGAACGGTATGGAGGAGGGATTTTAAATATCAGGGCCGGGAATCCGTTGACATAAATCAAACTATTTTACGCAAATAAGCTTTGCACAGCGTTTTTTTGAAATAATTTTCTTCATATTATCAATATGGTAAATGCAAATATTAATTTCAATAACAATAATTAATGTAAACGTTGACGGTTATTTACACATGACGGAATTGACCCTCTCTTTCCGCTGTGCCTTAATATCCCCGTCGCCCAGAAGGGCATGCCCAGGAAAAAGAAGAGTGAGTCAGGCCACGCGTATGCGCAAACGACACCGTTTTAACACCCGGATGACCCGCATTATACTGCTCATCAGCTTTCTGTTTTTCTTTGGCCGCTTCGTTTACTCTTCCATCGGCGCCTGGTATCACCATCAGGACAAAATCCAGTCGCAGCAGTCCAGCCTGAACGTCGACGCCGCTGACCGCTAGCCCTGCGGAGGGTTTTGTACCAGCCGAATAATCCCCGCGATCCCTTTGCTGAGGATCTTGTCCTGCCGTATCACGATGGCGAGCTGGCGCTGCAGCACGGGCGTGAGCGACATGACGCAGAGCCCTTCACGGTCAGCATCATGCTCAACCGCCATTCGCGGAACGATACTGTAGCCGAGCCCCACCCGAACCATGCGCTTAATCGCCTCAATGCTGCCAAGCTGCATCACCGGCGCGATCGCTAACCCATTGGCCGCAAACCAGCCATCAATGAGGGCCCGGGTACCGCTGCCAGACTCAAAGGCGATCAGCGGCTGGGCATGGAGCGCCTCCGGGGTTAACTCCCTGAAAGCATCCTGCTGTTCCCGCGACGCGATAAAAACAAACTCCTCGTCCATCATCGGCATAACGTCCAGCGCTCTGCCGCTGACCGGCAGCGTCACCAGCCCCATATCGAGACGGTTCTCTTCGATGGCCCTGACGATGTCGAGGGTGTTGCCCGTTGTTACGCCCACCCGCAGGAGCGGATAGTCGCGGCGCAGCTGCTCCAGCAGGGGCGGCAGAAGATGGATACAGGCCGTCGCCCCCGTACCAAGAGTAATGGTCCCGCTGACATCGTGGCTGAACGCGCTCACGGACCGCAGGGTTTCGTCCACAACCTGCTGAATGCGCTCTCCGTGCACCAGCAGTGACTCTCCTGCCGCCGTGGCCTTAATGCCCCGCCCGGTACGCTCTACCAGCCGCGTTTGCAGAAACTGCTCCAGCTGACGTATTTGCAGACTAACGGCAGGCTGGGAAATGCCCAGCAGATCCGCCGCCGCCGAAAAGCTGCCGCGCTGGATCACCAGACGGAACGTCGCGAGATAGCCAAGGTTAAGCGTCGTCATTCAAAGTTTCTCTTATACAGCGCATAAGGTTGCAGGCCTGCCAGCACAATACCGCGCTCGCTATGCTCAGGACAACTGCATAACGGAATGAAAAACAATGGAAACACCTGCCCTGCCTCGTCGCCTTGCCCTTACTGCCGGATGTAATCAGCTTATCAACTGGGGGATCTCGTTTTATCTGCCCGGCACCTTTGCGCGGACCATTTCAGCCGACCGGGGATGGTCAGCGCCGCAGATTTACCTCGGCCTGACGCTGGCGATGCTGGTGATGGCCGCGGTCTCCCCTTTCGTCGCCCGTCTGCTGGCACGCTTTGGCGGACAGAAAGTGGTAATGGGCGGAACGCTGCTGATTGCCGCAAGCTGCGCCGGTATGGCGTATACCCGGACGCTGTCTGGCTGGTACGGCGCCTGGCTACTGTGCGGCATCGGGATGCGTCTGTCGCTGTATGACGCACTGTTCGCCGCGCTGGTTAATCTATATGGTCAGCAGGCACGCGGGACGATCTCACGTATTACGCTGATGGGCGGGCTGGCGTCTGCCGTCTTCTGGCCGCTGGGCGATGGCCTGCTTCACATCATGAGCTGGCAGGACGCGTTACGCATTTATGCCCTGCTTGGCCTGCTGAGCGCAGTGCTGATCCGCACGCTTCCCCGGCAGCGGCTGACGGAAAACACAAAGGCCATCGCGCCGCCCCTGCGCAACGAGCGGCGTAACGCCTGGCTTTATGCGGCCTTCATCGCCCTTATCACCTTTGTCTCTAACGGCACCTCCACCCATCTGCCGGAGTTTATTGCCCACTTTGGCCTGCCGGTCGCCATCGGCATGCTGTGGGGGATCGGCCAGGCTGGAGGTGCTGGCAGGTGGCCGCTTAACCCCCTTCAAACTTACGCTTTTTACCGCTCTTGCCATGCCGCTGTGTTTTCTTGTGGGAATAAGCAGCACCCTGTTTGTCTGGTGCGCGGCCGGGTTTGTGCTGGGCTACGGCGCCATCAACGGGCTGGTCACCATAGTAAAAGCCACGCTGCCACTGGAGCTGTTTAGCACGGAAAGCTATGCCCGCCGCACGGGCATGCTGCTTATCCCGGGCCAGCTGATGGCTGCAGCCGCACCGTTTGCCTATGCGTGGCTGAATAAAACGCTGGGGATCGCGGGTGCAATGGGAGTGTCGACGGGGTTAACGCTGGTGATTGCCGGGCTGGCGATAGGGATCGTGCGCCGTCCCGGTAGGCAAACTGTATCGCACTGTATCCCGCGCAACGCGCTGACAAACGGGTACAAAACGCCCCCTCCGGCAAATATCTCCGATACATAAAAATGGTTTTCTTTCCCTGTTGTCATTCAGAACTGATGAGGAGAGAACCATGATTCGTCGTTACGCAATTTTACCCCTGCTCGTCCTGGCCTCTGTAACACATGCCCAGGCCACGCCGCTGGACAACCTGAGCGCCGCGGACGTTAACGGCCCCGCCGCCGTTGCGCCGCTGGAACACCCGCAGCCGCCCGCCAGGCTGATCGTCGATCCGCCGCTTGCCGGGCCGCTGAGCAAAGGCGCGGTGTTTATTCAGTACCGGGCCGAAAACCTGCGCATCGAGCCGGTATTCGGCCCCGAGGCGCTCAAGGTGACCCCGCGCATCGGGCACATTCACGTGGTGGTGGACGGCGCGCCGTGGCACTGGGCTGACGCCAGCGGCGAGCCGGTGATCCTGGTGGGGCTGCCCGCCGGCAAGCACAAGGTAACGATCATCCTGGCTGACCCGACGCACAAGCCGCTCGACCACAAAACCATTGAATTCACCGTCCCGCCCCACGCGGCGATCCACCATTTTTAAGGAGTCTGAACATGAAAGCACTGTCTGTACTGACAGCGGGCCTGCTGGCGCTTTCTGCCAGCGCCTTCGCGGAAAATAAAACCAGCGTCGTGCTGGTGCACGGCGCGTTTGCCGACGGCAGCAGCTGGAATAAGGTGATAACCCTTCTGCAGAAACAGCACGCAGAGGTCATTGCCGTCCAGCTCCCGCTCACCTCGCTTAAGGATGATGTTGCCGCCACAAAACGGGCCATCGCCCGGACGCACGGCGACGTGGTGCTGGTAGGCCACTCCTGGGGCGGCACCGTGATTAGCGAGGCGGGCAACGATGCACGGGTAAAATCGCTGGTCTATGTGGCGGCGTTCGCGCCGGATTCCGGCCAGTCGACGGCGGATCTGGCAGGTAGCTTCCCTCCGCCGCCGGGTAGCGCGGGCATCGCCAAAACGGCGGACGGCTATTTATACCTGCCGACAGAAGCCGTCAGGAAGGACTTCGCGCCTGACGTGAAGCCGGGTGAACAAAACGCTATCGCGGCCACGCAGGGGCCGATTAAAGCCGATGCGTTTGGTGAAAAGGTGACTCACGCGGCGTGGCATGATAAACCGAGCTGGTTTGTGGTCAGCAAGCATGACCGGATGATCAACCCCGACCTGGAACGTGCGATGGCGAAGGCGATACATGCGAAAACCACCGAGGTGGCCGCGAGCCACGTGGCGATGGTGAGTCAGCCGGAGGCCATCGCCCGGACGATTGAGCAGGCGAGGCGGACGCACTGAGGACAATTCGCCCGGCGGCGCTACGCTTGCACGAACCTACGATTTCGTAGGCCGGGTAAGCGCAGCGCCACCCGACAAGAAAGGCCGTCTCAGCCCCCCCTCTCTGCGGGATAATCGCGATTAATCCACGCGTGGTCCTCTTCCCAAGTGAACATCCATTTGCGCACCGGGCCGGCCATCACGTTGAGGTAGTAGCTGTCATACCCGGCCATCGTCGCCACCGGATGATACCCCTTCGGCACCATCACCACGTCACGGTTGTAGACCGCCATACATTCATCCAGCGTTCTGTCGTCGGTGTAGACGCGCTGCATGCAGAACCCCTGCTCCGGGTTGAGGCGATGGTAGTAGGTCTCCTCCAGGTAGGTCTCCTGCGGCGGGTTATCCGTGTCATGCTTGTGGCTCGGGTACGAGCTGGTACAGCCCTCGTTAGTCCAGACCTCCACCACCAGCAGGCTGTCGGCGGGCTTGTCTTCCGGCAGAATGTTGTGCACGTAGCGCTGGTTGTGCCCCTTGCCGCGCGCTTCAGCGTCGATATCCTGCGGGGCAATCAGCCGCGTCGGGTACGAGCCCTTGCCCGGCGCGGCGCAGACCGCCAACTCCAGCGCCGTCAGCGCCTTCACCTGCACCGTCTCCTGCGGGGTGACGTATACCGCCCACGGTTTGATGCGCTCGAAGGGGCTCATCCGCTCGCCGATATCGTTAAACTGCGCGGAAGGAGTGGTGATAGAGGCGCGCCCGGCGACCAGCACCAGGCAGCGTTCTTCCCTGACGGCGGGCAGCGTCAGCGTCTGCCCCTCCTGCAGCTCATACGCCTCAAACCCGACGTACCCCCACCCTGCGCGTTCCGGGGTGACGGACTGAGTGCGCCCCTCCGCGTTCGGCTGCTGCCAGCGTGATAACAGACGTGACATGTCACCTCCTCAAATAAGCCCGGCGTCGCGCGCCAGGCGGCTCAGGTTGTTATACCCCAGACGAGCGTAGGTCAGCGGATGGGCAATCGCCGGATCCTGCTCGGCCTCCACCACCAGCCAGCCGCGATAGTCCTGCGCCTTCAGCAGACTCATGATCGGCGGGTAATCGACGCAGCCGTCGCCCGGCACGGTAAACACGCCGCTCAGCACCGCATCCAGGAAGCTGGTTTTGCGGTTTTTCACGTCCGCCAGCACGTCGGCGCGCACGTCTTTGCAGTGAACGTGGTTGATGCGCGACGCCCAGCGCTGCGCCACCGCCAGCGGATCGACCCCGGCAAAGGTCAGGTGACCGGTGTCCAGCAGCAGTCCCACCGCCTCTCCGGTGTGGGTCATCAGGTTGTCCACGTCGTCGGCGGACTCAATCACCGTGCCCATATGATGATGGTAAGCAATCTGGACTCCCTGCTGCTGCGTGTAGCGGGCAAATTCGGTGAGCTTCTCGCCGTACTCCTTCCAGCGCGCCTGAGGGAAGCGCGGACGCAGATGCACCGGGGTCTGCTGCTCGCCGTGAATGCAGCCGCTCACTTCCGCAAAGACCAGCACCTTCGCCCCCAGCTCGCGCAGCAGCGTCAGGTGCGGCTGCACGGCGGCGATCTCCTCCTCCACGCTGCGCTCCAGCAGGCGGCCGGAGTACCAGCCGGAGACCAGCTGCAGGTCGTGGCGCTGCAAAATCGGGCCAAGCAGGCGCGCTTCACGCGGGAATTTGTTGCCCAGCTCAAAGCCAGCAAAACCGGCCTCTTTCCCTTCGCTCAGGCAGGTCTCCAGCGAGGTTTCCGCGCCGAGGGAAGGCAGATCGTCGTTCGTCCACGTCAGCGGGTTAATGCCTAATTGCACACTCATTGTTATCTCCATTATGCGTGTCCGCGCTCGCGCCACCAGGCGATAAGCTGCAGATAGTTGTCCCGGATGCGCGCCACCAGCTGCGCATCGTCAATATCGTGCTTCAGCCACGCGCGGGAGGCGTCGCCAAACAGCGTGCGCCCCACGGCGAAGCCTTTAACCAGCGGCTGCCCCGCTGCGGCCTTGAAGCCCGCGCGCAGCTGTTCCGCCGGAGCGTCCAGACCGAGGATCACCACCCCGCGGCAGTGCGGGTCCCGGCGTTCGATAATCTCGCCGAGCGCCGTCCAGCCGTCGGCGGAAAGCGGTGGCAGCTTCCACCAGTCCGGGTAAATGCCCAGGTTGTAGAAGCGGGAAATGGCGCGCAGGTAGAGCTCGTCGCTGCGCGGCATGCTGGCGGGCAGGATCACCTCCAGCAGCAGCTCGTGCCCGGACCGGCAGCAGGCGTGGTACACCTCAGCGATTTTCTGCTCCTGCTCCAGGCGCAGGCCATGGGCATCTTCCGGGTGGAAGAAGACCAGGCACTTCACCACGTGCTCCTGCGGCCAGCTGATAAGCTGGGTGCCGATATTGCCGTGCTCCATCTCCAGCGGGCGGGAGCCCGGCAGCTCAATGGGGCGACCAATCCACCACCCTTCTCCGGTGATCGCGTTCAGCGCGTCCTGACCAAAGGTGCCGTCGCACAGCAGGCCGGCTTTGCCCTCCAGCCCGGCGCGGCTCGCCGCCTCTCGGCTGGCCTGCAGGATCAGCTGCTTCAGCGCCGGAATGCGCTTAAGCGACGCACCGCACTGCATCGCCATATCCTCAAGCTGGCTGCGGTGATCGAAGGCCATCACGCACAGCTCCGGCCACTCGCGGCGGCGGGTGGTCACCCGGTGGAGATGGTTAAGACGCGGGTCAAGATCCGGGCGCGGCACAACCGCAGCGCGGGAGAGATAGTCATCCAGCTCGATTTTGCTCGGCATCGCCGGGGCGCAGCCGTGGCGCGAGACCACCAGCGCGCCGCAGGCATTGGCGTAGCGGCACGCCTGCTCCCAGCCCTCGTCGTTCAGATAGCCGCGCAGCAGGCCGGACATAAACGCGTCCCCCGCCCCGAGAACGTTCAGGACCTCCACGCGCACGCCGGTCACCGTCAGGCCGTCGTCCAGCCGGGACGGAATGGCGTCGGTATAGACCGAGCAGCCCAGCGCGCCGCGCTTGCAGACCAGCGTTGCGTGACTCACGTCGCGCACCTGCCCCAGCGCCTGCAGCGTATCCGTGCTGCCGCCCGCAATGTGGAACTCCTCTTCGGTGCCGACAATGACGTCGAAGAGGTGCAGTACCTCCTGCAGCTCGCGGGTGACCTGGTCGGCGGCGATAAAGCGCGTTTCGCCGTCGCCTAAGGAGGTGAGCCCCCACAGCACCGGACGGTAGTCGATGTCCAGCACCGTGCGCACGCCGTGACGGCGGGCATAGCCCAGCGCCGTCAACACCGCCTCGCGGGTCTGCGGATGAGAAAGGTGGGTCCCGGTGATGGCAAGACAACGTGCGGAGGCAATGTAGCTTTCATCCACATCGCTGGCGGTAATCGCCATATCCGCGCAGTTATCGCGATAAAAAATCAGAGGAAAGGTGTCCCGGTCTTTAATGCCGAGTAGCACCAGCGCCGTGAGGCGCTTTTTATCGGTAATCAGATGGCTGGTATCGCAGCCTACCTGGTTGAGCTCTTCGCGCAGGAAGCGGCCCATATGTTCATCGCCGACGCGCGCCAGCATCGACGAGCGCAGGCCCTGGCGCGCGGTGCCGTACGCCACGTTGCCGGAGGATCCGCCAAGGTATTTGGCGAAGCTCGACACGTCCTCCAGGCGGGCACCAATCTGCTGACTATAGAGGTCTACCGCCACGCGGCCCATGCATATCACATCAAACTGCTTTTCCACGTTGATACCTCATCAGACAATGTCGTTCACGTTCAGCCAGCGGCCTTCCCGGTGCGAAAGCGCAATCGCGTCCAGCACGCGCGACACCTTCCAGCCCTCTTCGAAGTCCGGCCACATCGGCGCGTCGGCGGCAATCCCGTCCACCAGGTCGCGCACCTCCACCGTTTTTTGATCGTTAAAGCCAATTCCGTGGCCTGCGCCCATGCAGAACGCGGCGTAGTCCGGGTGCGCCGGGCCGACGAGCAGCGTGCGGAACCCCTGACGGTTCACCGGATCGTCATGCAGATAGAGCTTTAGCTCCGCCATGCGCTCCTGGGTGAAGCTGATGGCGCCCTTCGTCCCGGTGATCACGTACGAGAGCCCCATCTTGCGGCCGCAGGCGACGCGGGAGGTTTCAATAACACCCTGCGCCCCGCCCGCGAAGCGCACCATAGCGTGAGCCTGATCCTCGTTTTCCACCGCAATCTTCTCTGACGATCCGGCCTTCGCCGGGCGCGCCGGGACCACGATCTTCAGATCGCCGCAGACCTGCTCGATATCGCCCACCAGGTACTGGGCCATATTGACGATATGCGCCGCGAGGTCGCCCAGCGCGCCCAGCCCGGCGGTCTCTTTAAAGCAGTGCCAGTGGATGGGCGACAGCGGGTCGGCCATATAGTCTTCGTTGTGGGTGCCGTAGAAGTGGATCACATCGCCAATCTCGCCGCGGGCGATAATCTCCTTCGCCAGCTGCGCCGTCGGGTTCTTCATGTAGTTGAACCCCACCAGCGTTTTCACCCCGGCCCGCTTCGCGGCGTCGACCATCTCGCGCGCATCATGGGCGTTGAGCGCCAGAGGCTTCTCCGAGTAGACGTGCTTGCCGTGGCGGATCGCCTCCAGAGCCATCTCTTTATGCAGGTGGTTGGGTGAGCAAATATCCACCACGTCAATGGCCGGGTCGGCCACCAGCGCCCGCCAGTCTCCCGTTGAACGGTTAAAGCCAAACGCCCGGGCGCGCTCTGCCGCCAGCTCCGGCGTGACTTCCGCCACCATCTCGCGCACCAGCCTGCCGCGCAGGTTGAACACCGTCGGGGCCTGGGCATAGGCGATAGCGTGCGCCTTGCCGATATACCCGGTGCCAATCAATCCAATACGAACCTCTTTCATCACGATCCTCACAGTGCGCCGCGACGGCTCTTGGCGTAGGTATCAAACGCCACCGCCAGAACGATAATTAACCCGGTGATAATCTGCTGGTAGTAAGCCGAGACGTTCATCAGCACCAGGCCGTTAATCAGAATGCCCATAATGATGGAGCCGATAATGGTGCCGCCGATGCGCCCGTAGCCGCCCATCAGCGAGGTACCGCCGATCACCACCGAGGCGATAACGCGCAGCTCAAAGGAGATACCGGCCACCGCCTCGGCGCTCCCCAGACGCGCGCTCAGGATGAAGCCCGCCAGCCCGGCCAGACAGCCGATCAGCACGTAGACGCTGACGAGCACGCGCTTGACGTTAACCCCCGCCAGGCGCGCCGCCTCCGGGTTGCCGCCGATGGCGTAGACGAAGCGGCCCCAGCGGGTTTTATGCAGCGCCAGATAGCCGCCGATGGCGACGATGGCGAAGATCCAGATCGGAATGGAGATGCCGAGCAACTCCCCGCGCCCCCACCAACGGTAGCCAGGATCAAAACCGGCAATCGGCGCGCCGTCGTTGATCACCAGCGTCAGGCCGCGCCAGATGGTCATCCCGCCGAGGGTGACGATAAACGGCGGCAGGCGCAGGCGGGTGACGCCCAGACCGTGCAGGAAGCCAATCGCCGTGCCCATCGCCAGACAAATCCCCAGCCCGATCAGCCAGCTCATGCCACCCCAGGCGTTCGGGTCGACGGTGGTGAAGTTGTCGCCCTTAATGACGTACGCCGCGGTCATGGCGCACACCGCCAGAATGGAGCCCACGGAGAGGTCGATCCCGGCGGTCAGAATGACGAAGGTCATCCCCACGGCCATGATCCCGTAGATGGACACCTCGGTCAGGATGTTGAAAATGTTGCGTTCAGAGAAAAAGTTGCTGTTCTGCGACTGGAAGAAGATCAGCAGCAGGATCATGAAAATCAACACCCCGAAGCGCTCGAAGAAGGCGATGGGATCGATGCGTCCGGCGCGTTTGACCGGGGCCTGCGTTTTAGAAATCATCTGCGTCATGAGAAACTCCGTTATGCCGCGTTCAGGGCGTTGTGGTTGATGGCCATCATCGTCATCAGCCGTTCTTCGTTAGCGTCGTCACCGTGGATCTCGCCGGTCACCCGGCCTTCGCTGAGGGTGATGATCCGGTCAGACACCGCCATCACTTCAGGCAGATCGGAGGAGATCACGATCACCGCCACGCCCTTTTTCGCCATGTCAAACAGCACCTGGTGCACTTCCGATTTGGTCCCCACGTCGATGCCGCGCGTCGGCTCATCGACGATCAGCACCCGCGGGTTGAGCGCCATGCAGCGCGCGAGGATCACCTTCTGCTGGTTGCCGCCGGAGAGCTTGCGCACCTCCTGCGCGCTGTTGACCATTTTGATCTGCAGGGCCTGGCGATAGGACTCAATCAGATCGTCCTCTTTGCGGGTGTTCACGAACCAGCGCCACTGCAGCAGCGAGGAGAGACACGAGAGCGACAGGTTGTCGCGAATCGACAGCCCGAGCACCGCCCCCTCTTTTTTACGGTCTTCGGGCACCAGCGCCACGCCCTGGTCGAGGGCATACAGCGGGTCGCGCGGCTGGTACGGCACGCCGTCCAGCTCAAAGCTCCCGGAGGTAAAGGCGTCTGCGCCAAACAGGCAGCGGGCCACCTCGGTGCGTCCCGCGCCCACCAGCCCGGCAATGCCCAGAACTTCCCCGGCGTGGACGTGGAAGCTGATGTCGTGCAGGGCGATGCCGTGCGGATCCAGCGGCGGCTTTTCGCGGCTCAGCCCCTTCACCGCCAGGCGGACGGGTTTGTCTTGATGATGGGTTTCGCTGGCGGGGCGACGGTTAAAGGCCACGTCGCGCCCGACCATCAGGCGGATCAGCTGTTCGACGTTGGTCTCCGCCACCGCGCCGGTGCCGGTGAAGCGGCCGTCCTGAAATACGGTGAAGCGATCGCAGAGCTGGAAAACTTCGTGCAGGCGGTGGGTAACGTAAATAATGCTCACGCCGCGGTTTTTAAGCTCCCGCACCACGCGGTGCAGGCTTTCCACCTCGCTGTCGCTCAGCGCGGCGGAAGGTTCGTCCATGATGATCAGGCGAGCGTTGAGGGTCAGCGCCCGGGCGATCTCCACCATCTGCTGCTGGGCGACGCTCAGACGGGCGACCGGCGTGGTCGGCGCAACGTTTAGCTGCAGGTAATCGAGAATGACCTGCGCCTCCTGGTTTACCGCCCTTTCGTCGACGATCAGGTTCCGTTTACGCGGCTCGCGCCCGAGAAACATGTTTTCCGCGACGGTCATGTTGGGCAGCAGGTTGAATTCCTGATAGATGGTGATAATGCCCTTGTTCTGCCGTTCCACCGGGGAGTCGTCCACCGGCAGCATTTCGCCGTTGAACCAGATATCCCCGCGGGTTTGCGGCTGCGCGCCCGCAAGCGCCTTTAGCAGCGTAGATTTTCCCGCTCCGTTTTCCCCCAGCAGGGCGTGGATCTCCCCCGCGCCGACGGTCAGCTGGGCGCTGCTTAGCGCCCAGACGCCGGAAAAGCTTTTTGCCAGGTCGGTCACTTTCAGTAAGGGTTGCGACATCGGTCTGCTCCTCCTCATGTTGAGCCGCCAGAGGCGGCTCGGGACATATCAGTTACCGGCCTCACCGATACGCTCAGCCTGCTGCAGGTTCTCTTTGGTGATAAGCGTTGGCGGGTAGTCGGCCCCGGTGATGGCTTTCTTCTCGCGCACGTTGGCCACCAGCTGGCTCATCGCCGTCTGCACCGCAAAGCCCGGACGCTGATCCGCCGTTACCGCCAGCCAGCCGTCGCGCACGCGGGCCAGCGCTTCCGGTACCGCATCAAAGCCAGTCACGAGGATTTCACCCGGCTTCACGCCCTGGCTCTGCAGGGCTTCAATCGCGCCCAGCGCCATATCGTCGTTGGCGGAGAGGATCACCTGCGGGCGTTTCGGTAGCGAAGGCAGAACGCTTTCGACGATGCGCATCCCTTCAGAACGCATCCAGTTGCCGGTCTGATCGGCGACGATCTTGTACTTATCCCCGCCCGCCTTCAGGCTGTCGCGGATCCCTTTGGTGCGTTCAATATTGGAAGAGGAACCCGGCTGGCCGGTGAGCAGGATGATCTCTGCCCCGTCGGGGAATTTGGTTTTGACGAAGTCGCCAATCGCCTGGCCGCCTTTGTAGTTGTTGGCGCCAAAGTGGGGCACTTTCTTCTGGCTGTCGACGGAGCGGTCTAGGGTGACCACCGGCAGCTTCGCATCCTGAATTTCATCCACCGCGCTGGAGACCGCGTTCACGTCGTTCGGGGAGACGATAAAGCCCTGCGCCCCGCGGGTGATGGCGTTTTCCAGGTCAGCCACCTGCTTCGGTGAACTGCCCTGCCCGTCCAGTACCTGAAGCTTCACGCCCATCTCTTTCGCGGCTTTCACCGCCGTACGCTGCATGTGAACCTCAAACGGCATGGCCAGGTTTGGCGTACTGAAAACAATCTGCTCGTTTTCGGCGAGGGCGGCCCCGGACGTCATGGCGATGAGGGCGGCTAAGATCAGTTTTTTCATTATTATGTCTCTCTGTGTAGGGTTGTTGTGTTTAGAGGACGATCTCGCGCTGGCTACGCAGCGACTCCAGCGCTTTATCCGCGAGGTACAGCGCACGTTCACCATCATCGCCGCTGCAGTCAGGCACCGCTTCGCCGCGCAGGACCGCAACAAAGTGTTCCCATTCCGCGGCGTAAGCGGATTTGTAGCGCTGCAGGAAGAAGTGTTCCGGCAGCGCGCTGGTGCAGCCCTGTTTGCCGTAGTGCTGCACCTGGTTTTCCAGAATATTGCCGGCGCACAGCAGCCCTTCGGAGCCGTGCAGCTCCAGGCGCTGGTCGTAGCCGTAAGAGGAGCGGCGGCTGTTGACGATGGTCGCCATCGCGCCGGAGGCATATTTCAGAACGATAAACGCGGTATCGATATCCCCCGCCTCGCCAATCGCCGGATCCACCAGGTTACTGCCCTGGGCATACACCGACACCGGCTCTTCGCCCATGATGAAACGGGCCATGTCGAAGTCGTGAATGGTCATATCGCGGAACATGCCGCCGGAGACGCGCACGTACTCCGCGGGCGGCGGAGACGGGTCGCGGGAGATGATCAGCAACGATTCCGGCTTGCCGATGCGCCCGGCCTGGGCATCGGTTTTCACGCGGCGGAACTGTGGGTCAAAGCGGCGGTTAAAGCCGATGAACAGCGGCACGTCGTACTCTTTAACCACTTTCAGGCAGTCGCGCACGCGGGCGAGGTCGAGGTGTACCGGCTTTTCGCAGAAGATAGCCTTGCCGTGGCGGGCGGCCATTTCAATCAGATCCGCGTGGGTGTCGGTGGCGGAGGCGATCAGCACGGCGTGAACGTTAGGGTCGGTCATCGCCTCATTCACGCTCTGCTGGCGGACCTGATACTGTGCGGCGAGACGGGTGGCAAATTCCTGATTCGGGTCAACCACGGACCAGAGCGTGGTCGCGCCGTGGCTGGCGATGTTAGCTGCATGTACCTGGCCAATTCGGCCAGCGCCCAGTAAAGCAATGTTAAACATAACGGCTCCCGGTGTTGGTGAATGCTGTGAACTAACGACCCTATAAATAAAACATTTATTTCATTTTTATAAATAGTGAAAATTATGTTTTTGAGTGCGGGTTAACACTTTTGAGATGTATGAGATAATTTTTGTTATCAATCTCACAACATGAAAGAAGGTACTGCTCACCCCTCACCCCGGCCCTCTCCCCAAAGGAGCGAGGGAGAAAAGCGTGCACCACCCCATCCCCTCTCCACTTTTGGGAGAGGGTTAGGGTGAGGGGAAAATGAAATGAAAATTTCGTTAAGACAGTAAAACTCAATACTGACGGGCTTTTTTCACCTGCGCCTGCGTTTGCTCCGCGGCCTCACGCACGGCAGACGACTCTGCCACCTGCGCGTCACCGGTTCGCCACCACGAGCCGTAGTCATGGGTCATGGTCTTCGGCAATACCTTGATGTCCAGCAGCGTCGGGCCCGGATGGGCGCGTGACGCCTCAAGCGCCGCCAGCAGGCTCTGCTCGTCATTCACCCGCCACGCGCGACAGCCGTAGCTTTCCGCGTTTTGCGCAAAATCGACTTTCACCAGCGGCCCGTCAAGCCGCCCGGTTTCCGGGTTGCGATGGCGATTTTCCGTGCCAAAGCTGCCCATTCCGTGCCCCATCTGCAGGTTGTTGATGCAGCCGAAGCTGGCGTTATCAAACAGCAGAACGGTGACCTTAATGCCCTCCTGTACGGCGGTTTGCAGCTCGGAGTGCAGCATCATGTAGGAGCCATCCCCCACCATGGCGTAAACCGGCTGCCCGGGTCGGGCGAGCTTCGCGCCGATGGCCGCCGCAATCTCGTAGCCCATGCAGGAGTAGCCGTACTCCAGGTGATAGCTGTCCGGCGTTTTGACCTGCCAGAGGCGCTGTAAATCTCCCGGCAGCGAACCGGCCGCGCCCACCACGATGGCGTTATCTTCCACATGCTGATTGATCAGCCCCAGCACCCGCGTCTGGGTCAGGCGGGTATTAAGCGTCTCGCCGTATTCCGCCAGCTGCGCGTCCAGATGCCCCGCCACTTCGGGCGCGTCGTCCGGATGCCACTGGCGATCCCACAAGCGGCGGCACTCATCGCGCCACGCGGATTTCGCCTGGGCGATCGCCTCTCCCCAGCCGCTGCGATACTCGCCGAGCGCGTGGGTTAAGGCCTTGAGCCCGGTTTGGGCATCGGCAATCAGCGCGGTGGCGTCCAGCTTCAGGGCGTCAAACTCGGCCACGTTCAGCAGCAGGAATTCGACGTCCTGATGGGAAAAGAGCGCCTTGGAGCCGGTGGTAAAGTCGGTCAGGCGCGTGCCGACGCCAATCACTAAGTCAGCCTGTGGCGCGAGCTGGTTGGCGGGCATTCCGCCCGTCACTCCTACGCCGCCGAGGTTAAGTGGGTGGTCACTTACCAGCGCCCCCTTCCCGGCCTGCGTTTCGGCAAACGGCAGCTGCAGCGTCTCGACAAATTCGCGAAACGCCTCATGCGCGCCGGAGTAGCGCACGCCGCCGCCGCACACCACCAGCGGACGGCGCTTGCGGGCGATCAGCGCCCGCGCCTGCGCCAGTCGCTGCGGATCGGGCGGACGGCGTTCGATGTGGTGCACCCGACGCGCGAAGAAGCTTAGCGGGTAGTCCCACGCTTCCCCTTGCACGTCCTGCGGCAGACAGAGGGTCACCGCTCCGGTATCTGCGGGGTCAGTAAGCGTTCGCATCGCGCTTAGCATGGCGCTCATGAGCTGCTCGGGGCGGTTGATGCGGTCCCAGTAGCGGGAAACCGGACGGAAGCAGTCGTTGGTGCTGATGCTGAGATCGTGATACTGCTCGATCTGCTGCAGCACCGGGTCCGGCTGGCGGCTGGCGTAGATATCGCCCGGCAGCAGTAAAAGCGGGATGCGGTTCGCCGTGGCGGTGGCCGCCGCCGTTACCATATTAGCGGCGCCCGGCCCGACCGAGGAGGTGACGGCAAAAATGCGCTGGCGGCGGTGCTGTTTGGCGAATCCCGTCGCCATGTGGGCAATGCCCTGCTCGTTGCACCCCTGCATGATTTTCAGATGACCGGGATCCTGCTCCAGCGCCTGGCCAATACCCAGCACGTTGCCGTGCCCAAAGATCGTCGCCACGCCCTCCACGAAGGGCGTTTCGTTGCCGTCAACGCTGACGTACTGTTGATTCAGGAACCGGACCAGCGCCTGGGCCATGGTCATACGTTCGGTTTGCATAATGCCTCCTGTCAGCCCAGCGTCGGCATGGAGAACGCAGCGCCTGTCTCCTGCTGCATTTCCGGCCAGCGCGCGGTGATGGTTTTCATTCGGGTGTAGAAACGCACGCCGTCGTTGCCGTGCACGTTGAGCGCGCCAAAGATGGAACGCTTCCAGCCACCGAAACTGTGGAATGCCATCGGCACCGGGATCGGCACGTTGACCCCCACCATGCCCGCCTGCACCTCTTCGCAGAAGCGGCGCGCGCAGCCGCCGTCACGGGTGAAGATCGCCGAGCCATTACCATATTCATGGCGGTTAATGAGGTCCACCGCGCTGGCGTAATCTGCTACCCGCACCACAGAAAGCACCGGGCCAAAAATCTCTTCTTTATAGATGGTCATCTCTGGTGTGACGTTATCGAACAGCGTCGGCCCGACGAAGTAGCCCTGCTCGTGGCCCTTCACGCTGAAGCCGCGCCCGTCCACGCGCAGTTTCGCCCCCTGCGCTTCCCCGCTGTCGATATAGCCCAGCACCTTGCTGCGGTGCGCGGAGGAGATAAGCGGCCCCATTTCGTTTTCCGGTGTCTGGTCGAGCCCCGGCCCGACGCGTAGCGCTTCAATCTGTTTTTCCAGCCGGGTGCAGAGGTCATCGGCGGTTTTATCCCCCACCGCCAGCACCACCGAGAGCGCCATGCAGCGTTCCCCCGCCGCGCCGTAGGCCGCGCCCATGATGGCGTTGGTCGCCATCTCCATGTCGGCATCCGGCATTAAAATGCAGTGGTTTTTCGCACCGCCCAGCGCCTGACAGCGCTTACCGTGGGCGGAGGCGGTCTGGTAAATGTATTCGGCAATCGGCGTGGAGCCGACAAAGCTCACCGCCTGCACGCGCGGGTCGGTCAGGAGCACGTCAACGGACTCTTTATCCCCCTGCACCACGTTGAAGACGCCGTCCGGCAGGCCTGCCTCTTTTAGCAGCTGCGCGAGCGCGAGCGCGAGAGAAGGGTCTTTTTCCGACGGCTTCAGCACGAAGGTATTCCCGGTCGCCAGCGCAATGGGGAACATCCACATCGGCACCATCGCCGGGAAGTTAAACGGCGTGATCCCGGCGCAGACGCCGAGCGGCTGCATCAGCGAGTGGCTGTCGACGCCGGTACCGACGTTCGCAGAGTGTTCACCCTTTTGCAGATGCGGGATACCGCAGGCAAATTCCACCACTTCCAGGCCGCGGGTCAGTTCGCCCACCGCGTCGGAGAAAACCTTGCCGTGCTCTTCGCTGATGATGCGGGCCAGGCGCGTCATGTTCTCTTCCAGCAGCGCCTTGAAGCGGAACATCACGCGCGCGCGCTTAAGCGGAGCCTGGCACGCCCACGCGGGAAACGCCTGCTGCGCGGCGGCAATCGCCTGCTCCGTTTCCTGTGCCGTACTCATCACCACCTGGCGGATCTGCTCGCCGGTGGCCGGGTTGAAGATCGCCTGAACGCGCTGGCCTGAACCGGTGACACATTCGCCGTGAATAAAATTCGCTACCGTCTCCATCCTTAACCTCTCGCTGTTGATACGTGACTGTTACCTGAACGCTGTGTACAGGACACTATATATGAAACAAATATTCCATTTTAAGTTGAAATAAAATAAATGATGATTATTGTGATCAAGGATGGATTTTTATGTTAACAGCCAGCAACACTGACGCTGCGTGCGCTATTAAGGGATTTCGGGCGAGGAAATGACTGAAGCTTCTGTTTCATTTTTGCTGCCAGATGGATGGCCGACATTTAAAAGACGCGGTTTTGCGTTTAGAATCATCAGACTGTATTTGGGGGATAACATGACGACAGCAACCAGCCTGAACGAACTGCAGCAGCAAATCCGCGATCGCTACGATAGCCTGAGCAAGAGGCTGCAGCAGGTCTCCCGCTACGTGCTGGATAACACCAACAGCGTGGCCTTTGATACGGTTGCCGTCATTGCCGAGCGCGCCGACGTGCCGCCTTCGACGCTGATCCGCTTTGCTAACGCCTTTGACTTCACTGGCTTCAACGAAATGAAACAGCTGTTTCGCATGAACCTGGTGGAGGAGACGGCCAGCTACAGCGACCGCGCGCGGCTGTTCCGCGAAATGGAGAGCGAGGCCGTGCCGGAAACGCCGCTCGATATTCTGCAGGAGTTCGCCCGCTCGAACGCGCAGGCGCTGCAGCAGCTGGCCGCCCGCGCCGAGCCGGAAATGCTGGAGCGCGCGGTACAGCTGCTGGCCGACGCCGACACTATCTACATCGCCGGACTGCGCCGCTCGTTTAGCGTCGCTGCCTACCTTACCTACGCCCTGAGCCACCTGGAGTGCCGCCCTATCCTGCTCGACGGCATGGGCGGGATGCTGCGCGAGCAAATCAGCCGCATTAAGGCGCGCGACATCGTGGTGTCGATCAGCTTCTCGCCGTACGCGGAAGAGACGGTGATGGTCAGCGAAACCGCCGCCAGCGTCGGCGCCCGGCAGATCGTGATTACGGACAGCCAGATAAGCCCGCTGGCAACATTCAGCGATCTCTGCTTTGTGGTGAAAGAGGCGCAGGTGGATGCGTTCCGGTCCCAGTCGGCAACGCTGTGCCTGGTGCAGTCGCTGGTGGTGGCGCTGGCGTATCGGTTGGGTGAAGGGAAATAAGGCAATAAAAAACCCCCTGCGCAGGCAGAGGGTTTGGGTGTTAATTCATAGGGAAATCATTCCCACTCAATCGTAGCCGGTGGCTTACCACTGATGTCATACACCACGCGGGAAATACCGTTCACTTCGTTGATGATGCGGTTAGACACGCGGCCTAAGAAGTCATACGGCAGGTGCGCCCAGTGCGCGGTCATGAAGTCGATGGTTTCCACCGCACGCAGGGAAACAACCCAGTCGTACTTACGGCCATCGCCCATTACCCCGACGGAGCGAACCGGCAGGAACACGGTGAACGCCTGGCTTACTTTGTTGTACAGGTCAGCTTTGTGCAGCTCCTCGATGAAGATCGCGTCCGCGCGACGCAGCAGGTCGCAGTACTCTTTCTTCACTTCGCCCAGCACGCGCACGCCCAGACCTGGACCCGGGAACGGGTGACGGTAGAGCATGTCGTACGGCAGACCCAGTTCCAGACCGATTTTACGCACTTCGTCTTTGAACAGCTCGCGCAGCGGTTCAACCAGACCCATCTTCATCTCTTTCGGCAGGCCGCCCACGTTGTGGTGAGATTTGATGACGTGCGCTTTACCGGTTGCGGAGGCCGCAGACTCGATCACGTCCGGGTAGATGGTACCCTGCGCCAGCCACTTCACGTCTTCCAGCTTCAGCGCTTCTTCGTCGAATACTTCCACGAAGACGCGACCGATGATTTTACGTTTCGCTTCCGGATCGTTCTCGCCTTTCAGCGCGTCCAGGAAGCGCTGCTCGCCTTCCACGTGAACGATGTTCAGACCGAAGTGGTCGCCGAACATGTCCATGACTTGCTTCGCTTCGTTCAGACGCAGCAGACCGTTGTCCACGAAGACGCAGGTCAGGTTTTTACCGATGGCGCGGTGCAGCAGCATCGCGGTGACGGAGGAGTCCACGCCGCCGGAGAGGCCGAGGATCACTTTGTCATCACCAACCTGCTGGCGGATACGCTCAACGGCGTCGTCGATGATTTTTGCCGGGGTCCACAGGGCTTCACACTGGCAGATGTCACGCACGAAGCGCTCCAGCATGCGCATACCCTGACGGGTGTGGGTCACTTCCGGGTGGAACTGCACGCCGTAGAAGCGTTTTTCTTCGTTCGCCATGATGGCGAACGGGCAGCTTTCGGTGCTGGCAACGGTCACGAAGTCGGACGGGATGGCGGTGACTTTGTCGCCGTGGCTCATCCACACGTCCAGCAGCGGCTTGCCGTCTGCGGTCAGAGAGTCTTCGATACCGCGCACCAGCGCGCTGTCGGTGACAACTTCAACCTGCGCGTAGCCGAACTCACGCTCGTTAGAGCCTTCTACATGGCCGCCCAGCTGCATCGCCATGGTCTGCATGCCGTAGCAGACGCCGAATACCGGCACGCCCGCTTCGAACACGTACTGCGGCGCGCGCGGGCTGTTCTCTTCGGTGGTGCTTTCCGGGCCGCCGGACAGGATGATGCCGCTTGGATTGAATTCGCGAATCTGTGCTTCCGTGACATCCCACGCCCACAGCTCACAGTAAACGCCCAGTTCACGCACGCGGCGCGCGACCAGCTGAGTGTACTGAGAACCGAAGTCCAGGATGAGAATGCGATGTTTATGAATGTTTTCCGTCATTGACGCTAATTCCGAGGCAAGTGAAACAAAACAAAGCGCCCGGCAGAAGCCGGGCGCGGAAACTTATCAGGAGCCCAGACGGTAGTTCGGGGACTCTTTGGTGATCGTCACGTCGTGAACGTGGCTCTCCTGGATACCCGCACCGCTGATGCGTACGAATTCCGCTTTGGTACGCAGCAGGTCAATGGTACCACAGCCGGTCAGCCCCATACAGGAACGCAGGCCGCCCATCTGCTGGTGAATGATCTCTTTCAGACGGCCTTTATAGGCCACGCGGCCTTCGATACCTTCCGGTACCAGTTTGTCAGCAGCGTTATCGGTCTGGAAGTAACGGTCAGAGGAACCTTTGGACATCGCGCCCAGGGAGCCCATCCCACGGTAAGATTTGTAAGAACGGCCCTGGTAGAGTTCGATTTCGCCCGGGGATTCTTCGGTACCAGCGAGCATGGAGCCTACCATTACGGCAGCAGCGCCCGCGGCGATGGCTTTCGCGATATCGCCAGAGAAGCGGATACCGCCGTCAGCGATAACCGGAATACCGGTGCCTTCCAGCGCTTCAACCGCGTCAGAAACCGCGGTGATCTGCGGAACGCCCACGCCGGTCACGATACGGGTGGTACAGATGGAGCCAGGGCCGATACCCACTTTCACCGCGCTGCAGCCGGCTTCCGCCAGCGCGCGAGCGCCTGCGCCCGTTGCCACGTTACCGCCGATGATCTGGAGATCCGGGTATTTAGCACGGGTTTCACGGATACGTTGCAGAACGCCTTCGGAGTGACCGTGGGAGGAGTCAATCAGCAGCACGTCAACGCCCGCCGCCACCAGCGCGTCAACGCGCTCTTCGTTACCTGCACCCGCGCCAACCGCAGCACCGACGCGCAGACGGCCATGCTCGTCTTTACAGGCGTTCGGTTTACGTTCTGCTTTCTGGAAATCTTTAACGGTGATCATGCCGCGCAGGTGGAAGTTCGCATCCACAACCAGCGCTTTCTCAACGCGTTTTTCGTGCATTTTCGCCAGCACCACGTCGCGAGTTTCGCCTTCGCGGACGGTCACCAGACGCTCTTTTGGCGTCATGTAGACGCTGACAGGCTGGTTCAGGTCAGTCACGAAGCGCACGTCACGACCGGTGATGATGCCCACCAGTTCATTGTCTTCGGTCACTACCGGGTAGCCAGCAAAGCCGTTACGTTCGGTCAGGGCTTTCACTTCGTGCAGGGTAGTGGTTGGCAGAACGGTCTGAGGGTCGGACACGATGCCGGACTCATGCTTCTTCACGCGGCGAACTTCTTCCGCCTGACGCTCGATAGACATGTTTTTGTGGATAAAGCCAATGCCGCCTTCCTGTGCCAGGGCGATAGCCAGGCGCGCTTCAGTCACGGTGTCCATTGCCGCGGAGAGCATAGGAATGTTCAGACGAATGGTTTTCGTCAACTGCGTGCTGAGGTCGGCAGTATTCGGCAGAACGGTGGAATGAGCGGGAACGAGGAGGACGTCGTCAAACGTCAGTGCTTCTTTAGCGATACGTAGCATGGGCAATATCTCTGACCTGGGTGGTTAAATATTGCCGTGGCATTATACAGAGCGTAACCGATTGCATCTACACTTTTTTGAAAAAATGCTTGCGAATGCCTCTCAGCAGGTTACTATCGACTGAATAACTTGCTGATTTAGAATTTGATCCCGCTCACATGTTATCCTCTCAATCCCCCTCAATTTATACTGTCAGCCGCCTTAATCAGACGGTACGTTTGCTGCTTGAGCAGGAAATGGGGCAGGTCTGGATCAGCGGTGAAATCTCAAACTTCACGCAACCGTCTTCCGGACACTGGTACTTTACCTTAAAAGACGATACCGCCCAGGTGCGCTGCGCGATGTTCCGCAACAGCAACCGTCGCGTGACGTTCCGTCCGCAGCACGGCCAGCAGGTTCTGGTTCGCGCCAATATCACCCTGTATGAGCCGCGCGGCGATTATCAAATTATCGTTGAGAGCATGCAGCCCGCGGGCGAAGGCCTGCTGCAGCAAAAGTATGAACAGTTAAAGGCGAAGCTCTCCGAAGAGGGACTTTTCGACCAACAGTTCAAAAAGCCGCTGCCCTCACCTGCCCACTGCGTGGGTGTCATCACCTCGAAAACCGGTGCCGCCCTGCACGACATTTTGCACGTACTGAAGCGTCGCGATCCTTCCCTGCCCGTCATTATCTACCCGACCGCCGTTCAGGGTGACGATGCGCCAGGCCAGATTGTACGCGCTATTGAACTGGCAAATGCGCGTAAGGAGTGTGATGTCCTGATCGTCGGGCGCGGCGGCGGCTCGCTGGAAGACCTGTGGAGCTTTAACGACGAGCGCGTGGCGCGGGCAATCTTTGCAAGCGAGATCCCCGTGGTGAGCGCCGTCGGGCATGAAACGGACGTGACAATCGCGGATTTTGTTGCGGATCTGCGTGCGCCTACGCCGTCCGCGGCGGCGGAAGTGGTGAGCCGTAATCAGCTGGAGCTGCTGCGTCAGCTTCAGAACGGCCAGCAGCGTCTTGAGATGGCGATGGACTACTTCCTTGCCAACCGTACCCGCCGCTTTATCCAGCTTCATCACCGTCTTCAGCAGCAGCACCCGCAGCTTCGTCTGGCGCGTCAGCAGACCGTGCTGGAACGCCTGCGTCAGCGCATGAACTTTGCGCTTGATAATCAGCTTAAGCGCGCGGTGACGCGCCAGCAGCGTGTGACCCAGCGCCTGAACCAGCAGAATCCGCAGCCGAAAATCTATCGTGCGCAAACGCGCATTCAGCAGCTGGAATATCGTCTGGCGGAGACTCTCCGGGCGCGCCTGAGCACCACACGTGAGCGTTTTGGCAACGCGGTGACCCATCTGGAAGCCGTCAGCCCCCTCTCCACGCTGGCGCGCGGCTATAGCGTAACGACAGCAGCGGACGGCAAAGTGCTGAAGCAAACCAAACAGGTGAACACCGGTGACGTTCTTACCACCCGCCTGTCTGACGGCTGGGTGGAAAGCGAAGTGAAATCAATTAAACCGGTGAAAAAGACGCGTCAGCGCAAAACCGGATAATTCTTCGCCGGTTACTTACTATACTGCTGCTATTCCCTTTTTTAATAAGGAGAGCAGCATGTCCCATCTTCGTAGCGTTATTCCCCCTTATATTCTTCGTCGTATTATCGAAAGCGGTTCCGAACCGCAGCAGCGCTATGCCCGTCAGACCTTAACCCACGTCCAGACGCTGATGGCGCATATGCCGGGCAAACCCGCCGCGCCGCACGTGAATAAAGCCGGTCAGCTTGAGCGCGATATCTACGATGCGAAACAGACCCAGGAGCTGCCGGGTACCCAGGTGCGTTACGAGGGCCAGCCGTCGAATGGCGATGTGGCCGTGGACGAGGCGTACGATTATTTGGGTATCACCCATGATTTCTTCTGGAAAGAATATCAGCGCGATTCGCTCGATAATAAGGGGCTGATTTTGACCGGCACCGTGCATTACGGTCGGGAATATCAGAACGCCTTCTGGAACGGTCAGCAGATGGTATTTGGCGACGGTGACGGGGAGATCTTTAACCGCTTTACGATTGCCATCGACGTGGTGGCGCACGAGCTGAGCCACGGCGTCACCGAGACCGAAGCCGGGCTAATCTATTTCGAACAGTCGGGCGCGCTGAATGAGTCCCTGTCAGACGTGTTTGGTTCGCTGGTGAAACAGTACCATCTCAAGCAAACCGCCGATAAAGCAGACTGGTTGATTGGTGAAGGGCTGCTGGCCGCGGGCATTAACGGCAAAGGGCTGCGCTCCATGTCTGAACCCGGCACCGCCTACGACGATCCCCTGCTCGGCAAAGACCCGCAGCCCGCGCACATGAAAGATTTCATCAAAACGCGCGAGGATAACGGCGGCGTCCACCTTAACTCCGGCATCCCCAACCGGGCGTTTTACCTGGCCGCGACGGCGATCGGCGGTTACGCCTGGGAAAAAGCCGGTTATGCCTGGTACGACACGGTTTGCGATCGCAATCTGGCGCAGGATGCGGATTTTGATGCCTTCGCAAAACTGACGATAGCGCACGGAGAGAAACGCTCCGGTAGCGACGTCGGGGCGGCGATAAAACAGGCCTGGGAACAGGTGGGAGTGCTGTAAATGCAGGTTCCGGAACTGACGGATGACGCCGTGGTTGAGCTGGCCCGGGAAGGCGGCGTCGCTTTTATTCCTAAGCTGAGCGGCCAGCGTACCATCGCGCTCTCCTCGCTTAATGAGGCCCAGCGCCAGCGCCTGGTGAGCATCCTGGAGCAGGCCTTTCCACGCGGTCAGCCGCCGGGTCAGACGTCGTCACCCGGCAGCGGTGACCAGCGCTATTTCCGCATCCAGATTATCTGGACCGGCCAAAATCAGGCGCACTATGCCGATATCATCGTGCTGGTACCTGAGCAGGAAGCGCCCGAGTCGCTGGTCGAGCTGTGGAAAAAAGGCGAAGACTGCGTGTGCGATTAATCTTCGGCCGGAACAAACTCCACGCGCTTTTTAGAAATTAAGCCGTGGCCGTTCTGGCAGAAATAGTCCACCGCCCCGCAGGCCTTTAAGACCTGGAGTGGCTGATGGCACTCCGGGCAGCGGGCTTCGAGCGCAATATCTTTATTACAGCTGTCGCAGTGCGCCGCTCCGTTCAGGGGTTCAAGCTGTGCCTGGCAATCCGGGCAGGTAATGGTCATGGTGTCTCCTTCAGGGCGTTCAGGTCTGCGATAATTTTACCACGTCTTCAGTGCGGGCCACGCAACTGTTGCTGCAAGGTCAGCAGCAGCGCCACCTCATCGATCCTGCGGCGCGTTGTGCGGCTCACCCCCTGTGGATCGCGCTCAAACAGACTGTTTGCGCCAAGAATATGACCGGCAAGACAGCGTTCGTAAATCGTGCCGGGGATATGCCAGCGCTGAATAGTCTTACCTTTAACTAGCTCCAGCACATCTTCCGCGCCGCGTCGGTCGTAGTTGATAATGCGGCCGTCGCGTAAATAGAGACGCAGGCCCTTTTGCCCGCCCGCGGGTCCCGCGTATTTATTAAGCCAGATATCCACCGGCACGCCGCTGATGGTTCCCTGCAAGTGCGCCTCGCCTTCTGCGGTGGTCTGGTCACCCTTTGCGATATCGTGGCCCAGGCGGTCTTTAGCCGTTACCATCTGCAGCGTCATATCGTCCTGGCCGCCCAGATAGCGCAGCGTTTCACGCAGCATCGCCAGCACGTGCGTTCCGATATCCAGAATCACGCCGTCCGGGTGGCGAAGCGTTCTGGTATCCGGTTCTCCGGTCGCGAAATTGAGCGCGATGGGTTCCCCTGCGGCGTTATATCCGCTCGGCTCCTGCAAAAAACCTTCGATTCTGGCAATGTCAGATATATGGCCGACCAGCGACCGCTTCACCGTTTCGATGCGCGCCATCCAGTGGTCGAGCGCTAGCACGCGGGACGCCACGCCGGGCGTTGCCAGCAGCGTGTTGAGTTTTTCGATTTGAGGAAGCGTGGCGACAATCGGTTTTTCAATCACAATCCGCGGAACCGGCGAGGCAATCGCCAGCTCAAGCACCTCAAGGTGGTGCAGCGATGCGGTGGTAATAAAAAGGGTATCCAGCGGGGTGGCTAAAAGCGCCGCAGGCGAGGCGCAGCGCGTAACGCCTTCAGGGTGCTTTGCGGGGAGAACATCAAAACCGAAACAACGAACAGCGCCATCGAACAGATTACGTAGTGCGGGCAGATACGCTGTTTCCACTACCGCACCAAGACCAACAAATCCTAACTGCATGGTTTCACCTCAGGAAGTACAGTGCCGGGGCATAACGCCTGCCCCGGCACACTGAGGTTTATGAGGCGCTAGCTGCCGGTTTAGTTTGTGCATTTTCCAGCATGCGGCGCACCGGAACAATGAGGACGATCAGCACTGCGGCACAAATCAGCAGCGCGATGGAGCAGCGCGCGAAGAGATCCGGCAGCATATCCAGCTGGTCGGCCTTCACGTGACCGCCAATCAGGCCCGCCGCCAGGTTACCCAGCGCGCTGGCGCAGAACCACAGCCCCATCATCTGGCCGCGCATTCTCTCCGGCGCCAGCAGGGTCATGGTCGCCAGACCGATCGGGCTCAGGCACAGCTCACCCAGCGTCAGCATCAAGATACTGCCCACCAGCCAGAACGGCGATACGCCCGCCCCGCCGTTGCTCAGCACGTTCTGTGCCGCCAGCATCATCAGGCCAAAGCCCGCTGCCGCACACAGAATACCGATAACAAACTTGGTGATGCTGCTCGGGCGAATGTTCATGCTCGCGAGCTTTGGCCATGCCCAGCTGAACACCGGGGCCAGCAGGATGATGAACAGGGCGTTGATCGACTGGAACCATACCGCCGGAATTTCAAAATCACCGATCATGCGGTTAGTGTAGTCGTTGGCAAACAGGTTGAACGAGGTTGGCTTCTGCTCAAACGCGGACCAGAAGAACGCGGCGGAGACCAGCAGAATAAAGCAGACCAGCAGCCTGGCGCGCTCTTTACGGTTCAGGCCCGCGAAGATGAACAGGTAGATGAAGTAGAGGGCAACGGACGCCGCAATTACGTAGACCAGCACGCTGGCTACCGCGACCGGGTTAATAACAATCACGCCCTGCGCGATCAGCGTCACGAGCGTTGCCACGCCTGCCGCCAGCGCCAGCAGCCAGACGCCCACGCCGTTGCGCTTCACCACCGGGCTGTTCCATGTGGAGTCCAGACCGACTTCGCTGTCGTAGCGCTTCATCGCCGGAACCGCAAATACGCGGAAGATAATCAGCGCCACCAGCATCCCGATGCCGCCAATACCAAAGCCCCAGTGCCAGCCGTGGGTTTTTATCAGCCAGCCGGAAATCAGCGGGGCGATGAACGAGCCCATATTAATGCCCATGTAGAACAGCGAGAAACCGCCGTCACGACGTGCATCGCCTTTTTTATACAGGGTGCCGACCATTACCGAGATACAGGTTTTGAACAGGCCAGAGCCGAGCACGATGAACATCAGGCCGATAAAGAACAGGTTGTTGCCCATGATAGCCGACAGCGCAATCGACAGGTGGCCGAGCGCGATCAGAATCGAACCGTACCAGACGGCTCTCTGCTGGCCGAGCCAGTTATCCGCCAGCCAGCCGCCCGGCAGCGCGGCCAGGTACATGGTACCGGCAAAAATACCGACAATCGCCGAGGCGTTTTCACGCGCCAGGCCCATCCCGCCTTCATAGACGGTGGCGGCCATAAACAGGATCAGCAGCGGGCGAATGCCGTAGAACGAGAAACGCTCCCACATCTCGGTAAAGAACAGCGAACCGAGCGGATAAGGATGGCCGAAGAAGGTTCGGCTCTCTTTGTGATTAACAGAGGATTGCATAATTCTCCCGAAAGGTATGTGTCGTGCTTGTAAACACCAGCAGGTACGCCGGCCAGTTACGTATCTGACCGATTTTTTACATGCGGCGAAAAGTTAGTTAACCATTTGATAACCAGTCGCTAGTTTTGTCTAGTACCGGACCAGGGACTTTAAGATGAAAATTCGACGATTGTCTACTTTTCTGGATTTAAAGATGGTTGGGAGTGAATAGTGATTGACTTCACACAGAGAGAACCGACGGTATGATTGGGCCAAAAAAAGCCCGCGATAAACGCGGGCCTTTGTGAGATCGGCAATGATTATTTGCTTTTCTTAATGTGCTTAATCAAACGCTTACGCTTACGCATCTGGTTCGGCGTCAGGGTGTTGCGCTTATTGGCGAACGGGTTTTCCCCTTCCTTGAACTGGATACGAATAGGCGTGCCCATCACGTCCAGCGATTTACGGAAGTAGTTCATCAGGTAGCGCTTGTAGGAATCCGGCAGGTCTTTCACCTGGTTGCCGTGAATCACCACGATTGGCGGGTTATAGCCACCGGCATGGGCATATTTCAGCTTCACGCGACGACCGCGCACCAGCGGCGGCTGGTGGTCTTCCGCTGCCATATTCATGATACGGGTCAGCATGGCGGTGCTCTGACGACGGGTGGAGCTGTCGTAGGCTTCACGCACGGATTCAAACAGGTTACCGACGCCGCTGCCGTGCAGCGCAGAGATAAAGTGCACGCGGGCAAAGTCGATAAAGCCCAGACGGAAGTCCAGGGTCTCTTTCACCTGCTCACGCACTTCATTGCTCAGGCCGTCCCACTTGTTGACGACGATGACCAGTGAGCGCCCACTATTGAGGATAAAGCCGAGCAGAGAGAGATCCTGATCGGAGATACCTTCACGCGCGTCGATGACCAGCAGCACCACGTTGGCATCTTCAATCGCCTGCAGGGTTTTGATAACGGAGAATTTTTCCACCACGTCGGTGATTTTTCCGCGCTTACGTACACCGGCGGTGTCGATGAGGACATACTCACGTTCATCACGCTGCATCGGGATGTAGATGCTGTCACGCGTAGTGCCCGGCATGTCGTAAACCACCACGCGCTCTTCACCCAGAATACGGTTAGTAAGCGTAGACTTACCTACGTTTGGACGACCGACGATAGCCAGCTTGATCGGCAGATCCTGCGGGTTGAAGTCATCCTCAGGCTCTTCTTCTTCGCCCTCTTCACCGTCTTCGAACTGCGCCCAGTATGCGGCATCTTCGTCCACCTCTTCCGGCGGGTTCACTTCGTCCACCCACGGCAGCAGAACGGTTTCCAGCAGGCTGGTCACACCGCGGCCATGCGATGCCGCAATCGGGTGGATATCCCCCATGCCCAGAGACCAGAAGTCCGCGATAGCCTGATCGGCATCGATGCCGTCAGTTTTGTTCGCCACCAGGAAAGTTGGCTTTTCGCGAGAACGCAGGTGCTTAGCGATTGCGGAGTCCGCCGGCATCAGGCCAGCGCGCGCATCCACCATGAACAGCACAACATCCGCTTCTTCAATCGCCAGCAAGGACTGTTCCGCCATGCGGGTTTCAACGCCGTCTTCTGTGCCATCAATACCGCCGGTATCAATACAGATGAACTCGCGTCCTTCCACCTCTGCACGACCGTACTTACGGTCACGCGTCAGCCCCGGGAAATCCGCAACCAGCGCATCACGGGTGCGTGTTAAACGGTTAAAAAGAGTGGATTTTCCAACGTTAGGGCGCCCGACAAGCGCGACCACAGGTACCATGTTTGAAGCCTCATAAAATTCAAATAAACGTCGCATTCGCGGCGTTTTTAAAAATGTCAAAACGGCTCCTGAGTGAACAGGAGCCGTTTAGTATACTACAACCGCCGGGTAATTAACGCGTGATCGCGTACAGCGTGCCGTCTTTTGCCTGAATCAGCAGTTTGCCGTCAGCCACAACCGGGTCGGTCAGGAAGCCTGAACCGTCCACTTTCTGCTGCGCCACGAAGCGGCCATTCTCTGGATCAACCCAGTGCATATAGCCTTCGCTGTCGCCAACCACCAGGCTACCGTTGTACAGCACTGGCGCGGTCAGCAGACGGTGCAGCAGATCGCTTTGCGTCCACAGCGTCACGCCGCCTTCGGTGCTCAGCGCCAGCAGGCGATCGTTCTGGTCAACCATATAGATGCGGTTACCGTCCACGATGAAATCATTCACAGAGCCCAGCTCACGTTTCCACATGATCTGGCCGCTGCGCAGGTCCAGCGCGGTCAGGTTGCCGTTATAGGCCAGGGCGTAAACCACACCGTCAACGATAACCGGAGTAGTGTCTACGTCGCTCAGGCGGTCGATTTCCGTTGAGCCAGTGGCCTGCGAGATACGCTGCTGCCAGATCATCTGGCCCTGCTGCATCAGCACGGCACTCACGCGACCGTTGTCACCGCCCACAATGGCAGCGCCAAATGCGGTTGCCGGCGCGGATTCACCGCGCAGAGAGAGCGCAGGCATATCCAGGTTAACGGTCCATTTTACCAGGCCGTCCGCTTCATTCAGCGCCTGAAGCTGGCCGTTGCTGGTATGGATCAGCACCAGCCCGTCGCTCACGACCGGACGTGACAAGGATTCACCGGCTACAGCGGTCTGCCATGCAACAGAACCATCGCTGGCATTCAGCGCGTAAACCTGCGCTTTTTCGCTGCCCACGTACACGTGACCACCGGAAACGGTCAGGCCGCCAGACAGCAGTGCAGGTTTACGGGAGAACCAGCCGTCTTTTTCCGCCAGGTTAACGGACCACACTTCTTTCCCGTCATCGGCGTTCACCGCTTTCACGGTACCTTTGCGGTCAGCGGCATAGACAACGCTGTCTGCATACGCAGGATGAAGGTTGGAATAGAAATCACCAATCCCACTGCCCACGGAGACATCCCACGCGGTGGATGGGGTAAACTGGTTTTCAACCGTCGGCAGTGGGGACATTTTCACAACGTCTTCTTCGCCACTGAACAGTGAACAACCACTTAATAACGTAACAGAAAGCAGTCCTGGCAGAAGTAATTTACGCAATTGCATCGGGTCCCTCTCAGACGGACAAATTATTTATTTTCATCTGCATCATTTCGCTCAGCGCAGGTGACGCTTTGCTCTCTACGCCAGCTTGCCACGCTTTACGCGCGCCCGCTTTGTCACCTTTGCTCAGCAGTGCTTCACCGCGCAGATCGGCAACGATGGCAGCAAAACCTTCGCCTTTGATGGTATCGAGCGTTTTCAGCGCGTCGTCAGCTTTTTTCTGCTGAACCTGAATACGTGCCAGGCGCAGATTGATCACCGCTTTCAGGTTTTCATCGCTGGCAGCAGCAAGGCCCTGAGACAGCTGAGCAGCGGCTTTATCCAGTTCGTTTTTATCAACGTACTGCTGAGCCACTTCCAGCGCTGCCAGTGCACCGTAGGTGTTTTTGTTGTCAGCGGCAAATTTCTCTGCCGCAGCCAGCGTTTGCGGCTGGTCGGCACGAATCGCGCTAACGGTATTTTCATAGGACAGGGACGCGCCGCGCGCGGAATCCGCCTGATGGTTGTTCCAGTAACGCCAGCCCACCAGCGCACCCACACCTAAAATAACCCCAACAACCAGCGCTTTGCCGTTTTCAGCAAAGAAGCGTTTAATCGCGTCGACCTGATCGTGTTCGTTCTCGTACATTTCCACGCCGTCTTTCTCCTTAGCCCAATAGAGTGCGCAAGTGCGCCGCAACGCCGTCCTGCGTTACCGTTGTCTGCTCACCAGAGCGCAGGTCTTTTACTACCACTTCGCCGTTAGCCACTTCGGACTCGCCCAGCACCAGTGCAATACTTGCGCCCCACTTATCGGCACGAGCAAACTGTTTTTTGAAGTTGCCGCCGCCATGGTTGGTCATCAGCTTAACGCCCGGCAGCGCATCGCGCACGCGTTCGGCAAGCTGCATCGCCGCAGACTGCGTTTCCGCGCCTGAAGCCACCAGGTATATATCGACAACGGAATCTGCTTTAAATTCCGGATTAACTGCCTGCACCAGCAAAACAAGTCGCTCAAGACCCATCGCGAAGCCAACCGCAGGCGCCGCACGACCACCCAGTTGCTCAACCAGACCGTCATAACGGCCGCCGGCACACACGGTGCCTTGAGAACCGAGGCTGGTGGTTACCCACTCAAACACGGTGCGGTTGTAGTAGTCCAGACCGCGCACCAGACGCTGGTTCACGGTGTAGGCAATGCCCGCCGCTTCGAGCAGCTTGCACAGGCCGGTAAAGTGTTCGCGAGACTCGTCGTCCAGGTAGTCACCCAGCGCAGGGGCATCGTTCAGCAGCGCCTGAACATCAGGGTTTTTGGAATCCAGCACGCGCAGCGGGTTGCTGTACATGCGACGTTTGCAGTCTTCGTCCAGCTTCTCTTTATGCTGCTCCAGGAACGCCACCAGCGCATCGCGGTAGTTAGCGCGCGCTTCCAGAGAACCGATTGAGTTCAGTTCCAGCGAAACGTGCTCAGAGATACCGAGGGCGCGCCACCAGCGAGCGGTCAGCATAATCAGTTCGGCATCGATGTCCGGGCCCTGCAGGCCAAAGACTTCCACACCCAGCTGGTTAAACTGGCGATAACGACCTTTCTGCGGACGTTCGTGGCGGAACATCGGGCCGATATACCACAAGCGCTGCTCCTGATTGTACAGAAGACCATGTTCGATGCCGGCGCGTACGCAGCCCGCCGTACCTTCCGGACGCAGGGTCAGGCTGTCGCCGTTGCGGTCCTCAAAGGTGTACATCTCTTTTTCAACCACGTCGGTCACTTCACCGATCGCGCGTTTGAATAACGGGGTCTGCTCTACAATCGGCAAACGGATTTCGCTGTAACCGTAGCTGCCGAGCACCTGCTTCAGCGTGCCTTCAATGCGCTGCCAGATGGCGGTTTCGCCAGGCAGGTAATCGTTCATGCCGCGGATGGCTTGAATGTTTTTTGCCACGTTTATTCTCTTTCTATATACAAAAAAAACCCAAAGAATGGGTTCAATCATACATGGGAAGCGGCACGCTTCCCATCACGTTATTTTTCAACCTGCTGAACGCTGATTCGCTGTGTCTCGTCCATCATCGCGGCTTTGGCGCGGATGCGGGCTTCAAGCTGGTCAATCATGTCACTATTATCCAGACGATCTTTACGAACGCCATCTTCATAGAGACCACTTTTCTTGTTACCGCCGGTTACGCCCAGGGTTGAGACCAGCGCTTCACCCGGACCATTCACGACACAGCCGATGATGGAGACGTCCATCGGGGTGATGATGTCTTCCAGACGCTGCTCCAGGGCATTCACCGTGCCGATCACGTCAAATTCCTGACGCGAACAGGTTGGGCAGGCAATGAAGTTGATCCCACGCGAGCGGATACGCAGCGATTTCAGAATATCGAAACCGACCTTGATCTCTTCTACCGGATCCGCCGCCAGCGAGACGCGCAGGGTGTCGCCGATCCCTTCGGAGAGCAGCAGGCCCAGGCCGATCGCAGACTTCACCGAACCGCTACGCAGGCCGCCCGCTTCGGTGATCCCGAGATGCAGAGGCTGATCGATCTGTTTTGCCAGCAGGCGATACGATTCAACGGCCAGGAAAACGTCAGAGGCTTTTACGCTGACCTTGAACTGATCGAAGTTAAGACGATCCAGATGATCGACGTGACGCATGGCGGATTCGAGCAGCGCCTGCGGCGTTGGCTCGCCATACTTTTCCTGCAGATCTTTTTCCAGAGAGCCGGCGTTCACGCCGATACGGATTGGAATGTTTTTGTCGCGGGCGCAGTCAACCACCATGCGAATGCGTTCTTCATTGCCGATGTTACCCGGGTTAATTCGCAGGCAATCAACGCCGTATTCAGCAACTTTCAGCGCGATACGGTAGTCGAAGTGGATATCTGCAACCAGCGGCACGCTGACCTGCTGTTTGATCAGCTTGAACGCCTCAGCGGCATCCATCGTGGGCACTGAGACGCGAACAATGTCCGCGCCTACACGCTCTAATGCTTTGATTTGGTTGACCGTTGCTTCCACATCCGTGGTGCGCGTATTGGTCATCGACTGGACGGCGATAGGTGCCCCATCGCCGACTGGCACATTCCCAACGTAAATCCGTTTCGATTTTCTACGTTGAATCGGAGCCTGGTTATGCATGAAAAATCTCCCGCGTTGCCCGTCTGTTACTGTGCTGCTGATTGTTCGGCATTAACGGTAAGACGTGCAACCTGGTTAGTTCTGATAAAGCGGCTCAGGTCGACAGGTTTTCCTTGATACTGGATCTGTACCGCTGCCGGAGCGCCGATTTTAAGTTTGTAAGGTGCCTGACCCGTTAGGTTTAACGTGCCATCTTTCCGCTGCAGGCCGCTGAACAGTTTTTTACCTGTCGCGTCAGTCACTTCCAGCCAACAGTCAGCCGTGAAGTTCATCACCAGCGCGTTTGGATCGGCGGCTGGCGCGGCGGTTGCCGCCGGGTCGGTCGGCAGGGACGCTGCGGCGTTGTTCGCCGGCTGAGTCGCTGCAGGGATGTTCGCCGCAGTATCGACATTTGCCTGAGAAGGGGCGACGACCGCGTTTTGATCCTGAGCCTGAGGCGCAGCGGTGTTCGCCGTTGCGGCCGGAGCCTGTGCTGCATCGGTTGCCGGAGCCGTTGTTTGCGGCTCGCTTGAGGCCGCCGCACCGTCGGTGTTAAGCGGAACGCTCTGGGCACCACCATTGCTCGCCTGATTGAGTTCAGCGGAGGATTGATCGGCCATCGTGGTGATCTCTTCCTGCTGCGCCTTGTGGTTTTGCCACCACCATGCGCCGGTCAGGCCGACAACAACAAACAGCACCAGCCAGGTAAAGCTCATCAGCCAGCCATCACGTTTTTTACGACGTTTCCCCAGGGAGAAAGTTTGCATCGGGGCAACTTTTGCTGCACGAACCGGTGCCTGCTTCTCCATCATTGGCAGTAATTCGTTTTCGGGGATGTGCACCAGTTTTGCGTAAGAGCGGATATAGCCGCGCAGAAATGTTGAAGCCAGATCGGCAGGCGCCTTATCTTCTTCAATATCGCGAACCGTGGAAACTTTCAGGCACAAGCGTTCTGCAACAGCTTGCTGGCTGAGTCCGAGTTGTTCACGGGCGTTGCGAAGACGAACGCCAGTGGAGAGTGCTTCATGTTGGTCGTGAGTGGCTTCAGTATTCATTCGCTACAACTACTGGTACGTGAAAAAAAGGGTTCAGGTGCCGGTGAGTCACAATGCCGCCCGCACCGCGAAACTTCAGGTCAGTTAACCTTGAACAGACAGTATAAGACTGTCAGCCGGTAGATGACAGTGCAGCTCTGCCCGCGTGGCTAAACTGTTGTTACGTCGTTACATACTGCCCGAAACTCATATGAAACGCACCGTAATTATTAATCAAACGTCACGAATCTGACTGATTATTCAGTCAGATTATGCATCACAGCGTAGATAATGCGCCGTGATGCATAATAATCAAACAGCTTTAACCGCAATGGTCTCGCCCTGCATGCGTTTACGCAGGGTACGTTTGGTACGGTCAATGACGTCACCGGCCAACTGTCCGCATGCAGCATCAATATCATCACCGCGGGTTTTACGCACGATAGTGGTGAAACCATACTCCATCAGCACTTTGGAGAAACGGTCGATACGGCTGTTCGAGCTACGGCCATACGGCGCGCCCGGGAACGGGTTCCATGGAATCAGGTTGATTTTGCATGGCGTATCCTTCAGCAGTTCAGCCAGCTGATGCGCGTGCTCAGTACCGTCGTTGACGTGGTCCAGCATCACGTACTCGATGGTGACGCGGCCCTGGTTTGCGTTGGATTTCTCCAGGTAGCGACGCACGGCAGCGAGGAAGGTTTCGATATTGTACTTTTTGTTAATCGGTACAATTTCGTCACGAATTTCATCGTTTGGCGCGTGCAGGGAGATAGCCAGCGCAACGTCAATCATGTCGCCGAGCTTATCCAGCGCAGGCACAACGCCTGAGGTAGACAGCGTCACGCGGCGCTTGGACAGGCCAAAACCGAAGTCATCCAGCATGATTTCCATCGCCGGCACCACGTTGGTCAGGTTCAGCAGCGGTTCGCCCATCCCCATCATTACCACGTTGGTGATAGGACGCGTGCCGGTCACTTTTGCCGCACCCACGATCTTCGCGGCGCGCCAGACCTGACCGATGATTTCAGACACGCGAAGGTTACGGTTAAAACCTTGCTGAGCCGTAGAGCAGAATTTGCACTCCAGCGCACAGCCCACCTGAGAAGAGACGCACAGCGTGGCACGATCGTCTTCCGGGATGTAGACGGTTTCAACGCGCTGATCGCCTACGGCAATCGCCCATTTGATGGTGCCGTCTGCCGAGCGCTGCTCTTCCACCACTTCCGGCGCGCGGATTTCAGCCACTTCTTTGAGCTTGTTGCGCAGCACTTTGTTGATGTCGGTCATCTCATCAAAGTTGTCGCTGCAGTAGTGGTACATCCATTTCATTACCTGATCGGCACGAAACGGCTTCTCACCCATATCTTTAAAGAACTCGCGCATCTGCTGACGGTTCAGGTCCAGCAGGTTAATTTTTCCATTTTTATTGGGAACCGCAGGAATGGCGACTTCGGAGGTATTCACTAGTTCAGACATAATTTTTTCCGGCCTCGTTGTTACACGTTGTGGCCCTTGGTGGGTTGAAAAGAAACGCCCCGGTAAGCGGTCTGCTCGTCCGGGGCGTTGCATTGTACAAAGTCTGGCGCAGGGATGCCACGTTTGCACGCGGCATTTACGAAATTATTAGCGAGTGCGCGGGCACACTTCGCCTTCAGCGAAGAAGAACGCGATTTCGCGCGCGGCAGACTCAACGGAGTCGGAACCGTGGGTGCCGTTCTCGGTGAAGCTGTCCGCGTAGTCAGCGCGCAGGGTACCTGCCAGCGCGTTGTCCGGGTTGGTTGCACCCAGCAGATCGCGGTGACGCTGTACTGCGTTTTCGCCTTCCAGCACGGAGACCACGATTGGACCGGAGGTCATGAACTCCACCAGGCCGTCAAAGAATGGACGACCTTCGTGCTCAGCGTAGAAACCGCGAGCCTGCTCAACGGTCAGGTGCAGCATTTTGGTGCCAACGATCTTAAACCCTGCTGATTCAAAGCGAGCGAAGATGCTGCCAATAACGTTTTTTGCCACCGCGTTTGGTTTGATGATGGAAAAAGTACGTTCGATAGCCATGATAACCTCTGTAAAATGTTCTGTTGTTTTGCATACCTGAGTATGGTGTGGCGCGGATTATAAAGAGCAATAGCGCCATTGCCTATGGTTCTGCATAACATTTTTTTAAAATGAGACGAAGATTAGCAACAGGCCGGATTTCGCATACCGTGTTGATGGCGTAAACAGAGCGGGCACTGCTTTTCATTAGGCGTAAATGACCAGAACTGGCGCTGGCACGTCAGGCAAACTGCTTTATATGCGGGAGTGGCCACGTTTTTTGCCGGTCCATCTGTTTCTGCGACGTTTATGGCCTCGTGCTGACATACTGCCTCACAGCCACCGCAGCCGGTACAGCGCCCGGTCTCCACCACCAGCGCGGCGTTCTCAAACCGAATCGCGTTTTCCGGGCAGCTTCTCCAGCATGCACCACACAGCACGCACTTATTAATATCGAGTGCGATATCTGACTCGCTAAACGTCGAGAATGCCCTGCGCAGCTCCCGCGGCCCCGGGGAAACGCGACAGGCTTTTACATCCTCGCGGGGAACGTGCATCAGCGCACGACGAGCGATATTCACCTCGCCGATCGGTATGAGCTTAAACCCCCACTCCGCTTCACCACGGCGACGAAGCGCAAGATTAAGCCGGGCAAGCGCCAGCAGCCAGTCAGGGTATTGCTCTGCGTCGATACTGATAAAACGAACCTGGCGTTGCGCGTGCCACAGCAGCAGCTCATTCACCCCAGGTGCGCGTTCAGTAAAAGGCCCAACAAGGGTATCTCCACGCAGAAATCGCTTTCGCGGCGCGATGCCGGTAATGGCCCCGGAGGGGCAGACGAACAGGCAGTCACCGCATTCAATACAGCGATTTTCATCAACCGAGACGCCGGTTTCCGTAAAAGAAAAAGCCTGCGCTGGACAAACGTCCGCGCAGGCGCAGCAGGAAGCGTGGCGAAAACGGCGACGGACGCACGCATGCGTCACGTCCATCGCCGGGGCAAACGTCAATCTGCCCATCAGCCAATACTGAAGAAAACGAAGCGCAGCATCAGCTCACCCACAATCAGCAAGGCGCTGCCCAGCAGCAGCGTGCCGCGCGCCGCTTTCAGGCCGCCCGCAGCAAAGCAGAGCATACCTGCAACGGACACGCACCAGCTCAGCAGATGTACCGCGCGCAGCTGTTCGAGCATCCGTAGCGGTGCGTGAGGGAACGTCACCACGGTATTGTCCATGGCAGTGATGTCTGCCAGCCAGACGGGCTGCATCACCAGACGCACAAGCACCACCAGCGTGATAATGACAACCGCCGCACGCAGGGTAGTCTGGGAACGCATCCCAATTGCCATGCAGGCTGAACCGATGATACCCACCGAGCCGATAAACAGTACCAGCGTGTTAATGTGCTGCCAGGTCACCACGGACGCGTGCATGTAGATCTGTGCCATGCAGAACACGTCCACCAGCCCGACAAGACCCGCCACGGCCAAAAGCAGCTTCCAGCCTGGCTTATTGGAAAACATCAGCAGCACGGCGAGGCCAAGCGCCGCCAGGTAAAGGCTGGCGAAGATAATCTCGCGGCTCAGCCACGAACTGGAAACGTGGCGTAGCGCGTTCAGGGCGTTGAGCGGATAGCCCATATGCAGCGCTGAGGCGAGCAGCCCCAGGCTCGCCAGCACAAACGCCCCAGCGGCAGGCAGCAGCGCGCTACGCGGTGTAGTATGCGCTCCCCCGAACGCCAGCCAGAGCGTCACGCCAACCGATCCCTGCAGGAACAGCGTAAAAATCAGCAGCGGTAACTCATGCATGACGTTTCCCCTCTTTTTCTGCGCCCTGATGCGCTTTGATCACCAGGTTCGGTTTTGTAATCGAGGAATCAGGCAAGCCCTTCACATCGCATACCGCACCGTATTTCGCCCGAAGTTCATCAATAGGCCCAAATTTGATCGCCTCAAGCGGACAGGTTGCCACGCAGACGGGCTGCTCGCCCTTCGCCTGCAGATCCACGCAAAAATCGCATTTGGACATCTGCCCGGTCTGCTCGTTGAGCTGTGGCGCGCCGTAAGGGCAAGACCACGCGCAGTAGCCACAGCCAACGCACTTGTCCGTATCGACGCGCACGATGCCGTCGCCCGGACGCTTGTGCATTGCGGTGGTCGGGCAGTTTTTGGTGCAGATTGGGTCCGCACAGTGGTTACAGGAAATAGAGAGCGTGTAGGCAAAAACGTTGTTGCTAACGCCGCCCTGCCCGGTTGGGATGAAATTCCCGCCGTTGACTTCGTATACGCGACGGAAACGACGTCCGACCTCAAGGTTGTTTTTGTCTTTGCACGCCACCTGGCATGCCTTGCAGCCCGAGCAGCGGGAAGAGTCAATATAGAAACCCAGCTGTTTATCGCTCACCGGCGCGTAGTGTTTAAACTGACTCATGCTTTAGCTACCTCCACCAGCATGGTTTGATGGGAATTCCCTTTCGCAAGCGCGGTAATACGGGCAGAGCTGAGCACGTTCGCGCAGCCGCCTTTATCTACACCCTGTTCGTCCGGCTGCCACCAGGCGCCTGCCTGCATGGCAACCACGCCCGGAATGATGCGCGGCGTGACCTCAGCCGGAATTTCACAAATGCCGCGCGCGTTATGAATGCGCACGGTATCCCCCTGGGAAATGCCGCGCTTTTGCGCGTCCTGCGGGTTGATCCACAGCTTTTGCTGCTGCGCCTCAATCAGCCACGGGTTAGCGTACTGGGTTGAGTTAGCACGGTTTTTCCCTTTCCAGGTGATCAGCTGCAGCGGGAAGGTTTTCGCCAGTTCGTCCTCCGGCCCTTCGTGGGCGGGCACGTAGTGCGACAGCGCCGGAATCTCCGGATGGTGCATGTCGTACAGACGCTTCGAGAAGATCTCAATTTTCCCGGACGGCGTCGGGAACGGATGATTTTGCGGATCGCGAATATTGTCTTCAAAAGCGACGAACGGCGCGCTTTTGAAAAGATGCTGGCGCGTCTTTTGTAGCGTCGCGAAGTCCGGCAGGTTTTCATCTGGCATGGAGAGCCGCGTCTGCTCCCAGATGTGCTCAATCCACGCCTTTTCGTCACGGCCCTGGCTGAATGCAGGTTCGACGCCAAGCTTAGCAGCAACTTCCCGCAGCCAGTCGTAGTCTGAACGGCGTTCGAATTCAGGTTCAATCAGCTTTTCCGACAGGATCAGATAGCTTGCCGTGCCCCAGGTTTCGCCAATATTCCAGCGTTCCATAAAGCTGGTTTCCGGCAGGAGAAGATCGGCGTATCGGGCGCTCGGCGTCATAAACAGATCGCTTGCGACGATAAACTCGATTTTCGACTCGTCTTCCAGCACGCGCGTCGCCTGATGCAGATCCGGGTTCTGGTTAGCCAGATAATTTCCCGCCAGCGAGAAGAGGATGCGGATATTGCTATCCAGCTTCTCTGCATCCTTCAGGCCGTCTTTCGCCGTTACCTTAGAAGCATCATCGGCGGCCTGCACCCAGTTCATCACCGATATTTTGGCTTTTACCGGGTTATCCGGCATCTCCGGCCCAGTAGCAAATTTACGATTAGCGCAGCCACCATAGCCTGCCGCCCAGCCGCCCTTGACCCCAACGTTACCCGTCAGCGTTGCCAGTAACGTCGAGCCGCGCGCGGTGCGCTCGCCGCAGTTATGGCGCTGCGGTCCCCAGCCCTGGATCAGCGCGGCGGGTTTGGTGGTTGCGTAGTCGCGCGCCAGCTGACGAATGGTCTGCGCAGGCACGTGGGTGATTTTCTCTGCCCACTCGGGCGTTTTCGCCACGCCATCTTTTGCGCCGCTCAGGTAAGCCATCAGGGATTCATTGGCCGGAACGCCTTCCGGCATGGATGCTTCGTCAAAGCCCAGGGTATAGCGCTGAATGAAGTCGCGATCGTGCAGGTTCTCCGTGACGATCGTGTACATCATAGCGTCCATCAGGGCGTTGTCTGTTGTGGGAAGCAGCGGGATCCACTGGTCAGCCAGGGAGGAAACCGTATCGGAATAGCGCGGATCGACAACGATAAAGCGCGTGCCGTTTTGCTTCATCTTCTGATAGAAGTAGTTGCTGTGACCAAAGATCGTTTCCGTCGGGTTATGTCCCCAGAGAATGACCAGTTTGGTATCCAGCAGCGTGTCCAGAGAGCTGCCGCTGGCGGCGGTGCCGTAGGTATACGGCGTGGCTGCCGCCGTGTTGCCCATACTGACCGAGTGATAGCTTTCAAGATAGCCGCCGGTTAAGTTGAGCAGACGACGAACCATTTTATCGCCGGAAAACGTTCCGCCGGATACCGCAGTGCCCACATGCACATAGCGTGAGGCAGCGCCGTATTTTTGTGTAATCTTTTTTAATTGATTCGCAATAAGCGTGGTGGCTTCATCCCAGGTAATACGCTCGAATTTTCCTTCGCCACGTTTACCCACGCGTTTCATTGGATATTTAAGCCGATCGGGATGATAAACAAATTTCCGATAAGCGCGGCCACGAACGCAGGCGCGCATTATCGGCATCTCCGGATCTAACGCATTGTCCGGGCGGGTAGAAATTCGGGTTACAACGCCCTCACTAACGTGAGCACGAATATCACACTTCCCGCCACAGTCAAACGTGCTACAGGTCTGCACGACTTTTTCTTCAGGCGTCACGTCTGCTGCCACCGTGCTCTGTGCCCGTGCTTTGCTGGTTGTCACCACAAACGGGAGTGCGGCCAGAGCCGATCCTGCCTGAATAAAATGCCGCCGGGACAGGGCAGGAATAAGACCCTCTTCCTGATTTTTATTCTCTTTCATTGCTCGTTCCTACAAATAAAAACGCATTCTCGTTTTTTTTCAGGAACGCATATTGATAATTATCAAGCTAACTCTTCAGAGGTAATACTTAACGGTCTAATTCAAAATTGACCGTCGCCGTTTGGCCTGATTTATCCATTACCAGTAATTGATATTCACCCGGTAAATATAATTTTAATGAATAATTATAATTCCGCCCCGCTAAAGGCTCTCCATTTAAAAACCACCAGCGCTCCCCTTCCCCTCCTGTTGAAATAACAGAAAGCGTGACATTACCTTCACCGGGAAGTCGCTTAATAACAGCCCCCTCTCTGATACCCGAAATCATAAGCGGCGCTACATTGTTATTGTCCAGAGGCGGACAGTCAGTTGATCGGGCAGGGAGACGCGCAGCCCTTTTTTCAGCAGCGGGCAACCAAGGCTCCAGCGGCAGCGGCCAGACGTCCAGGACTTTCTCTGTAGCATCGGGGCAATCTGCGGCCACACGTTTGCCCTTTTTATCCACCCAGACCGGGAAACGAATGCCGCGAATACCTTCCTGCTCCGGCAGCAGCAGCGTGGGTGGTTCACTCCCTTCCAGCAGCCAGGTCGAAAGACGACGCCGACAGTTTTCACTGCCTTCCGGCAGCGACTGGCCGCCCGGCCAGCAGATCACGCCCCGCCCGACGCTCTCCGGACGCGGATCGCGCGGCAGACGGGCTTCGTCTACCGTTGAGCGCGACTGAAGCAGGTTATTGACCTGGTTTAATAGCGGCACTGCACTGGCGAAACCAAACTGCCCCGCCACTGGCGTGCCGTCCGGTCGTCCGGTCCAGATGCCTATCACGTAGCGGGCATTCAGACCGATGGCCCAGGCATCACGGTAGCCGTAGCTGGTGCCGGTTTTCCATGCCAGCGGGGCGATTTGCGGTAGCGCACTGTCCGGCAGCGGCTGCGCTTCATTCGCCAGAATACGGCGAATAATCCACGCCGAGCCTGGCGATAACAGCGGGCGTTCAGTTAGCGGGTCGCCCGGCTGTAAGCGCAGCCGGCCCGCCTTGCCATGCCTTGCAAAGGCGCTGTACGCGGCGGCGATATCTGCCAGCCTCGCGCCTGCGCCACCCAGGATCAGCGACAGATTCGGCTGCGCTCCGGCAGGCAGGATCAGCGGCAGGCCTGCGTTACTCAGCATCCCGGCAAACCGTTTGGGACCGTAGGCTTCCAGCACCTGGACGGCTGGCAGGTTGAGCGAGCGCACCAGCGCTTCACTCATGCTGACCGGCCCGTGGAACCCGCTGTCAAAATTTCCCGGGCGATAATCACCGGTTTTTCTGGGCACGTCCTGAAGCAGCGAGGCGGGATGGATCAGGCCATCATCCAGCGCCATACCGTAGATAAACGGTTTCAATACCGATCCCGGGGATCGGATCGCGTTAACCATATCCACATGGCTGAAACGCGTGTCATCGTTGATATCCACCGAGCCGACCCAGCCGCGCACCTTCATGTCGGTATGATCGACCACGATCATCGCCAGCGAACTGCGTGCCGGCAGGCGGGATTTCCAGTTCATCGCCAGCTCTTCCAGCTGCCGTTGCAGTCCGGCATCCAGCGTAGTGACAATCTTTGTGTCGCGGCTTTTGCCGAGCATCATGCGTGCAAAGAGCGGCGCCAGCTGCGGCATCTGCCGGGGAGCCAGCCATACCGGCTCTTCACGGGACTCCTTCACCTGCTTTGCTGACCAGACGCCCTGAAACATCATGCGATCGAGCACTTTGTTGCGTGCCGCTTCGGCCCGCTCGGGCCAGCGATCCGGGCGCAGACGGCTGGGTGCCTGCGGCAGTACCGCCAGCAACGCCGCGTCGGAGTAGCTCAGCTGCGACGGGGGTTTCCCAAGGTAGGTCCAGCTTGCTGCTCCCACGCCCTGCAGCGTGCCGCCAAACGGAGCACGATTGAGATAGAGCGTAAGAATGTCACGCTTAGAGAGGTGCCATTCCAGCTGCATCGCCCGCCAGAGCTGGCGAATTTTGCCGCCAAAGGTGCGCGGATGCGGATCCAGCAGGCGTGCCACCTGCATGGTAAGCGTGCTTCCTCCCGAAACCACTCTTCCGGAACTGAGATCCTGCCAGGCGGCGCGCAGGACAGAGAGCGGGTTTACGCCCGGATGCTCCCAGAACCAGCGATCTTCGTACTGGATCAGAGCCTCAAGATAACGGGGAGAAACCTCTTCAATGGTCACCGGGTAGCGCCAGATGCCTTCGCTGTCGGCAAAACGCCAGAGCGGCGCGCCCTTCTCGTCCACCACAACTCGTGCGGGGTTAACCTCTTTCAGAGGCAGCGGCCACAGGCGGTCGGCGGCGACAATCAGCCCCCCTAAAACGAGAAGCGCTCCCGCCAGCCAAAGCCAGCGGGAGCGTGTCAGACGCGCTATCAACATATTACGGAACAACAATCAGCGGGCCGCTGGCCGCACCCGTTGCCCGCCACTGCGGAACGTACATAGACTCCACCATCGGAACCGGCACCTGGTAGGTGCCCGGCGTTACGGCACGGGCCAGATAAACCAGCGTAACCGGCTGACCTTCGTTTACCGGCACGGCGGCCACAAAGCGGTCGTCGCGGAACTCCATGTGCTGAATGTCCGCCTGCTGCATCTGGCTGAGCAGGTTCTGCACTTCGCTGCCGCTGTCCTGCAGGCTTGCGCTGCTGCTCGCCAGGTTCTGGTTTTCCAGCTCCAGACCAGCAGGGAGGAGATCCACAACCAGCGCATCCGGAACGTTCTGGCTGGCTTTCACTTCAAGCCAGACCAGCACCAGTTCACCGCTCTTCAGCGAAGAGAGCGATTTGCTGCTGCCATCGGTTGCCAGGATATGACGTTCAACCTGCAGCACGTTGGAACTCGGCTGAGGCGCATATTCCGGATAGCCGGTGCTGTCCAGACGTACCCACAGCGGTGCCGTGCCGGTATTGGTTACCTGAAGCGCACCAAGCTTGTCGCCGCTTACGTTTTGTACCTGCGCCTTATCGCCGCCTGATGCGGTATCAGACAGGGAGGTTTTCGCCTGCCATGCGCCTGACAGGGTTTGCAGCGAACGTCCGGCCAGGAACAGCGCATTGCTCTCCTGGGTGGATAGCCAGCGCTGGCTGAATGCCTGTTCAGAAAGAGCAATCAGCAGCGTATTTTGCGCATCCGGCAGCAATTTATACTCCTCCAGAAGGGAGAGCATCAGCGCGTTATCGCGAAGCGGGCTGCCGTAATCGGCCATCCATGTTTTGCTGTCGTTGCGCGGCGTTTTGAGCGCCAGATCCAGCGCCTGCTGGCTGCGCGGCGCGTCGCCCATCAGTTTAAGCGCCATACCCAGCTGCATCAGCGGCAGCCCGGAGGCGGCCTGCGCGTGGCGATCCCAGATTTCACGCAGCGCGCCCAGCGGGGCTTTTTGCTGACGCGCCAGCACCAGCGAGGCATACGCCTGCACGGCAAATTTGCTGGCCTGGGTGTCGTCGCTGTAGCGGATAGACATCATGCCCGGATCCTGCAGATAGCGCAGCAGTCGGTTGTTGGCGTTGTTCACCGCATCGGCAGGTACGCTATAACCCTGCTCGCCCGCGCGCACCAGGAAGTCAGTCACATAGGCGGTCAGCCAGTACTCTTCTGGCCCGTTTTTATCCCACAAGGCAAAACCGCCATCATCACGCTGCATCTGCAGCAGACGGGAGATCCCGATATCAATGGCAGCACGGCGCTTGTCATCGGTATCTCCTTTTATACCAAGCGCGGTAAGCTGCGCGGCGTTGGTATAGAGTGACGGGAACAGGCCGCTGGTGGTCTGCTCCAGGCAGCCATACGGATACGCCTGCAGTTCACGAATATAGCGCGCCAGGTTGAGCGGTGGCTTGCCGCTCAGTAGCAGTTGCCCCTGCAGAGTGGCAGGAGAGAAACCGTTGCTGTGCTGCGCCGGTGCGGTCCAGGACTCGCCGGGGTTCAGCATGGCACCGGTATTGACCGTCTGCGCCGGGAATGCCGGACGTACGCCAATTTTCCAGCTTTTCTGCTGCGGTGCGAAGGTTTCGCCCGGAAGCTGCAGGCCGGTCACCTGCGCGGTCACTTCACCGTCGCCATAACCCTCCAGTGCGCGCACCGGAATAAACAGGGTACTGCGCGCGCCCGGCGGCAACTGAACCGGCTGCGGCTGTGCACCTTCCAGAGACAGTTTGCCTGTCGCGCTCAGGGCGACGTTCAGCGATTGCGGTTTGTCGGTCAGGTTAGTGAGATCCAGCGTCAGCCGTGAGGTATCTCCACTTGCCAGGAAGCGCGGAGTATTAAGCTCGGTAATAACCGGCGCGGCCACCACAACCTTGCTTTCGCTGCTGCCGAAATCATCTTCCGTCCACGCCTGCGCCATCAGACGCAGTTCGCCGTTGAAATCACCAATCGGCAGCGTAACGGTGCCTTCTCCGTTGGCATCCAGCGTAACCGGCTGAGCCTGCTGGGCAATAATGGTGACGTGGTTCACCGGCGGTTTACCGCCGCGCTTGAGTTCATCGCCGTCACCACCGAAACGCAGCGCGGCCATGCGGCCCTGCCCTTCAATGACCTGGCCGTAGATATCATAGATATCGGCGCCGTAACGCTTCTGGCCGAAGAAGGCCTGCCACGGATCCGGCGTAACGTAATCGGTAATGTTCAGCACGCCGCTGTCCACCGCCGACACCAGCACGTTCACTTTCTGCGGAACCGCCCCCTCTTTCACGCTGGCATTCACCTTCACGGAGAGCGTCTGGTTTGGACGCATTTTCTGCGGGTTATCCAGCGCGATGTTCAGGCGGCGATTTTCGTCGCCCATCGGCAGATGCAGCAGACCGACCGCGCGCTTCGGCGTGGCGGATTTGGATTTATCGCCAGGACGCACCACCAGCGTACTGAGATAGAGATCGTGACGTTTCCAGGCTTTATCCACCGGAATGGAAAGATCGAGCCCGTTTGCCGGTACGTCGATCTCTTTCCACCACAGCGGTCCTTCGCTGGATTCGATCATGGCATAGCCCTTACCTGCGGCTGGCGCTGCAATGTGCAGCTGGATGGTATCGCCTGGCTGATAGGCCGGTTTATCCAGTTTCAGGGTCACGCGGTCAGGGCGCGCCGCACCCGTGCCGTCGCTGTTATCCTGCCAGCTGTAACCTGCCCAGAAGCGCACGCTGCTGACCACATCATCAGGCGCTTTCACTTCCAGTCGGTATGAGCCCCACTCCACCGGGAAGGTGACTTTGCCGGTTTCATCGGCCTTAAGGCTAAGCTCCTGCTCGCCCTCAACGAGATCTTTTTGATCGAATTGAGACTGCCAGCCTTCGCTCTCGGACCAGTTCCAGAAGTAGTCGCGACGCTCGCGGATCAAACGAACCTGCAAACCGGATACCGCTTTTTTCGCCCCGCTGGCATCGGCATAGACGATGTCAAAGCTGGCGTTGCCGTTCTCGTCGACGATCGGTTGGTTGACGGTGGTATCGGTACGGTAGTCGTAGACCGCCTTACTGGCGAACTGCGGACGGATACCCGGCAGTTGCGCCGCCGGCCAGATAGCCTGCTCCGCGCGGCGCGTCACCGGACGACCGCCTGATTCCAGCAGGCTGGCCTGCAGGATCAGCTGCAGCGGCGAGTGTACCTCTTTCCACTGGCTTTCGGTGGTCACCTGCCCGCGCCCCTGCTCATCCAGCGTAAGCTGCACTTCATCCAGACTGCGGCTCAGGTTTTCTTCCGCAATATCACCAAACTGGAAGCCAGGCAGCGCAGGGACGGCGTCGCGCAGCGGACGCAGGAAAAGCTGGCCCTGAAGAGAATTGCCGTTGGCCGGAGCGCCATACAGGTAATAGCCCACAATGTTGAAGTCCACCTCATCCTGTGGGGAAACCGGTGCTTTTTGTCCCGTCAGATTGAGCGCCATACGCTCGGGCATAAAATCTTCGACGTGGAAATCCCACAGGCGCTGCTGGTTATCACCGGTATTCGCGCGAATATGCCACATGCCGGTCTGCGCGCCGCTATCCAGCGGGTAATTGAAGCGGTAGAGGCCGTTCTCAGGCTGAACAACGATCGTGCGTGCCACCTGGCCGTCCGGGCGCAGCACGTCAAGCTTCACGGGCTGATCGGGAAGCGGTTTTCCGTCGCTGTCGCGCAGCAGGCCGTTAAGGATCACAGTTTCACCCGGACGATAAAGATCGCGCGGGCCAAACATAAAGAATTGCTTGCTGAAGCCGGGGCTACCGGCGATGTCGAACTCTGCCAGGTCGAGCGCTGGCAGCTTGAGATCGAGCAGCGTAGTCTGGCCGTCTTTGCTGGCGAGGATCAGCGCGGCTTCTTTGTCTGTTTCAAGCTTCGCATGGCCGTCGGCGTCGCTGCTGGCTTCGGCGAGCGTCTGACCTTTGTCATTCAGCAGCGTGACGGTGACGCCGGACTGCGCCGCACCGTTTTCCAGGCTCTGGGTGAAAATGTCCAGCCGGTTATGATAGCGGTGAGCAGACAAACCGATATCGCTCAGGGTAAAGAGCGTTGCGGCATTGCTGTAGTTGTAGTGCCCTGCCTGGTTCATGACGGCGATATAAACGCCGGACTGCTGAAGCGGCTTGATATCTTTAAGCGGCAGGAGCAGTTTTTCACGCGTGTTGCGCGCCGGGTTGAGGTCAAAACGACCGGTATAGACCAGTTCCGCCATCTTCAGCAGATTGTCAGATTCCCAGTTGGTCAGCGAGTTGCGGTACTCCCACTGACTGACAAACGAGGCCAGCGATTCCGGCTTCACGCGGTAGAAATTGACGTCCACATTGTTGACGTTAAGCGCCATCACCGGCAGCCCTTCCACCACCTTGCCCGGCAGCAGCGAGCCGCGGCTGGCGAAACCGACCGACGGCTCTATATCTCGCGTGGTCAGGGCTTTTTCATAATCAATGCCAAAGGTCGCTTTGTTCAGCGCCACCAGGCCACGATCCACGGTGATAACCAGATTACGGTTTGGCTCCAGATGGCGCAGGCGAAGCTCTTTCAGGTTAGGCGCAAGTTCCCACGCCCCGTCAACTTTGCCGCTTTTCTTATCCACAACATGCACTGTTTTCGCGAAATCCTGTTCCGGATCCATCGGGACAGAGAAGGTCAGCACCAGCGTAGCGGCGCCGTCCAGTTGCACTTCAGACGCATCAAGCAGAGTCAGCGCTTTTCCCTGACTCTGGGCGGCCATTTTAGCCAGCTTTTCAGCGTCGGGCTTTTCCGCGGCTTTCGGTGTTGATGCGGTGGATGCTGCGGCAGCCGCAGCCTGAGGTTTATCGTCGCTGTTATCACAGGCGACAAGCGTAAAGGTGGTGAGCAGCGCGAGAGAGATCGCGGCTAAGCGAAACGGTTTCATCCTGTGTCCCTGGCCTGAGGGGGCCTGTTGGTCGTCGTCCGGATAAGTATTATCCGCAAGTTTCGTTAATACAAAAAGTCCAATTTAAGAATCTGGAAAGCGCCTCGCATAATGGCATCACGCCGCTACACCGTGATGGAACCGCGATCACAGCGCATAACGTCACATGTTACCTTTTACGTCATTTGTTTTTAAAACAAGAAGATAGCTGGATATGTTCGCTCAGGGCCTGCTAGTTTTATGACCATGACGCACCCCGAGTGCGCGGTTCAAAAAGAGAGAAAGCCATGAAACGAGCCGTGAACGCCCTACAAAATTTCGGAAAATCATTATACGGACCGGTACTTATCTTACCGATTGTCGGTCTGTTTATCGCCTTTGGCAATGTGCTGGGCAACGGTAACCTGGCCGAATACCTGCCGTTCCTTGGCCATCCGCTTATCCAGAGTATCGGCCAGCTGATCGCCAAATCTGCCGTGTCGGTGCTGGTCAACCTGGCGCTGGTGTTTGCCGTCGGGATCCCGATTGGTCTGGCGACGCGCGATAAAGGCTACGCGGCGCTGATTGGTCTGGTGACTTTCGTGGTGTTTATCAACGCCATGAACGTGACGCTGCAGCTGCAGGGCGAGCTGGCCCCTGCTGAGCAGATTAAAGCCGCCGGGCAAAGCATGGTGCTGGGCGTTCAGGTGCTGGAGATGGGCGTTTTCGCCGGGATCCTGACCGGGGCGCTCTCCGGTTACCTGTACAACAAATACTCCGGCGTACAGTTTAACGGCGCGATGGCGATTTACTCCGGCCACTGTTTTGTCGCCATTGTCATGTTGCCCGTCTCTATGCTGCTCGGCGTGGTAATGAGCGAACTCTGGCCGTACGCGCAGCATGGGATTAGCGCCCTGGCGCTGGCAATTAAAGGCTCTGGCCCGTTCGGGGTGGCGATCTACGGTTTCCTTGAGCGCATTCTGGTGCCGACCGGCCTGCACCATCTGGTTTATACGCCGTTCCTGTATACCGAACTGGGGGGCACGCAGGAGGTGTGCGGCACGGCTTACCAGGGGGCGCGCAATATCTACTTCGCCGAGATGGCCTGCCCGGAAGTGAAACAGCTCAGCAGCACGGTAGTGTGGGACGCGCGCGGGATCAGCAAGATGTTCGGCCTGCCTGCCGCCGCGCTGGCCATGTACATGACCGCGAAGCCGGAGCGTAAAGCCGTTGCGAAAGCCATTCTGATCCCGGCGGCGCTGACCTCGCTGCTGGTCGGCGTGACCGAACCGATTGAATTCTCCTTCCTGTTCGTCGCCCCGCTACTGTTCGTGGTGCATGCGGTCCTGACCGGTATTGGCATGATGCTGTTCTCGCTGCTGGGCGTTCATGCCATCGGTGCCAATGGGATTATCGATTTCATTCTTTACAACCTGCCGCTCGGCACCGAGAAATCCAACTGGCCGATGTACATCGTGGTTGGGCTGATCATGTTTGCCCTCTACTTTATGGTGTTCCGCTTCCTGATCCTGCGCTTCAACATGAAAACACCTGGCCGTGAAGATGAGGACCAGGAGACGCGTCTCTACAGCAAGCAGGAGTACCAGGCGAAGGGCAATAACGACGGGCTGGGCGAGTCCATCGTGGTGGGCCTGGGCGGCCGGGAAAATATTGAGGTTGTGGATAACTGCTACACCCGCTTACGCGTCACGGTGAAGGATGTCGCCATCATCGACGAGCCGCGCCTGAAGGCGACCGGCGCGAAAGGGATTATCAAACAAGGTAACAACGTTCAGGTGGTCTACGGGCTGCACGTCAAAAAAATGCGAGAAGCCGTTGAGACGTTTCTCTGAAAGGAGCTAAAGATGTTTACACCCCCATTCATTCTGTCGATTGCCGGCGGCGGCAGTACCTACACGCCGGGTATAGTGAAAAGCCTGATGGTGCGCCTGCAGGATTTCCCGCTGGCTGAAATCCGCCTCTATGACATCGACGAGGCGCGTCAGAACACCATTGCGCCGGTGGTTGAGAAAGTGATTCGCGACCACAGCCAGAGCATCAAATTTACCGTCACCAGTGACCCGGAAGTGGCCTTCAGCGGCGCGCATTTCGTTTTCGCCCAGATGCGCGTCGGCCAGTACAAAATGCGCGAGCAGGATGAGAAGATCCCGCTGCGTCACGGCGTGGTCGGCCAGGAGACCTGCGGCCCCGGCGGGCTGGCCTACGGACTGCGCACGATCCTGCCGATGGTAGAGCTTATCGATCTGGTGGATCGCTACGCGCATGAGAAAGCCTGGATCGTGAACTACTCCAACCCGGCGGCGATCGTCGCGGAGGGCGTGCGACGCCTGCGACCAAATGCTCGCGTGCTGAACATCTGCGATATGCCGGTCGCGGCGATGCGTAATATGGGAGCCATTCTGGGTGTCGATCGTCGCAAACTGGAGGTGGACTACTTTGGCCTGAACCACTTCGGCTGGTTTACCCGCGTGCTGGTGGACGGCGAGGACAAATTACCGGAGCTGCGTAAACATATCGCGAAGTTTGGCCTGCTGACGGAAGATGCGGCCAAAACCGATCCGCAGCACTCGGATCCTTCGTGGATTAAAACCTGGCGCAACATCAAGCCGATTATGGATAACTTCCCGGAGTACCTGCCGAACCCGTACCTGCAGTACTACCTGATGCCGAACCAGATTGTGGAGCATCAGAACCCGGACTATACCCGCGCCAACGAAGTGATGAACGGGCGTGAGAAAAAGCTGTTCGCCGCCGCCGAAGAGTACAAGCACACCGGGATTTTACCGGATGCCTTCCACGTGGGCGTTCACGGCGAGTTTATCGTCGATGTCGCCTGCTCGCTGGCCTTTAACCTGCGCCAACGCCATCTGGTTATGGTGGAGAACCGCGGGGCGATTACCAACCTGCCTTATGATGCGGTGGTGGAAGTACCCGCCTACATCACCTCCGAAGGGCCGGAGCCTGTGCGCGTGGGGCTGGTACCGCTGTTCCACCAGACCCTGCTGCAACAGCAGCTGGCGTCTGAACAGCTGCTGGTAGAGGCGACCATCGAAGGTAGCTATGAGAAAGCGCTTCAGGCGTTCACCCTCAACCGCACCGTGCCCACCATGGAGCACGCAAAAGCGATTTTGGATGAGATGATAGAAGCCAACCGCGACTACTGGCCTGCGCTGCAAAAAGCCTGGCAGGACGGCGAAACGGTGAAAAAATAGGGGCTTGCTCGCGAGTTGAACGTGGTTTGCTTGTCGGTGTCAGAAAAAACACCGACAATCCTTTTTTACGGAAAAGAATGGAGGCAACCCATGTCCACCTCATATTTTGTCGCCGCCGACTGGCTGATTGAGCACGGCGACGATCCGGAAGTCCAGATTATTGACGCGCGTATGGCCCCGCCGGGCCAGGAACATCGTGACGTTCCCGGTGAATACCGCGCAGGGCATCTGCCTGGCGCGGTATTTTTTGATATCGAAGCCCTCTCCGATCATACTTCTCCCCTGCCGCACATGCTGCCGCGCCCGGAAGCGTTTTCCGTGGCGATGCGCGAGCTGGGCGTCAGCAAAGACAAACATCTTGTTGTTTACGATGAAGGCAATCTGTTCTCCGCGCCGCGCGCATGGTGGATGCTGAAACAGTTTGGCGTGGAAAAAGTCTCGATTCTGGCGGGCGGGCTGGCGGGCTGGAAGCGTGACGAGCTGCCGCTCCAGCAAGGCGACGTGACGCTGCCGGAAGGCGAGTTCGACGCGACGTTCGACGCTAACGTGGTGAAGCGCCTGACCGACGTACTGGTCGCGAGCCATGAAAAGACGGCGCAAATCGTCGATGCGCGCCCAGCACCACGCTTTAACGCTGAAGCGGATGAACCACGTCCAGGGCTGAGACGAGGCCATATTCCAGGTGCGCTGAACGTGCCGTGGGGCGACCTGGTGTTTGAGGGCGAGCTGAAAACTACCGACGAGCTGCGTGCCATTTTTGACCGCGCGGGCGTGGATTTACATCGCCCGATTATTGCCAGCTGCGGCTCCGGCGTGACGGCCTGCGTGGTGATCCTGGCGCTCTCCACCCTCGGCGTCAACGACGTTACGCTCTACGACGGCGCCTGGAGCGAATGGGGGGCGCGTGACGATCTGCCAGTTGAACCGGCGAAATAATGGATAACCGCCTGGCCACGCTGTTAACGCGCGGGGCGTCCCTGACCCGCGCGGAGTATCGCGTCCTCGCCCACCTGACGGAGCATCCGCTGCTGGTGGGCAACATCACGGTGCGCGAGCTGGCGCAGGCGACATTTGTTTCTACCGCCACCATTATGCGGCTGTGTCAGAAGCTGGGGTTTAGCGGCTTTAGCGAGTTTATCTGGCACTGCAAGCAGCTGCTCTCCGACACGCCGCATATTGCCGCTCAGGCGCAATCCCTTCCTGAGCTCCCGGCGCTGTTTAATCAGTTTATCGCTAACTATCAGCACACCTTCCAGTGGATCACGCAGGAGAAGCGCCAGCAGTTCGCCGCCTTGCTGCGGCAGAAAGAGAGCTTTTTTCTCTACGGAGCCGGGTTTTCCTATCTCTTTGCCGAATACCTGACCAAGAAGCTGCAGGTGCTGGGCAAAACGGCGTTCATCTCCGGGCCGGGGGACAGCCGAAACATTTTTCTCAGTAACGCCGCGCGTTATCAGGTATTTATCGCCGTTTCGCGAAGCGGCGAAACGGAACAGGTGCTGGATAAGGCGCGAATTGCCAAAAACGTCGGCATGACGGTCGTCGCCTTTACCCGCGCCTCGGCCAATACGCTGGCGGGCATGGCGGACGTGCACTTTGCGCTGTATGACGAGGCGGTGCACTTCGCTGCCGAAGCCGCGGGCGTGACGTCGTTTGAGTCGAATCTGGTGCTGCTGATGGATTTACTGCTGCTGGAGGCAACGGGGTGACATTCACCCCGCCGTAATCAGATGATGCGGTTAGTCTTGAGATCGCGCAGGAAGCCGCCCCAGCGACGCTCATAGAACGGCGTGATGTGCTCGGTGATGAAGTGGCTGATGCCCTTCTCACCGTTTTTCACCTGACAGATATCAATCGGCTCATCGCCCGGCAGCGTGTCGGTGGCCACGCTGCCCGCCGCCTGAACGATCTCGTCGAAATCGCCATCGGCTTCAATACCGATCAACAGCACCGGCTTTTCGTCCGCGCGCTCTTTAATGGAGCAGAGAAACGCGCGCCTGACGGGCTTGAGCGTTTTGAACAGCGTCGTCAGCGAATCGATCATCTGCGCAGGCGGCTCGGCCACCTCAGACAGCAGCAGCGTTTCGCCCCCTTCCAGCACCTCCTGGGTGCTAAGCGGGTTACCCTCTTCACCAATCAGGTGGCTGATCTCGCGCGGGGTAAACTCTTTCCCGGTTGGCAGCTTAGCGTTAAGGAACAGCGTCTGGCCCAGCGTCATTTCGAAAAGCGTGCGCACCGGCATCACCACGAACGCCTGTTCATCTTCTACCGCTTCCTGCAACGCTTCCAATGAAGTGAAGAACGGGATAACCGACGTGCCGTCATCTTTCTCCCAGTGCAGCAGATCCAGCGCGCTGTCTTCCACTACCTGCTCACCTTCCGCCGCGGTGCCCGGCACCCAGACGGTGGATTCCAGCAGCGTGCGGAAAAATGCCGGACGATGGGCTGGCTCGGTCGCCGCCTGTTCCAGCAGGGTTTCTAATTCGTTTTTGGTATCTGACATAGTTTGGCTACTTCAATAAACGCCGGGTGGCGCTTTGCTTACCCGGCCTACAAAACCACAGGCCCGTGCAAGCGCAGCGCCGCCGGGCAAAAAAGATCACTCAGCCGTCAGCAGGTTCGCCACGGTACGCACGCCCAGACCGGTCGCACCCGCGGACCACTGCTCAACTGCCGCCTTACGGTAGGTTGCGGAGCAGTCGATGTGCAGCCAGCCTTCATGATAGTTCTCAACGAAGTGAGACAGGAAGCCCGCAGCGGTGCTTGCCCCCGCCGGGTACGCCGCGCTCGCGGTGTTGTTCAGCTCGGCAAAGTTAGACGGCAGCTGGCTGCGGTGGAACTCGGCCAGCGGCAGACGCCAGAACGGTTCGTTTTCCGCAGCCGCGCTTGCCAGCAGGCGAGCGGCCAGCTTGTCGTCAAAGCTGAACAGTGCGTGGTAGTCGTTGCCCAGGGCGGTTTTCGCCGCGCCGGTCAGGGTCGCCATGTCGATAATCAGCTCTGGCTTCTGGGCAGAGGCGTCGATCAGGCCATCGGCCAGCACCAGACGGCCTTCGGCATCGGTGTTCATCACTTCGACATTTTTACCGTTGCGGTAGCGAATGATGTCGCCCAGCTTGAAGGCGTTGCCGCTCACCATGTTATCCGCGCAGCACAGGTAGAGCTTCACGCGCTTGTTCAGACCGCGGGTGATGGCGAACGCCAGCGCGCCGGTGATGGTTGCCGCGCCGCCCATGTCGGACTTCATGGAATCCATGAACGCGCTCTGCTTCAGGCTGTAGCCGCCGGTGTCGAAGGTAATGCCTTTACCGACCAGGCAGGCAAAGACCGGCGCGTCTTTATCGCCGGTTGGGTTGTAATCCAGCGCCAGCAGGACCGGAGGACGCTCAGAACCACGGCCCACGGTGTGGATGCCCATGTAGTTCTGCTCGCGCAGATCTTCACCCTTGGTGATGCGGTAGGACATGTTATCCCCCGCCACGCCGCACAGCAGGTCAACGGCGCGCTGCGCCAGTTGCTCAGGGCCTAACTCCTCCGCAGGGGCGTTAATGGTATCGCGCACCCAGTCGATAATTTTCAGGCGGCTTTCCAGTTCTTTCTGACCGGCTTCATCGAGGTTCGCCCACTCAATTTTACGGGTGCCTTTCGGGCCTTTGTAGCCCGCCCAGAACGCCCAGCTGCGGTCAGTATCCCAACCTTCGCCTTCCAGCGAGACATGCTTAATGCCCAGGCCGTCAATTTTACGCGCGGCGCGCTGGATCAGACCTAAATCATCTTTGCCCGTCAGGTGCAGGGTGATACCGTCGTTGTTGATGCTGTAGCTGGCTTTCTCGCCCCAGCGCGCGTCGGCGGGCTGCGTAGAGAGCGTAATCTTCATCGCTTCGGTCATTTTATTTATCCTTATTAGCAAACGGGCCGCCTGAAGGCAGCCCGTTAAGTGATTTACTCTGCTTCATCTAACCAGACTAACAGAATCGCCTCCAGAATTTTTTCATTGGATGCGTTTGGATCGTCGTCGAAATCCTCTAAATCGCAGATCCACTGGTGCATGTCGGTGAATCGTACGGTTTTGGGATCGAGATCCGGGTTCGCGTCGTAGAGCGCTTCGCCGATTTCACGGCTGTCTGTCCACTTCAGTCCCATATTAATGCTCGCGTGCGTGGTTGATGGTGTAGCGTGGGAATTCCACGACCAGATCTTCATCGGTCACCGCGGCCTGGCAGCTCAGGCGGCTGTCTGGCTCCAGACCCCATGCTTTATCCAGCATGTCGTCTTCGTCTTCGGTGCTCTCGGCGAGAGAGTCAAAACCTTCACGCACGATGCAGTGGCAGGTGGTGCAGGCACAGGATTTTTCACAGGCGTGTTCCACTTCGATACCTGCACGCAGGGCAACATCGAGAATGGTTTCACCGGTCTTCGCTTCCAGAACAGCGCCATCCGGACAGAGGTCCGCATGAGGCAAAATAACAATCTTTGGCATATTAAACCTCGTCCACGGACTGGCCTTTCAGCGCGACGCGGACAGATTTGTCCATGCGGCGAGCAGCGAAGTCCTGGGTTTGTTTATCAACGTTTTTAATGGCTTCTTCTATTGCGTCAGCGTCATTGCCTTCGGCGACTGCGCGTAAGCGCGCGGCAGCCTCGTCAATCACCTGACGCTCGGCGGCGCTTAACAGCGCGGCATCGGCAGCGAGCGCCCCGTTCAGACTTTCCAGCACGCGTGCGGCTTCAACTTTCTGTTCAGCCAGCATACGCGCCTTCACATCCTGCTCGGCGTAGCTCATTGAATCCTGGATCATGGAGGCGATTTCGCCATCGGTCAGGCCGTAGGACGGCTTCACCTGGATGGACGACTCCACGCCGGTCGATTTTTCCATCGCCGTGACGCTCAGCAGGCCGTCCGCATCTACCTGGAAGGTCACGCGAATATGCGCCCCGCCAGCTGGCAGCGCCGGGATGCCGCGCAGCGCAAAGCGGGCCAGAGAGCGGCAGTCCTGCACCAGTTCGCGCTCGCCCTGCATCACGTGGATGGACATCGCGGTCTGGCCGTCTTTGAAGGTGGTGAACTCCTGCGCACGCGCCACCGGAATGGTGGTGTTACGCGGGATCACTTTCTCCACCAGGCCGCCCATAGTTTCTAAACCGAGAGACAGCGGGATGACGTCCAGCAGCAGCATTTCGCTGTCCGGCTTGTTGCCAACCAGAATATCGGCCTGGATAGCGGCGCCGACGGCAACCACTTTGTCCGGGTCGATGGAGGTCAGCGGCGTGCGGCCAAAGAATTCGCCCACGCGCTCGCGCACCAGCGGCACGCGCGTTGAGCCGCCCACCATGACCACTTCCAGCACCTCGTCAGCCTCCACGCCCGCATCCTTCAATGCGCGACGGCAGGCCAGCAGGGTGCGTTTAACCAGAGGCGCAATCAGCTCGCTGAACTGGTCGCGGGTGATTTCACCCTGCCAGCCTGCGACATTAACGCTGACCGACTGCGCATCGCTCAGCGCAATTTTGGCGTCGATGGCCGCATCCAGCAGTTCGCGCTGAACGCGCGCATCGCTGCGGTCGCTGATGCCAGCCTGATCGCGGATGTAGTCCGCCAGCAGATGGTCGAAATCATCGCCGCCGAGCGCGGAATCCCCGCCGGTCGCCAGCACTTCAAACACGCCGCGGCTCAGGCGCAGGATAGAAATATCAAAGGTACCGCCGCCGAGGTCGTAAACCGCAATCACCCCTTCCTGACCGGAGTCGAGGCCGTAGGCAATCGCCGCCGCCGTCGGTTCGTTCAGCAGGCGCAGCACGTGCAGGCCCGCCAGACGCGCGGCGTCTTTGGTGCCCTGACGCTGTGCGTCGTCAAAATAGGCCGGAACGGTGATCACTACGCCGTCCAGATCGCCGCCGAGCGTCGCCGTCGCGCGCGCCGCCAGCGCTTTGAGGATGTCAGCAGACACGCGAATTGGGTTCAGCAAACCGGCCGCCGTGGCAATCATCGGCAGACCGTTTTCACTGGCCTGCAGCTGATACGGCAGGTGCGGGTAGCGGGTCTGGATATCAGCCAGCGAGCGGCCCATCATGCGCTTTACGGAGCTGATGGTGTTGGCCGGATCGCGCGCGGCGTTGGCGCGGGCGTCATAGCCGACCGCGTGACCCTGCTGCTGGTAGTGGACCACGGAAGGCAGCAGATGGCGGCCCTGCTCGTCGGCCAGCGTTTCCGCCTGGCCGCTGCGCACGGTCGCCACGAGGGAATTGGTGGTGCCCAGGTCAATACCGACCGCCAGACGACGCTGGTGCGGTGCGACGCTTAAGCCAGGCTCACTAATTTGTAATAAGGCCATAATTGCTTCCGAAATTAAAAATCGAGCAGCTTTTCTTCGAGTTGTTCAGCGCTGCTTCGCAGTTTATCGAGAAAACGGAGTTTGCGCACAGTGTCTGCCGCCACGTCCCAGGTCTCGTTGTTCAGTTGCTCCACCATCTGCTGATGGCGGGTATCGAACATGCCCTTCACGCGCGTAATAAAACGTTCCAGACGCGCTTCGTCTTTGGCCTGTTCAATCTCATCCAGCTCTTCGCGCAGCTCCAGCTGTTCCATCAGAAACGCGGTGTCGCGCACGGTGTGCTGTTCGCTCGCCAGATCAAAGCCGTGGAGCGAGAGCAGATATTCTGCACGCGCCAGCGGATGGCGCAGCGTCTGCCAGGCCTGGTTGATGGTCGCGGAGTGCGATACCGCAGCCAGCTGCTCTGCCTGCGTCCCGCTGGCGAATTTATCCGGATGATACTGACGCTGCAGATCCTGAAAACGGACCGTCAGCGCCTGAAGATCGATCGGGTATTGAGCGGGTAGTCCGAAGAGAGTGAAGTAATCCATAACAATCTCAGGGGTAGCCTGTTAGAACAAACCCCACGCGCAGCAAAGCCACGGTGGGGTTTCGGATGACGCGCGGTTAAACGTGGAAGCTTTCGCCGCAACCACACTCGTCTTTGACGTTCGGGTTCGTGAATTTGAACCCTTCGTTCAGGCCTTCTTTTACGAAGTCCAGCTGAGTGCCGTTGAGAAATTGCAGGCTTTTGCCATCGACCACCACCTTCACGCCCTTGTCTTCAAACACGGTGTCATCAGACGCCGGCTCGTCAACAAACTCCAGTACGTAAGCCATACCAGAACAGCCGGAGGTACGTACGCCCAGTCGCAGGCCAAAGCCTTTACCACGGTTCGCCAGAAAAGAGCTTACTCGCGCGGCAGCGCTGTCGCTAAGGGTAATCGACATACTCAAACCTCAATTATTTTGCTTCACGTTTGCTTTTGTAATCCGCAATGGCGGCTTTGATCGCGTCTTCTGCCAGAATTGAACAGTGAATTTTCACCGGCGGCAGTTCGAGTTCTTCAGCAATATCCGTGTTCTTGATTGCCTGTGCTTCGTCCAGAGACTTGCCCTTCACCCACTCGGTGACCAGGGAGCTGGACGCAATTGCAGAACCGCAGCCGTAGGTCTTGAAGCGCGCGTCTTCAATGATACCTTCATTGTTGACTTTAATCTGCAACTTCATTACGTCGCCACACGCCGGCGCGCCAACCATGCCGCTACCGACAGATTCATCGCTGTTGTCAAAAGAGCCAACGTTGCGCGGGTTCTCGTAATGATCGATAACTTTTTCGCTGTATGCCATGATTGAATTCTCCTTATATACCGATTAGTGATGTGACCATTCAATGCTGTTCAGATCCACGCCCTGCTTGAACATTTCCCACAGTGGAGAAAGGTCGCGCAGACGGCCAATGGAGTTACGAACCAGCTTGATGGTGTAGTCAATCTCTTCTTCGGTAGTGAAACGACCTAAAGAGAAACGGATAGAGCTGTGTGCCAGCTCGTCAGTCATACCCAGCGCGCGCAGCACGTAGGATGGCTCCAGGCTTGCAGACGTACAGGCAGAACCGGAAGAAACGGCCAGGTCTTTCAGCGCCATGATCAGCGATTCGCCTTCAACATAGTTGAAGCTGACGTTGAGGATGTTCGGCGCGCCCTGCTCGAGATCGCCGTTCAGATACACTTCTTCCATATCTTTCACGCCGTCCCACAGACGGTTACGCAGCGTGCGCAGGCGCGCCATCTCGGTTTCCATCTCTTCTTTCGCAATGCGGTACGCTTCGCCCATGCCCACGATCTGGTGAACAGGCAGCGTACCGGAACGCATGCCGCGCTCGTGACCGCCGCCGTGCATCTGTGCTTCGATGCGGATACGTGGCTTACGACGAACGTACAGCGCGCCGATCCCTTTCGGGCCATAGATTTTGTGGCCGGAGAAGGACATCAGGTCTACTTTCAGCTGGCTCAGGTCGATAGGCAGTTTGCCCACGCTCTGGGTCGCATCCACGTGGTAGATGATACCGCGCGCGCGGCACATTTCGCCGATGGTGGCGATGTCCTGAACGACGCCGATTTCGTTGTTAACGTGCATGATGGAGACCAGGATGGTGTCGTCACGCATCGCCGCTTCGAGCTCTTTCAGGTCAATAATACCGTTGCTCTGCGGCGCCAGATAGGTCACTTCGAACCCTTCACGCTCCAGCTGGCGGCAGGTGTCCAGCACGGCTTTGTGTTCGGTTTTGCTGGTGATGATGTGCTTGCCTTTTTTCTGATAAAAGTTGGCTGCACCTTTGATCGCCAGGTTGTCGGATTCGGTCGCACCGGAGGTGAAAACAATCTCACGCGGGTCGGCACCCACCAGGTCAGCAATCTGATTACGGGCGATATCCACCGCCTCTTCAGCATGCCAGCCAAAACGGTGTGAACGGGAAGCTGGGTTACCAAAGTTTCCGTCCAGGGTCAGACACTGCATCATTTTCTCGGCAACACGCGGGTCCACCGGCGTGGTTGCGGAGTAGTCGAGATAAATCGGTAATTTCATTGCTCTATAAACTCCGTACATCGCTTCAATGCAAGGAATCAGGCAACCGGCTGGATGTACGACCGAGTACGCGGGGTGTGACCACCCCGGCCTGATTCTGAAATACTTATCGTTTTATTACGCGCGTAATTTGACGTCGATAGCGTCCTGCGCGCGGGTGCTGCGTTGTGAATCATGGCTGTGCTGACGGCCTGATACGTCCAGAACTTCCTGGTTATTGACCAGTTCACCGAGGGTGATGTTGTTCAGGAAGCCGGTCAGACGGTCGCTCAGATCGCGCCACAGCGCGTGGGTCAGGCACTTATCGCCGCCCTGGCAGCCGCCTTTACCCTGGCAACGGGTTGCGTCAACGGATTCATCCACCGCGCTAATCACTTCACCAACCGCAATACTGCCCGCGTCTTTACCCAGCAGATAACCGCCGCCCGGGCCACGAACGCTGGACACCAGTCCATTTTTACGCAGTCTGGAGAACAGCTGTTCCAGGTAAGAGAGGGAGATCCCTTGTCGTTCAGAAATATCAGCCAACGGAACCGGGCCCGCTTCGGAGTTGAGCGCAACGTCCAGCATCGCGGTCACGGCATAACGCCCTTTAGATGTCAGTCTCATGTCTTACTTAACCTCAAACTCGCCCCTGCCCGGGGTTTTTTATTGTAAAATGGGGGTATTGCATAGCAGGGCCAAGTCTGACATTCCTGACTAAAATGGTCAACTATTTACTTGACTGTTTTAGTCAGGTATTTAACCTTCTGTGCCTTCATAATATAGGTGCGGCCTGATGCCCTCACCCCAACCCTCTCCCACGGGGAGAGGGGGAAATCGGCACTACTCTTTATTCTTCTGCTCAATCGACGCCAGAATTCCGCGCAGGATGTTCAGCTCCTGGCTTTCCGGACGCGCTCGGGTAAACATGCGGCGCAGCTTATTCATCACCTGGCCAGGGTGGCCTTCACGGATGAAGCCGGTAGCGAGCAGCGTCTGCTCCAGGTGACCGTAGAAACGCTCAAGGTCGTCCACCAGCGGGTAGGCCGTCTCTTCTTTCGGTTCTGCCTGCTTCTCCTGCGTCGCCAGCCACGCCATGCGCACTTCGTAGGCGATTACCTGCACCGCCATTGCCAGGTTCAGCGAGCTGTATTCCGGGTTGGCGGCAATTGCCACGTGGTAGTGGCACTTCTGCAGTTCGTCGTTGGTCAGGCCAACGCGCTCGCGGCCAAACACCAGCGCAACCGGTGCCTGCTCTGCTTCTGAGACGCTTTTCAGGCCGCATTCGCGCGGATCCAGCATCGGCCACGGCAGCGTGCGTGAACGCGCGCTGGTGCCGACAACGAGGCTGCAGCCGGCCAGCGCTTCGTCGAGGGTATCAACGATCTGCGCGTTGCCGATCACGTCGCTGGCCCCGGCCGCCAGGGCGATGGCCTGGGAGTCGGGTTTCACCAGCGGATTAACCAGCCACAGGTTCGTTAAGCCCATGGTTTTCATAGCGCGGGCCACAGAGCCCATGTTGCCGGTGTGCGATGTTTCGACCAGCACGATTCGAATGTTTTGCAGCATAATTTTTAGATGTCTGGGTTCAGTGTCTGAAGAATATTCGGGCATATTATCATAAACGGGAGACATAATCCGATCCCGCTGCTATACTCTGCGCCGATTTTCCTGTTCTTTAACATCCAGTGAGAGAGACCGATGCATCCGATGCTGACCATCGCCGTGCGCGCAGCGCGCAAGGCGGGTAATGTAATTGCCAAACACTACGAAACGCCAGACTCCGTAGAAACCAGCCAGAAAGGCAGCAATGATTTCGTGACTAACGTCGATAAAGCCGCAGAAGCGATTATTATCGAAACGATCCGCAAATCTTACCCGCAGCACACCATCATCACCGAAGAAAGCGGTGAACATGAAGGTACCGATCAGGATGTTCAATGGGTTATCGATCCACTGGATGGCACCACCAACTTCGTTAAACGCCTGCCACACTTCTCTGTGTCAATCGCAGTACGCATTAAAGGCCGTACTGAAGTCGCCGTTGTTTACGATCCAATGCGTAACGAACTGTTCACCGCGACCCGCGGTCAGGGCGCGCAGCTGAACGGCTACCGTCTGCGCTGCAGCAACGCACGCGACCTGGACGGCACCATCCTGGCGACCGGCTTCCCGTTCAAGGCGAAGCAGCACGCAACTACCTATATGAATATCCTGGGCAAGCTGTTCACCGAATGCGCTGACTTCCGTCGCACCGGCTCTGCTGCACTGGATCTGGCCTACGTGGCAACCGGCCGCGTTGACGGTTACTTCGAACTGTCACTGAAGCCGTGGGACTTCGCTGCGGGCGAGCTGATCGCACGTGAAGCAGGCGCGATTGTTTGCGACTTCACCGGCGGCCACAACTACATGACCACCGGCAACATCGTTGCGGGTAACCCACGCGTTGTTAAAGCCATGCTGGCCAACATGCGTGACGAGCTGAGCGATGCGCTGAAGCGTTAATCTCCTCATCTCAGCCCTCTCCCCAAAGGGGAGAGGGTGTTAAACGGCGCCGCGCTCATCCACATCGTTACCGCCGCCACCAGCAGAATCACTCCCCCCGCCAGCGCGAGCGTTGTCCATCCTACCTGCCGCCACAGTACCGGCGTTTTATTGCCGCTGAGTTTTACCGCAAGCTGACGGAAGCTGTGAACCAGCAACGCCAAAGACGAAATGGTGAGAGAGGTTCCTGCCGCCATCGCCAGCGCCGAGAGCATGCCCCAGCCGAACACGCCAATCACTTTACTGAACAGCAGCACCATGATTGCCCCCGAGCACGGGCGCATCCCCATAGAGAGAACTATCATCAGCCGCGCGCGCCAGTCGTCACCGCTCTGTAATTGTTCCTGCGTCGGCAGATGCTGATGCCCGCAGCCGCAGTGCTCATCATGCACGTGGTGCGGCGTAAAAGTTTTGAATTTGGGCTTTTGCAGCAGCGCGCGCAGCTTTTTCAGTGCCCGCCAGCAGAGGATCAGCCCCAGCACGCCGACCAGCGCATAGCTGCCCTTCTCCAGCCAGAAGCTGCTCAGGTGCAGCTGGCGCGCGGGAAGCTGTAATAGCGAAAGCACAACCACCACCAGCGCAATCGCCACGCCCCCCTGAAGCAGCGAAGAGGCCAGCGTCAGGCCAATGCTTGATTTCAGCTTCGACGGATGGGTGGCAAGCCAGGTGGTGATGACGATTTTGCCGTGCCCCGGCCCCAGCGCGTGCAGCACGCCATAGATAAAGCTGAACGCCAGCAGAGAACCGCCCGCTTTGGTCGGGTTCTCCGCCACCGCCTTCAGCAGCCCGCTCATCTGCTGGTTGACCTCACGCTGCCAGATGATGCTTTTCATCATCACCTGCGGCCAGGCCTGCCACAGCCAGAGCGAACCGCAAACGGCGAGCAGTAAAAAAAGCGCCAGCGGCCAGAGGTGCAGCCAGCGGCGCGGCTTTCGTACCGGAGAGGAGATCACTGACATTGTAACGTTACCTTCTGCGCAAACTGTTTACCCAGTTCCATGTCCTCCGGTGGGGCATCCTCTTTATCAAGAGAGACAGCAAAATTCAGCGTCTCTTCGCTGGGCTTCGGGGTGTGAACCGTAATGTTGCAGGTTTTTTGCAACGACGCAGGAAGCTGCACGTCGCTGTCCTCGGCGTAGCTCATATCGACGTAGTACGTTGGGTCAAAGGTAGAAAACGTATAGGTTTGTCCTGCCAGCGGCTGCGGATGCGCCAGTGGAAGCACGAACGTCAGCACCGCCTGATGTCCGTCGCGGGACATGCCGTATTCTGTCGGGCGATTGAGGAACTTCACCTTTTGTCCGTTATGCCAGAACTCGGTGAAGTAGTGCTGCCCGAGCACGTTGGCCATCACTTCTGCCGCCAGCTTTTTCCAGATTTCGTCTCCGGGCTTCGCGTTACCCGCATCATAAAGCAGATCCGCCGAGGTGATTTCATCCATCGTCCAGCGCATTTTCAGGCCGCTCAGCTGCGTGCCGTCGGTGACCAGCTCGGTTTTCAGGCTGATAAAACTGTGAGGATGTGCGCTGGCGGTAAAGGTGATAACCGCCAAAAATAACGCCATCGCATTTTGTTTAACTGTCTGCATCAATTCCTCACGTCAAAAATTCTGTGATGTTCCCCAGCAATCCTGAGTGAAAGGCCTGCCGGCGCGCTTTTCAGCGCCCATCCTTTAGCTATTCTTATCAAACATTCACACTGGATACCCGACAGATGATGACGACGCTTGAAATTCCATCTGTGCTTTCCAGTTCGCAGCGCCGCTGCCAGGTGCTTTTGATGCTTTACCTGCCCGATGCTGCCGTCACCGCACAGAGCATAATCGCTGCCAACGGCGTGGACGAGGTCATGGCACGGCAAGATATAGCCGAGACGCGCGATGAAATCCAGCGCTATCACCGGCTGGATATCGTCACGCACCATGACGGTAGCTACCGAATTGAAGGCACTGCCCTGAATCAGCGTTTATGTCTGCTGCACTGGCTGCGCAGGGCGCTCCGCCTTTGTCCGCAGTTTGTCTCGCACCAGTTTACCCCAGCCTTAAAAACCGCGCTTAAACAGCACGGCATCGCGCGGCCGCTTTACGACGATGCTAATCTGCGGGCGCTGATCGGCTTCTGCTCACGCAAGCTGCAGCGTCAGTTTGAATGCCGGGACGTCCAGTTCTTACAGCTCTACTTGCAATACTGCCTCATCCAGCACCACTTAGGGAATACGCCGCAGTTTTCCCACGCGCAGCGCAGCTGGACCCAGTCGCGGGGAGAGTATTTTACGGCGCAGGAAATTGTCCGTCACTGGAAGCGGCGCGTGCCGCAGGGCGCGCACGTGGACGAGCAGCTGTTTCTGGCGCTGCTGTTTATGATGCTCCGCACGCCCGATCCGGTGCTTGATAAACACCAGCAGGATCAGCGCCTGCGCCGCGCCATTGTGCGCATGGTGGCCCGTTTCCGCTCCCAGACCGGGATGAACTTCAGCGATGAGCAGGGGCTGACCGATCAGTTGTATATCCATCTGGCTCAGGCGCTGGACCGCTCGCTGTTTGAGATCGGCATCGACAATAGCCTGCCCGAGGAAATTCACCGTCTCTATCCCCGGCTGTTACGCACCACGAAAGAGGCACTCTTTGAGCTGGAAGCCGAATTTGGGCTGCGGTTCTCCGATGAAGAGATGGCGCTGGTAGCGGTTATTTTCGGCGCCTGGCTGATGCAGGAGACCGATCTGCATGAAAAACAGGTAGTGCTGCTGACCGGGGAGGATAAATCCTGTGAGGAGGTGATTGAACAGCAGCTGCGCGAATTAACCCTGCTGCCGCTCAACATTCGCTATCTGACGCTGCAGGCGTTCCAGAAAGAGGGGGCACCGCGCGAAGCCGCGCTGGTTATCACCCCCTATCCTACCGTGCTGCCGCTGTTCTCGCCGCCGCTGATCCACGCGGTTGAATCACTTAACGCGCAGCAGCAGGAACATATTCGCGCCATGCTGGAATCGTAGCTACGCCCGTGCGGCCACTTTCGGTCGAACAAACAACGCCGGGAGCGCCACCAGCGCCATGACCCAGAACACGCCGTGTCCCAGATGCTGATACAGAAAGCCCGCAAAGACCGTCATCACCGCAATGCTGCCGCCCATCGCCACCGCAGAGTAGACCGCCTGCAGACGGATCACGTCCCCGCCCTCGCGCGCCGCGATATAGCGCATCGCCGCCAGGTGGCACACGGTGAAGGTGCCGCAGTGAAGGATCTGCGCCACAATCAGCCACGGCAGTTCGGTCGTCCAGCCCATAATCCCCCAGCGCGCCACGCCGCAGACCGCGGAAAGCAGCAGCAGATCGCGAGCGCCGAAGCGGCGGAACAGCTTTTTGCTCAGGGCGAAAATAATGACTTCTGCCACCACCCCCAGCGACCACAGGTAACCGACCGCAGAGGCCGAGTAGCCCGCCCCCTGCCAGTAGATGGCGCTGAAGCCATAGTACGCCGCATGCGCCCCCTGAAGCAGACAGACGCACGCCAGAAAACGCCAGCTCTGGGCCACCAGGCTCCGCCAGGCGGGCCAGCCGGCGCTCTCCTGATGGCGACTCTCCCCTTGCGGCATCACCGACGGGCGCAGCAGCATTCCCAGCAGCATCGAGGCAATACCGATACTCAGCAGCGCCAGAATCGCGCGGTAGTCGTAAAGGCTGACCAGTTTCCCCACCAGCGCAGAGCCGATCACGAAGGCAATCGATCCCCAGAGGCGCACGCGGCCATAGTCCATGGTGATCTGCTTTTGCCAGGTGTTCGCCAGCGCATCTGTCAGGGGTACCAGCGGGGAGAAGAACAGATTAAAGCCAACCATCACCACCATCAGCCAGGCAAACTGATGGCTGACCCAGAAGCAGGCCGCGAAGACCAGCGTCAGCAGGGCCAGAATGCGCACCGCTTTAATCAGTAAGGAGGGATCGCTGACGCGGGGGGCAATCAGCAGGCTTCCGAGGAAACGCGCCACCAGCCCCGCGCCCAGCAGGATGCCAATGGTTTCTGGCGTCAAACCAATTCCCTTGAGCCAGACGCTCCAGAAAGGCAGAAAAATACCGTAGCTAAAGAAGTAGGTGAAGTAGCTGAGCGCCAGCCAGCGCGTGGAATGCAAGACCATGAATCCCTCCCGAAATGGAGGCGATAGTCTGGCGTTTATCCTGCACTTTAGCAAGTCGTTAGCGCGCTATAAATTAACGATAAATTAACGTCCTGGACAGCCGGTCGGCGTATGGCGTGAGCGGCAAAATTGTATTACGTTTAAAAGACATCGCCTGAAGAGGTCGTTTGCCATGAACAGCTTACGTTATTTCGATTTCGGCTCCTCACGCTCCTTCCTGCTATTGATTGCCCGTATTGCCCTCGTTGTCCTGTTTATTATTTTTGGCTATCCCAAGCTGACGGGGTTTAGCGGCACCGTTCAGTATATGACGTCGCTCGGCGCCCCCATGCCGATGCTGGCGGCCATTATCGCCGTAGTAATGGAGGTTCCCGCCGCTATCCTGATCGTGCTCGGCTTTTTCACCCGCCCCCTCGCGGTGCTCTTTGTCTTCTATACGCTGGGCACGGCGATTATCGGTCACCACTACTGGGATATGACCGGAGATGCGGTTGTGCCGAATATGATTAATTTCTACAAGAACGTCAGTATTGCTGGCGCGTTTATTTTGCTGGCGATTGTGGGACCGGGGGCCATTTCCCTGGACCGGCGTTAAGCCATAAAAAAAGGCCGCAAGCGCGGCCTTTTTTATTTCTGCAAAGCAGAGGAATTATGCGTATACCGGGAAGCGTGCGCAGATATCCAGAACTTTACCTTTGACGCGCTCGATAACCGCTTCGTCATTGATGTTGTCCAGAACGTCACACATCCAGCCAGCCAGCTCTTTCACTTCCGCTTCTTTGAAGCCACGACGCGTCACGGCCGGAGAACCGATACGGATACCGGAGGTCACGAACGGGCTCTTCGGATCGTTTGGCACGCTGTTTTTGTTCACGGTGATGTTGGCGCGGCCCAGGGCAGCGTCAGCTTCTTTACCGGTCAGGTTCTTATCAACCAGGTCCAGCAGGAACAGGTGGTTTTCAGTCCCGCCGGATACCACTTTGTAGCCACGGTTCAGGAACACTTCCACCATCGCTTTGGCGTTCTTAGCAACCTGCTGCTGATACACCTTGAACTCTGGCTCCATCGCTTCTTTCAGCGCGACCGCTTTTGCGGCGATAACGTGCATCAGCGGGCCGCCCTGCGCGCTTGGGAACACGGCAGAGTTCAGTTTTTTGTACAGCTCTTCGTCACCGCCTTTCGCCAGGATCAGGCCACCGCGTGGACCCGCCAGGGTTTTGTGAGTAGTGGTGGTCACAACGTGAGCGTGAGGAACCGGGTTCGGGTAAACGCCTGCGGCAATAAGGCCCGCAACGTGCGCCATGTCAACGAACAGGTACGCGCCGATGCTGTCTGCGATTTCACGCATTTTTGCCCAGTCAACGATACCGGAGTAAGCAGAGAAGCCACCGATGATCATCTTCGGCTTGTGCTCTTTGGCCTGCTTAGCCATGTCTTCGTAGTCAATTTTACCGGACTCATCAATACCGTAAGGAATGATGTTGTACAGTTTGCCGGAGAAGTTAACCGGGGAGCCGTGAGTCAGGTGGCCGCCCTGCGCCAGGTTCATACCCAGAACGGTATCGCCCGGCTGCAGCAGCGCGGTGTAAACAGCGAAGTTAGCCTGAGAGCCGGAGTGCGGCTGAACGTTCGCGTAGTCAGCGCCGAAGAGTGCTTTCGCACGGTCGATAGCCAGCTGCTCAACGATATCAACGTACTCGCAACCGCCGTAGTAGCGCTTGCCCGGGTAACCTTCAGCGTATTTGTTGGTCAGCTGAGAGCCCTGCGCCTGCATCACGCGCGGACTGGTGTAGTTTTCGGAGGCGATCAGTTCGATGTGCTCTTCCTGACGTACTTTTTCCTGCTCCATAGCCTGCCACAGTTCGGCATCATAATCGGCAATGTTCATTTCACGCTTTAACATCCGCATCTCCTGACTCAGCTAACAAGTAAATTTTGGCCTGAAAAGGCAGTCCTGTTGGACGACGGGCAACAGTATAACTGAATAGTTCTGTGATAACAGGTCTTGACAAACGATTTTACGCAAACGTTTTCCTTCACGCCACGCAAGGGTTTGAGGAATAAAGATCTCACTATTTCCAGCGGATTTCTTTTCAGGTTTGTGATGCGTATTTTTCATCTTGCAAAGAACCATTTACAAAGCATGGGTATTTTTTATAAGATGCATTTAAAATACATCATTAGGTAATATCAGAAGGAAGCTGCCATGCTCGACGCTCAAACCATCGCTACCGTTAAAGCCACCATTCCCCTGCTGGTGGAAACCGGCCCTAAACTTACCGCCCATTTCTACGATCGCATGTTCACGCACAATCCGGAGCTCAAAGAGATTTTCAATATGAGCAACCAGCGTAACGGCGATCAGCGTGAAGCGCTTTTCAACGCCATCGCGGCCTACGCCAGCAATATCGAAAACCTGGCGGCGTTGCTGCCTGCGGTGGAAAAAATCGCGCAGAAGCACACCAGCTTCCAGATCCAACCCGAGCAGTACAACATCGTCGGCACTCACCTGCTGGCAACGCTGGACGAAATGTTCAGCCCGGGCCAGGAGGTGCTGGACGCCTGGGGTAAAGCCTACGGCGTGCTGGCAAACGTGTTTATCAACCGTGAAGCGCAGATCTACAGCGAAAACGCCAGCAAGAACGGCGGCTGGGAAGGAACGCGCGCCTTCCGTATCGTCGAGAAAACGCCGCGCAGCGCGCTTATCACCAGTTTTGAATTTGAGCCGGTTGACGGCCAGCCGGTGGCCGATTACCAGCCGGGCCAGTATCTGGGCGTATGGCTGAAGCCTGAAGGCTTTCCGCACCAGGAGATCCGCCAGTACTCTCTGACCCGCAAACCAAACGGCAAAGGCTACCGCATTGCGGTGAAGCGCGAGGACGGCGGTCAGGTATCCAACTGGCTGCATAACGAAGCGAGCGTAGGCGACGTGGTTCATCTGGCCGCGCCGGCGGGCGACTTCTTTATGGCCATTGAAACCAATATCCCGGTCACGCTGATCTCCGCGGGCGTGGGCCAAACGCCAATGCTGGCGATGCTGGATACGCTGGCGAAAGCCAACCACAGCGCGCAGGTTAACTGGTTCCACGCAGCGGAGAACGGCGACGTCCACGCCTTTGCGGATGACGTGAAAGCGCTGGGAGCGACCCTGCCGCGTTTCACCGCGCATACCTGGTATCGCCTGCCGACGGAGGCAGACCGCACTGCCGCACGCTTTGACAGCGAAGGACTGATGAATTTAAGCCAGATGGAAGGGGCGTTTAGCGCGCCGGAAATGCAGTTCTACGTCTGTGGACCCGTGGCGTTTATGCAGTATGCCGCGAAGCAGCTGGTTGAGCTGGGCGTGAATAAAGACAACATTCATTACGAATGTTTCGGGCCGCATAAGGTGCTGTAACGCAAAAAGCCCCTCGTTCGAGGGGCTTTTTTTTCGCCGGGTGGCGAATGGTTAAATCGCGGCGTCGTCTTCTTCGCCGGTACGGATACGGATCACGCGCGCCACGTCAAAGACGAAGATTTTCCCGTCGCCAATTTTGCCCGTCTGCGCCGTGCGGATAATGGTATCCACGCAGGTATCGACGATATCGTCGCTGACCACGATTTCAATTTTCACTTTCGGCAGAAAGTCGACCATGTACTCTGCGCCACGATAAAGCTCGGTGTGGCCCTTCTGACGACCAAAACCTTTCACTTCCGTCACGGTCATCCCGGTGATGCCTACTTCCGCCAGCGCTTCACGTACATCATCCAGTTTGAAAGGTTTAATAATCGCATCAATCTTTTTCATGGTGGGTCCTTAAACTCTTGCCTGTAAGCTGCCTCGTAATCGATTGCTCACAGTACCATACGGCATTACTCTTTAAAATCGTTTGCTTCCAGCTCGTGGCGTGAGAGCAGCTTATAGAACTCGGTGCGGTTGCGTCCGGCCATCCGCGCCGCGTGGGTCACGTTGCCTTTGGTGATCTGCAGCAGCTTGCGCAGATAGTTCAGCTCGAACTGGTTACGCGCTTCCGCAAACGTCGGCAAGGCCGTGTTCTCCCCTTCCAGCGCCTGTTCCACCAGCGCATCGCTGATAACGGGCGAGGACGTCAGCGCCACGCACTGCTCAATCACGTTCACCAGCTGGCGCACGTTACCCGGCCAGCTGGCGGCCATCAGCCGTTTCATCGCATCAGTCGAAAAGGCGCGCACGAACGGTTTATGCCGATCTGCCGCCTGGCGCAGGAGGTGATTCGCCAGCAGCGGAATATCTTCCGCACGCTCCGCCAGCGCCGGGATCTTCAGGTTCACCACGTTCAGACGGTAGTAGAGATCTTCACGGAACTCGTTGCGGGCCATCACTTTGGGCAAGTCGCGGTGGGTAGCGGAAATGATTCGCACGTTAATATCAATATCGCGGTTGCTGCCCAACGGGCGCACTTTGCGCTCCTGAAGTACGCGCAACAGTTTGACCTGCAGCGGCGCAGGCATGTCGCCAATCTCGTCGAGGAACAGCGTGCCGCCTTCCGCGGCCTGGAACAGCCCTTCCCGGCTGCTTACCGCGCCGGTAAATGCGCCGCGGGCATGGCCAAAAAGTTCAGACTCAAGAAGCTGCTCTGGGAGGGCACCGCAGTTAATGGCGATAAAAGCATTTTTACTGCGCGGGCTGGCGTTGTGGATCGCCTGCGCCAGGATCTCTTTCCCGGTTCCGCTCTGGCCGTTAATCAACACGCTGACGTCTGACTGTGCGACCATTCGCGCCTGCTCAAGCAGACGCAGCATTATCGGGCTGCGGGTGACGATAGATTCACGCCATGCGTCGTCTCCGGAGGGCGCGGCGTGCTCCAGCGCGCTGTCGATAGCTTTGTAGAGCGCGTCTTTATCTACCGGCTTGGTGAGGAAGCTGAACACGCCCTGCTGGGTTGCGGCGACGGCATCCGGGATTGACCCGTGCGCCGTCAGGATAATGACCGGCATGCCAGGCTGCTGCTTCTGGATTTCGGCGAACAGCTGCATGCCATCCATTTCGTCCATCCGCAGGTCGCTGATCACCAGGTCAATCTTTTCGCGGCTGAGGACTTTAAGCCCCTCCTGCCCGCTTTCCGCGGTCACCACGGTGTAGCCTTCACTGACCAGACGCATCCCCAGCAGCTTTAACAGGCCGGGATCGTCATCCACCAGTAAGAGATGGGCTGGTTTACGGCTCGTCATGCTTCACATCCTCTTGTTTCGGCATATCGCTGTCCGGTGCAGCAGATGAACTACCCGGCTGATATTTACGCGACGAGAGCTGTCTTTCGATATCGGTCAGGTTTTCCAGCTTTCGCGTCGTGGTATCCAGCTGAGTACGTAAATGCTGTTGCTGTTGGCGCAGCGTATCCAGCTCGCTGTCAGTTGACTGCTGTAGCTTGCTGTAGCGGGAGCGCTCTTCAGACAACTGCAGCTGTAACGTCTGCCCATCCCGCCAGAGCTGGTATACCGGGCGCACCTGTGCGGGAAGATTGATCACAAACGTGTCCAGACGGGTCACGTTGGCCCGACGTTCAACGGGTGTAATTTTCGCATCGGCCAGTAAAATCCCACGCTTGAAAGCGTCCTGCCAGGTGTCTTCATCCAGCATCGCCGCCTTCATGCGGGCGTCTACCGGCGCAAGCCGCTGGGCGCAATCTATTCCGCGCAGCCAGAACAGCGGATTATTTTCGACATCATGCCCTGACAGATTCCAGATATCCTCACAGCGGGTAGAGAGGAAATCCGCCAGCTGGTTATCGGGCCATTTGTCTTCCTGTTTACCGCTTATCGCACTTTGCGGCGCATGGGAAACGCACCCCGCCAGAACTAAACAGGGCAGACTCAGGCGACCCGCTTTGCTGGAAAACACCGCGCGTATGGCGCGGAAAAAGACGTGTGACATACTCACCAGATATAGATTCATTTTATTAATTTTTCCGGCTCAGGGGCAGTTCAATACGGAAGCAAACATCTGAACGTTCGTCCGTGGCAATGTTTAGCTCACCCTGCATGCGTCGTATGCAGTCCCGAGCAATGCTTAATCCCAGACCGCTTCCTTTTACCGCGCCTTTCCGCTGATGACTCCCCTGGAAAAAGGGTTCGAAGATCATGGTTTTTTCGTCATCGGGGATCGGGGTGCCGGTGTTTGCGACGTCAATAAACACCCGGGAGCCCTTCGTATAACTTCGGATATAAATGTTACCGGATTCAGTACCATAGTGCACCGCATTGGAGTAAAGATTATCCAGAACGCTCATTAATAGCATGGGTTCAGCCAGGCATGTCGGCGCATTCAGCTCCACCCCGGTATGCATCATTTTAGCTCTTGCCGGCAAGCTATGGGCGGAGATCACCATATCCACCAGTGGCTCAATCTCCACCTCTTCCAGTACCACCGTCCCGTCAGCCAGCTTGCGGTTGTAATCCAGAAGCTGCTCGATCAGCTTTTGCAGGTTGCGGCTGCTGGCGTCCAGAATTTCGACAATCTCTTTCTGCTCCGGAGTAAGCGACCCTGCCACCTCGTCCGCCAGCAGCTCCGTTCCTTCACGCATGCTGGCCAGCGGGGTTTTCAGCTCATGGGAAATATGGCGCAGGAACTGATGACGCTGGGATTCCAGCCACGCCAGGCGCTCGGATAGCCAGATAATGCGCTGCCCGACGGATCGCAGCTCGCGCGGGCCTTTAAAGGCAACCGTATCCCCGAGCGATTTCCCCTCCCCCAGGCGGTTGATCATACGCTGAATACCCTTCACCGGGCCGATGATCATGCGGGTAAAGAGCAGCACCAGCCCGAGGCTCACCAGGAACAGCACCAGCGCCTGCCAGCCGAAGAACTGGCCGCGCTCGGCAATCTCCTGCTGCAGTTGCTGGCCGCGAGAGAAAATGACCGTGCGCGTTGACTGCACCATTTCGGTATTGGCGGCGGCGAATGCCTCAAGGCGCGCGGCGGCAGCCGCATCCGGGCCGCTGTTCTGGCACTGCAGCTGCGCGAGATCGTTCAGATCCTGACGTAACGCCTGATACAGTCTGTCGTCCGGCAGCACGCCCGCGTGGGCATCCAGCATTTCGCTGTAGCGCTTGCGCTGGCTCTGGTAGACCTTCTCCAGCGTCCGATCGTCGAGCACGCAGTACTGACGATAGCTACGCTCCATCTCCAGCGCGGCGTTGGTCATCGCTTCACTGCGTCTGGCATCGATAAGCGTGGTGCGGTTCGTCAGTGCCGCCTGGGCACTCAGCGCGTTGAGGCTCTGCCATGCCTGCCAGGCGAGGATCAGCAGCGGCAGCAGGATCAGCAGAAAGGCCATCATCACGAGCTGTCGCAGGGAGCGGGGAAAAACGGGCCAGCGTTTCAACGCATTACTCTCTTCATGGGGGTTTACGGAGAGCGTAACTGAGTCTGCCCTTCAGATACAACAAAGCCGGGTAAAAACCCGGCTTTGTTATGGAATAAGGCGGTGCCTAACTCGACGTTTCGCCCTGGCCTGATAAAGCATCGCTATGATCAGTAGTTGGACGGCAGGCACCTTTTTGTGCGTCATTCGAAGTTTATGTAGCACGTCCCGAAGGGGCTGACATAAGAAGGTGAATGAGCCACTGGTTGATATTATGCAACACCCATGCCAGAATGCAAAACAAAATATTAACACTTTGAAATATATATCTTTTATTCGTTTAATCTATTTATTGTGCGCTGAATGATTTCCAGGCTAAGTGTCGCTATTAAGCAACACCTTAACGGGAACCTGTCCGGCCATATATAAATCAATGGGTTAAGTGTCTCCAATTGGAGACAGCCCTATACCATCTTTGTCGCAATTTTGCGACACGCATAAAAAAACCCGGTGGCGCTACGCTCACCGGGCCTACAAAGTACCTGCTTTACATCTTAACCCAGCTGTTTACGCGCGTTGCGGAAGATACGCATCCACGGGCTGTCCTCGCCCCAGTTTTCCGGGTGCCAGGAGTTGCTCACGGTACGGAACACGCGTTCAGGGTGCGGCATCATGATGGTCGCGCGACCGCTTTCGCTGGTCACCGCCGTAATACCATTGACGGAGCCGTTCGGGTTCGCCGGATAGGTTTCCGTGACCTTGCCGAAGTTATCGACAAAGCGCAGCGCCACCAGGCCTTTGCTCTCGAGCTGCGCCAGATGGGCCGCATCGCGCACTTCTACCTGACCTTCGCCGTGGGAAACGGCGATTGGCATCTGAGAGCCAACCATCCCCTGCAGCAGCAGAGACGGGCTCTGAGTCACTTCAACCAGACTGAAGCGCGCTTCGAAGCGGTCGGACTGGTTGCGCACAAAGCGTGGCCAGGATTCGCTGCCCGGGATCAGCTCGCGCAGGTTAGACATCATCTGGCAGCCGTTGCACACGCCCAGCGCCAGGGTTTGCGGACGATGGAAGAAGGTCTCGAACTCGTCGCGCACGCGGCTGTTAAACAGAATGGACTTCGCCCAGCCTTCGCCTGCGCCCAGCACGTCGCCGTAGGAGAAACCGCCGCACGCCACCAGCGCATGGAAATCTTCCAGACCGATACGCCCGGCCAGCAGGTCGCTCATGTGGACGTCGATAGCGTCAAAGCCCGCGCGGTGGAAGGCTGCCGCCATCTCAACGTGGGAGTTAACGCCCTGCTCGCGCAGCACGGCCACTTTCGGACGCGCGCCGGTCGCAATGTACGGCGCAGCGATGTCTTCGTTGATGTCGAAGGAGAGCTTCACGTTCAGGCCAGGATCCTGGTCATTCGCTTTCGCGTTATGCTCCTGATCGGCGCATTCCGGGTTATCGCGCAGGCGCTGCATCTGCCATGTAGTTTCTGCCCACCACATGCGCAGCGTGGTGCGGCTTTCGCTGAACACGGCGTGACCGTCGGCCTCAATGACGAAGCGGTCGCCCTGAACGGCTTTCCCCAGATAGTGGACGCAGTCTGCCAGACCGTGCTTCGCCAGAATCGCTTCCACCGCCTCGCGGTCTGCGGCGCGAACCTGAATCACCGCACCCAGCTCTTCGTTAAACAGCGCCGCCAGGCGGTCTTCGCCAAGCGTTGCAATGTTCGCTTCCACGCCGCAGTGGCCGGTGAAGGCCATCTCTGCCAGGGTCACCAGCAGGCCGCCGTCGGAACGGTCATGGTAGGCCAGCAGCTTGCGCTGTGCCACCAGCGCCTGAATTGCGTCGTAGAAACCTTTTAGCTGCGCCACGTCGCGCACGTCGGCTGGCTTGTCGCCAAGTTGACGGTAAACCTGCGCCAGTGCGGTGGCGCCCAGCGCGTTGTGGCCCTTACCCAGGTCAATCAACAGCAGGGCGTTATCTTCGGTCGCCAGCTGCGGCGTAACGGTATGGCGCACGTCTTCCACGCGGGCAAACGCGGTGATCACCAGCGACAGCGGAGACGTCATCTCGCGCTGCTCGTTACCCTCCTGCCAGCGGGTTTTCATCGACATGGAGTCTTTACCCACCGGAATGGTCAGGCCGAGGGCTGGGCACAGTTCCTCACCCACCGCTTTCACGGCTTCATACAGGCCAGCGTCTTCACCAGGGTGACCGGCTGCCGCCATCCAGTTCGCGGAAAGTTTGATACGTTTGATGTCGCCAATCTGCGTCGCCGCGATGTTGGTCAGCGCTTCACCAACCGCCAGTCGTGCAGAGGCGGCGAAGTCCAGCAGCGCGACCGGGGTGCGTTCACCCAGCGCCATCGCTTCGCCGTAGTAGCTGTCGAGGCTCGCGGTGGTCACGGCGCAGTTCGCCACCGGGATCTGCCACGGGCCAACCATCTGATCGCGCGACACCATACCGGTCACGGTACGATCGCCGATGGTCACCAGGAAGGTTTTCTCAGCGACAGCCGGCAGGTGCAGCACGCGATTAACGGCTTCTGCCACGGTGATGCCCTGGCGATCCAGCGCTTTGCCCGCCGCTTTACGGGTCTGCACATCGCGGGTCATCTTCGGCGTTTTGCCGAGCAGCACGTCCAGCGGCAGATCGATAGGCTGGTTGTCGAAATGGGTGTCGCTCAGAGTCAGGTGCTGCTCTTCGGTCGCTTCACCGATGACGGCATACGGCGCGCGCTCGCGGCGGCACAGCTCGTCAAACAGCGGCAGCTGGTCGGCCGCAACCGCCAGCACATAGCGCTCCTGGGATTCGTTACACCAGATTTCGAGCGGGCTCATGCCCGGCTCATCGCTCAGGATATCGCGCAGGTTGAAACGGCCACCGCGACCGCCGTCGCTCACCAGCTCCGGCATAGCGTTGGACAGACCGCCCGCGCCCACGTCGTGGATGAACAGAATCGGGTTAGCATCGCCCAGCTGCCAGCAGCGGTCGATCACTTCCTGGCAGCGACGCTCCATCTCAGGGTTGTCACGCTGCACGGACGCGAAGTCGAGATCCGCATCAGACTGGCCGGAGGCCATAGAGGAGGCCGCACCGCCGCCCAGACCGATGTTCATCGCCGGGCCGCCCAGCACGATCAGCTTCGCGCCGACGACGATCTCGCCTTTTTGCACGTGATCGGCACGGATGTTGCCGATCCCGCCCGCCAGCATGATCGGTTTGTGGTAGCCACGCAGCTCTTCGCCGTTGTGGCTGTCCACCTTCTCTTCGTAGGTACGGAAGTAACCGTTCAGCGCCGGACGGCCAAATTCGTTGTTAAACGCCGCGCCGCCCAGCGGACCTTCGGTCATGATATCCAGCGCGGTCACGATGCGCTCTGGCTTGCCGAAATCTTCTTCCCACGGCTGTTCAAAGCCAGGGATGCGCAGGTTAGAAACGGAAAAGCCGACCAGACCCGCTTTTGGTTTCGCCCCACGACCGGTCGCCCCTTCGTCACGGATTTCGCCGCCGGAGCCGGTCGCCGCACCCGGCCACGGAGAAATGGCCGTCGGGTGGTTGTGGGTTTCCACTTTCATCAGAATATGCGCAGGCTCCTGATGGAAGTCATAGCGCCCTGCTTCGCGATCGGCGAAGAAGCGGCCCACCTCGGAACCTTCCATCACCGCGGCGTTGTCTTTATAGGCAGACAGCACGTGGTCAGGGGTTTGTTCCATGGTGTTTTTGATCATTTTGAACAGCGACTTCGGCTGCTGTTCGCCGTCGATAATCCAGTCGGCATTGAAAATCTTATGGCGGCAGTGCTCAGAGTTGGCCTGCGCGAACATGTAGAGTTCGATGTCGTTCGGGTTGCGGTTGAGCTTAACGAACGCGTCCTGCAGGTAGTCAATTTCGTCTTCTGCCAGCGCCAGGCCGAGACGCAGGTTGGCGTCAATCAGCGCCTGGCGGCCCTGCCCCAGCAGGTCCACGCTCTGTACCGGCGCAGGCTGATGATGGGAGAAAAGCTTCTGTGCGTCATCAAGAGAGGCAAACACGCTCTCCATCATGCGGTCGTGCAATTCAGCCGCAACCGCCTGCCACTGCGCGTCGCTCAGGGTAGAGGCTTCGACGTAGTACGCTACGCCGCGCTCCAGACGGTTAATCTGGCTCAGGCCGCAGTTGTGGGCAATGTCGGTGGCTTTGGAAGACCAGGGGGAGATGGTGCCCGGACGCGGCGTCGCAAGGATCAGTTTGCCGGTTGGCGTATGGCTGCTCAGATTTGGGCCATACTTGAGCAGGCGTTCCAGCTGTACGCGCTCCTCTGCATTCAGGGGGGCATTCAGGTCAGCAAAATGGACATACTCAGCGTAAATATTGCTTACCGGAAGGTCGGCCGCCTGAAAACGTGCCAGCAGTTTGGTAATACGGAAGGCAGACAGTGCAGGCGAACCACGCAGAATTTCCATCATAAGTCTCTCGTCTTCGAAGCGCCGGGGCGCTTACAGTGTGCGCAAGGGGGGAAAACGGGCGTCATTATAGAGAATCCTGAGCGCCGACGAAACCGTTTGCGTCGAAATAAAATCGACTTCAGCGTTTAACAATAGATGTGACCTGTCTCTCTAATTGGTTGCCAAGTGGCGCAAGTTTACGCAAAATGCCGCTCATTCAATGACAAACCTTATGATTAACATGGCTACAGCAGACTGAGGCAACCGGCGTCGCAGAGAATTAACTAATTGAAAAAATTAAAGATTAATTATCTGCTCATCGGCATTGTAACGTTGCTGCTGGCAGTGGCCCTCTGGCCTTCCATCCCCTGGTTCGGCAAAGCCGAAAATCGTATCGCCGCCATTCAGGAGCGGGGGGAACTGCGCGTCAGTACCCTCAACTCTCCGCTGATTTACAGCGACATCAACGGCAAAATTATTGGTCTGGATTATGAGCTGGCGCAGCAGTTTGCCGATTATCTGGGCGTGAAGCTTAAAATTACCGTCCGCCAGAACATCAACCAGCTGTTTGACGACCTGGACAACAACAACGCCGATATCCTCGCTGCCGGGCTGGTCTATAACAGCGAGCGCAGCAAGAACTACCAGCCGGGCCCGACCTACTACTCCGTTTCCCAGCAGCTGGTTTATCGCGTCGGGAGCCTGCGCCCGCGTACGCTTGCCTCGATCAACGCGCAACAGCTGACGATTGCTCCCGGCCACGTAGTGATTGACGACCTGCGTGAGTTAAAGGAGAAAAAATACCCGGATCTGAGCTGGACGGTTGACCCTAAACTCGGCACGACGGAGCTGCTGGAGCAGGTCAAAGATCAGAAACTGCCCTACACCATCGCCGATTCGGTGGCGATCAGCCTGTTCCAGCGGGTGCATCCTGAAATCGCCGTGGCGCTGGACGTGACGGACGAACAGCCGGTGACCTGGTTTACCCATCTGGATGATGACCAGACCCTCTCGGCGGCCATGCTGGATTTTTATAACACCATCAATGAAGACGGCACGCTGGCGCGACTTGAGGAGAAGTACCTCGGCCACGGGGATGACTTTGACTACGTTGACACCCGCAGCTTCCTGCGCGCGGTTGACAGCGTCCTGCCTGACCTGCAGCCGCTTTTCGAAAAATATGCCCAGGAGATTGACTGGAAACTGCTGGCGGCTATCTCGTACCAGGAGTCCCACTGGGACACCCAGGCCACGTCGCCAACGGGCGTACGCGGACTGATGATGTTAACCAAAAATACCGCGCTGAGCCTGGGCGTTAACGACCGCACCGATGCGGAACAGAGCATCAGCGGCGGGACGCGCTACCTGCAGGATATGATGGCTAAAGTCCCGGAAACCGTGCCGGAAGAAGAACGGATCTGGTTTGCGCTGGCGGCCTACAACATGGGCTACGCGCACATGCTTGACGCGCGGGCTCTGACGGCGAAAACGAAGGGAAACCCGGACAGCTGGTCAGACGTAAAACAGCGCCTGCCGCTGCTGAGCCAGAAGCCATGGTACAACAAGCTGACGTATGGCTACGCGCGCGGACATGAAGCCTACGCCTACGTGGAAAATATACGTAAGTATCAGATTAGCCTGGTCGGCTATCTGCTGGAGAAAGAGAAAGAGGCAACAGAGGCAAAACAGCTGGCGGAAAGTTATCCGGTTGTGGCGCCGGACGAGCTTAATCATCCGACAACTTCAATTCTGCCTTTTGTTGCTTTTTCTGCTGACGGCGCATTCGAAAGAAATCGCTTAATAGCCCCGAACACTCTGGTGCAAGTACCCCACCGATAGTCTGCACCTGATGATTCATTCCGGGATGACCCAGCACGTCCATCAGTGAACCGGCCGCACCGGTTTTTTCATCCCGCGCTCCAAACACCAGGGTACCGATTCGGCTGTGCACCATCGCCCCGGAGCACATCACGCAGGGTTCAAGGGTGACGTACAGGGTGGTATCGAGCAGACGATAGTTTTGCAGCACCAGCCCGCCCTGACGAAGCGCCATAATTTCGGCGTGCGCGGTAGGATCGTGGCGGCCAATAGGACGGTTCCACCCTTCCCCAATCACCCGGTTGTTATGAACCAGCACCGCGCCCACGGGCACTTCGCCCTCGTCCCAGGCCCGTTGAGCCAGCGCCAGCGCGTGGCGCATCCAGTATTCATGATTGTGTTCTGAGGTGGACAAGGATTGATACTCCAGTCGAAAAGCGGGCGGCATTATACACAGCCCTTACAGATAACACTATTCGAGTTGCTGAAGTTCACCGAGGGGAGTAACGCGCCAGCGGTGCTGGCAAAAATAGAGCAGCGGGTTGTCCTGCTTGCTGTCGCTGTAGCCGCTGTAAAGACGCAGCGGCGTGCCGATGCGTTTTTCCAGCTGGACAACTTTTTCATGCCCCAGACAGCGCATCGTCAGGACCCAGCCGCCGTAGCCGCGGGAGATTTGCGTGGCGATAAGATTTACGCGCGGCAGCCAGGGGGTATCAAAGTAGACCTGCTCCACCAGCGTCTGCGGGGAGCCGGTAATCAGCCAGATATCGGCATCGTTGGCGTCAAGATAGCTGGTCAGGCGCGCCTGCACCACGGGAAACGCGGCAACGTGGCCGCGGAACCAGAGAGCGAACTCCTTTTCGAGCTGTTTGAGCCGCGCTTCGCTGTGGCCAAACGTACATCCCCACAGCAGCAGGCTCATCGGCCAGCGCGCCGCCCGGCCTTTTACCAGCAGCGCGATGCCAATGAGGGGTAAGAGCGGTAAGACGAGCAGCGCGTTCAGAGGCTGACGCCGCAGCAGGTAGCGCATAAACGTACCAAACATATCCTGCTGATGCAGCGTTCCATCCAGATCGAAAAAGACAACGCGACGCTCGTGATTGGCCAAACCTTACTCCTCTGGGTCGTTGAATCCTAACAGCCAGGTAAACAGGAACCCGGCGATCACCGCTACTAAATAGCCTAACAGATAGAGCATGACTTTTCCGGTCACGATGGTTAATGCCAGCGGTAAACCGGAGAGACCAAAGGTGATAACGGTGGCGACTTTCCAGTAGCTAATGAGTGCCCCGCCTACAGCGCCCCCCAGACAGGCCGCAAGGAACGGTTTACCCAGCGGCAGCGTGACGCCGAATATCAGCGGCTCGCCAATGCCGAGCAGCCCGACCGGCAGCGCCCCTTTAATCACTTTTTTCAGGCGCGCGTTGCGGGTTTTCATCAGGACGGCAATCGCTGCCCCCACCTGCCCGACGCCCGCCATCGAGAGAATAGGCAGCAGCGCGTTATAGCCGTGCGCCTGCACCAGCTCGACGTGGATCGGCACCAGCCCCTGATGCAGGCCGGTCAGCACCAGCGGCAGGAAGGTACCTGACAGCACCGCCCCCACCAGCAGGCCGCCGCGGTCGATAGCCAGAGACGCGCCGTGGGCGATGGCGTCAGAGATCCACCCGCCTAGTGGCTGAAGGACCACAATCGCGACGCTACCGGTAATTAACGTGGTCAGCAGCGGGTTGAGGATCAGCTCAATCGAGCCAGGCAGAACCGCGCGTAGCTTTTTCTCGATCCAGCACATAAGAATAACCACCAGCAGCACGGCAATCACCCCGCCGCGACCAGGCTGGAGCGCCTCGCCAAACAGCGTGATTTGCGCCAGCTGCGGGCTGGACAAGATCCCTGCCATCACGCCGCCCATTGCCAGCGAGCCGCCAAACACCTTCGCAGTATTGACCCCGACCAGGATGTTCATAATGGCAAACACCGCGCTGCCGAAGATCCCGAGAATGCCCAGCAGGTTCGGATACTGCGTGGCAAAATCCCCGACAATATCTGGCCGCTTGAGGATGTTGATGATCCCGGTGATCAAGCCGGAAGCTATAAACGCCGGGATCAGCGGGATAAAGACGTTTGCCAGCTGTCGCAGCGCATCGCTCATGGGAGCTTTGTATTTGGCCTTCGCCTGCGCTTTGGTGCGTTCAGCGTCGTCAACCGTCACGCTTGTACCGCCGACCATCAGCGCGCGCATGGCGTCGACAACCTGCGCCGCCTTGCCCGGCCCGACGATCAACTGGTGTTGCTGCCCCTGTTTCACGTAGCCACTGACGCCGGACAGCTTCTTCAGGCCCGGCACGTCAAGCTGATCGTCGTTATGCACCTCGACGCGCACGCGCGTCATGCAGTTTTCCAGACGCTGAATATTTTTCTCCCCGCCTATCCCCTGCAGGATATCGCTGGCGAGCGCTGCTGTTTTGTCCATAAACGCCTCTGCTAGTTTTCTAAAGCCGCCCGTAAGAAGCCGTTGTGCGCGTCGAGTTTGGCTCGCGCAGCCGCCGCGTCCAGCCCGCTTAAGATCATCAAAATGGCTGGTTTTACGTCGTGATCGGTCTGCCTGAGCACCGCTTCTGCCTCTTCACGGCCCGCGCCTGTCGCCTCCATCACCATGCGGCAGGCTCTGTCCACCAGCTTGACGTTGGTGGCCTGCATATCGACCATCAGGTTCTGGTAGACCTTGCCGAACTTCACCATCGCACCGGTGGAGATCATATTGAGCACCAGCTTTTGCGCGGTCCCGGATTTCAGGCGCGTGGAGCCGGTGAGCGCTTCCGGCCCAACGACCGGAGAGATGGCGATAGCGGCCACCTGCGCAATCGGCGAGCCGGGGTTGCAGGAGATGGCGACCGTCGTGCAGCCGGTCCGGTTGGCGTATTCCAGGCCGCCAATGACGTACGGCGTGCGCCCGGATGCCGCCAGGCCGACCACCAGATCGTTCGCCGTCAGGTTCAGATCCTTCAGGTCATCCTCACCCAGCTGTTTGTTGTCCTCCGCCCCTTCAACGGCCTTCAGCAGCGCGCCGGGACCACCTGCAATCAGGCCAACCACCAGGCCGTGCGGAACGCCAAAGGTGGGCGGACATTCCGAGGCATCCAGCACCCCGAGACGCCCGCTGGTACCGGCCCCCATATAGATAATGCGACCACCGACCTTAAGAGCTTCCGCCGCCGCATCGACCGCTTTCGCCACCTCTGGCAATGTCTCTTTCACTGCCTGCGCTACCAGCGTATCCTGTTGATTAAAGCGGTTAACCAGCTCCAGGGTGGAGAGCGCATCCAGATCCATGGTTTGCGGGTTACGCCTTTCAGAAACAAGTGAGCCAAGATTCATTTTTTGTACCTCAAGAATTTTTAATTCATAATAATCACACTATAATGGAATATAAAATTCATTCAGGCGAGCAGAATTCGTTTTTGCGCAGACAATCACATTTCCGCCGGGAGTACTCATGAACTGTTTAATTCGCATTCGCCAGCGCTACGCCGGCTTTGCTCAAAGCGACAAAAAGCTGGCGGATTTTCTGCTTTCTCAGCCCGATCGCGCCCGCCACCTCAGCTCACAGCAGCTGGCAAGCGAAGCTGGAGTGAGCCAGTCAAGCGTGGTGAAATTTGCCCAGAAGATCGGGTTTAAGGGTTTTCCCGCTCTTAAGCTGGCAATCAGCGAAGCGCTGGTGAGTAACCCGAATCCGCAGTCCATGCCGGTGCATAACCAGATCCGCGGCGATGACCCGATGCGTCTGGTTGGGGAAAAGCTGATCAAGGAGAACGTGGCGGCCATGCACGCCACGCTGGACGTGAATACCGAAGAGAAATTACTGGAAAGCGTGGCGATGCTGCGGGCGGCGCGGCGTATTATTTTGACCGGTATTGGCGCGTCCGGTCTGGTGGCGCGTAATTTTGGCTGGAAGCTGACTAAAATCGGTTTTAACGCCATCGTCGAGCAGGATATGCACGCCCTGCTGGCGACCGTGCAGGCGATGGATCCTGACGATCTGCTGCTGGCCATCTCCTACTCCGGCGAGCGCCGCGAGATCAACATGGCGACCGACGAAGCCCTGCGCGTCGGCGGCAAAATTCTGGCGATCACCGGCTTTACGCCAAATGCGCTGCAGCAGCGGGCAACGCGCTGTTTGTATACCATTGCCGAAGAGCAGGCCACGCGCAGCGCGGCAATTTCGTCCACCAGCGCACAAATGATGCTGACGGACCTGCTGTTTATGGCGCTGGTACAGCAGGATCTGGAGCGCGCGCCCGAGCGCATTCGTCACAGCGAAGAACTGGTAAAGAAACTGGTTTGACGCGTATAATGCCCGCCCAGTTTGTGTTGTTTCTGAGAATTTCCTGATGGCGCTGTTAATTACCAAAAAATGCATCAATTGCGATATGTGCGAACCCGAATGCCCGAACCAGGCGATTTCGATGGGCGACAGCATTTACGAGATTAACAGCGACCGCTGCACGGAATGCGTCGGCCACTATGAGACGCCGACCTGCCAGAAGGTGTGCCCGATCCCCAACACTATTCTGAAGGATCCGACACACGTCGAGAGCGAAGAGCAGCTGTGGGATAAATTTGTCCTGATGCACCACGCGGACAAAATTTAGCTTTCGATAATCACCGTCGCGCTGGCATAGTGGCGTTCATCTGCGATCGTCACGTGCATATGATTCACCCCCAGCCTCTCCGCCAGCTTTTGCGCTTCACCCCACAGACGCAGGCGCGGTTTGCCCAGATCATCATTAAAAACTTCGAACTGGTTAAATGCCAGGCCGTTACGAATGCCGGTCCCGAACGCTTTGGCTGCCGCCTCTTTTACCGCAAAGCGCTTTGCCAGAAAACGCACCGGCTGCTGGTGCGCTTCCCAGATGGCCCATTCGTTATCGCTCAGCACGCGCCTTGCCAGGCGATCGCCGCTCCGGGCGATCACCGCTTCAATGCGAGCTATTTCGACGATATCGGTGCCTAAGCCCAGAATGGCCATTACTGACGCGCTTCCAGCATCAGGCGTTTCATCTCTGAAACCGCCTCTTTCAGGCCGCTCATCACCGCGCGGCCAATAATGGCGTGGCCGATGTTCAGCTCATGCATTTCCGGCAGAGCAGCAATGGCCTTCACGTTGTGGTAGGTCAGGCCGTGACCGGCATTAACCTTCAGTCCCAGGCTCGCGGCGTAGGTGGCCGCTTTGGCGATACGCTCCAGCTCTTTGGCCTGCTCGGCATCGTTTTTAGCATCGGCATAGCAGCCGGTGTGAATTTCGATATACGGCGCGCCCACGTCGGCTGCCGCTTTAATCTGCGCGAAATCGGCGTCGATAAACAGAGAAACCAGGATACCGGCATCCGCCAGGCGCTTGCAGGCATCGCGCATTTTGTCCTGCTGCCCCGCCACGTCCAGTCCACCTTCGGTGGTCACTTCCTGGCGTTTTTCCGGCACCAGGCAGCAGAAGTGCGGTTTGGTCTCGCAGGCAATGGTCAGCATCTCTTCGGTGACCGCCATCTCCAGATTCATACGGGTGTCCAGCGTCTGACGAAGAATGCGCACGTCGCGGTCGGTAATGTGGCGGCGGTCTTCACGCAGGTGAACGGTAATGCCGTCGGCACCAGCCTGTTCAGCGATAAACGCCGCCTGAACCGGATCGGGATACGCCGTGCCGCGCGCGTTACGCAGGGTGGCGATGTGGTCGATGTTGACGCCTAACAGTAATTCAGCCATGACAATCCTCGGTTTTCTTTCTGATGCTGTGGTCTAACGTTTGGGCATAAACTGCCTGAATAATTCGCGGCTCTTTAAGGGCTTGCCGCCAAGATACGGCTTGAGGGCAATCCGGGTAAAGCGTTTTGCTGCGCGCAGGGTATCGGCGTCCGGAAACTCGCGTTCATAAAGCGCTTTGAGCTGGCGTCCGGTAAAAGTACTGTTATCAACGACGACGCTGGCAATAAAGCCTTTTTCTTCGCGGTAGCGGTAGGTCATGGTGTCTTCCACCTCATCACCGCTGCCTGCGCAGTGCAGAAAATCCACGCCGTACCCGAGGTGGCCCAGCAGCGCCAGTTCGAAACGACGCAGGGCGGGTTCGGGCGTGCCGGTCGCACCCGCCAGTGCCTGGATACAGTGCAGATAATCGAAGAAAAGTTCCGAGAAGCGAGTCTCATGTTCAAGGACGCGGGAGATGAGCTCGTTGACATACAGACCGCTGTAGAGCGTGATGCCAGAAAGGGGAAGCGCCAGAGAGACGGCTTCAGCGCTGCGCAAGGTTTTGACTTCCCCTCGCCCGCCAAAGCGAACCAGCAGCGGCGTAAAAGGCTGTAGGGCACCCTTCAGATTAGAACGTTTGGATCGTGCGCCTTTCGCAACAAGGCGCACGCGGCCCGACTCTTCCGTGAAGACGTCCAGCATCAGGCTGGTTTCGCTCCAGGGACGACTATGGAGAACGAAGGCGCGCTGCCAACCTTCCATTATACTCGTCGTCTTGAGTTACTGATCTTCGCCGTAACCGAGGCTGCGCAGAGCACGCTCATCATCGGCCCAGCCAGATTTCACCTTCACCCACAGTTCCAGATGAACTGGCGCTTCGAACATCTCCTGCATGTCCTTACGGGCTTCGATACCGATGGTTTTGATCTTGGCGCCTTTGTTGCCGATCACCATCTTCTTCTGCCCTTCACGCTCGACGAGGATCAGGCCGTTAATGTCGTAGCCACCGCGCTCGTTGCTCTGGAAACGCTCGATCTCCACCGTCACAGAGTACGGCAGCTCGGCGCCCAGGAAACGCATCAGCTTTTCACGGATGATTTCAGACGCCATAAAGCGCTGAGAGCGATCGGTGATGTAATCTTCCGGGAAGTGGTGAATCGCTTCCGGCAAGTGCTTACGTACGATGCCCGCGATGGTATCGACGTTCAGGCCGGTCTCAGCAGACAGCGGAACGATATCGAGGAAGTTCATCTGGCTGCCCAGCCACTGCAGGTGCGGCAGCAGGTCAGCTTTTTCCTGCACGTTGTCAACTTTGTTGACCGCGAGGATCACCGGCGTTTTGCCGTCACGCAGCTTGTTCAGTACCATTTCGTCGTCCGGCGTCCAGCGGGTGCCCTCCACAACGAAAATCACCAGTTCTACGTCGCCGATGGAGCTGCTCGCCGCCTTGTTCATCAGACGGTTAATGGCGCGCTTCTCTTCCATGTGCAGGCCAGGGGTATCGACGTAGATTGCCTGATATGCGCCTTCAGTATGGATGCCGACGATGCGGTGACGCGTGGTCTGCGCCTTACGCGAGGTGATGGAAATCTTCTGCCCAAGCAGATTATTCAGCAGGGTGGATTTGCCGACGTTCGGACGTCCGACGATGGCAATAAATCCGCAATAGGTTTTTTCTTCGCTCATTCCAGCTCCAGCATTTTTAACGCCTGTTCGGCGGCAGCCTGTTCAGCCTTACGGCGGCTCGAACCTGTGCCCACCACCGGTTCACTCAGGCCACTGACCTGGCAATGGATGGTAAATTCCTGATCGTGCGCTTCGCCACGAACCTGCACCACCAGATAGGATGGCAGCGGCAGATGACGGCCCTGCAAATATTCCTGCAGGCGCGTTTTCGGATCTTTTTGTTTATCGCCCGGGCTAATTTCGTCCAGACGGGTCTGATACCAGTTAAGGATCAGCTTTTCTACGGTCTGGATATCGCTGTCCAGGAACACGCCACCAATTAATGCTTCGACCGTATCGGCAAGAATAGATTCACGACGGAAGCCGCCGCTTTTCAGTTCACCCGGCCCAAGACGCAGACATTCGCCCAGTTCAAATTCGCGCGCGATTTCAGCGAGGGTGTTGCCGCGCACCAGCGTGGCGCGCATGCGGCTCATATCACCTTCGTCCACGCGCGGGAAACGATGATAAAGCGCATTCGCAATCACGAAACTTAAAATAGAGTCACCCAGAAACTCGAGACGCTCATTATGTTTGCTGCTGGCACTGCGATGGGTTAATGCCTGTTGCAACAACTCCTGATGATGAAAAGTGTAGCCCAGCTTCCGTTGAAGCCGATTAATTACGATGGGGTTCATGCGATACCAATAAATGAATGCGTCAAAAATGCAGCACACGAAACCGACCTGAGAAAACCAACGCGGTTTCGTGTGCCGTGGCACCCTTGCAGGGCCAACCATAAACTTCGGGGGAATATTCTATACACAACGACAGGGGATGTCGTTAGTTCAAAGAGATTTATCGAGGAAATAATTCACGTAGCCGCGAAATAACGCGGCTACGTGTTCTTTTCCTGAGAATTAATGGATTCCGCCAATACGATTCAGGCGCACCCCGGTCGGCCACTCGCCTTCCTGCTTCTCAAAACTCATCCAGATCGCGGTTGCTTTACCCACCAGATTCGCTTCCGGCACAAAGCCCCAGTAACGGCTGTCCGCGGAGTTATCGCGGTTATCGCCCATCATGAAGTAGTGTCCCGGCGGTACGATCCAGCTGGCCAGCTGCTGACCCGGCTGTTTGTAATACATCCCCACTTGGTCCTGCGCGATTGGCACGGTCAGAATGCGGTGAGTGACATCGCCCAGCGTCTCTTTGCGCTCAACCAGACGAATGCCGTTCTCTTTGGTTTCACCTTTTGGCACCTGGAAGAATCCGCTGGTCGCTTCACCGCCGTTACGACGGGCGAAAGTCTGCACGAAATCACTTGGCTCAACGTTTGAGTAGGTGATTGGCAGCGCGTTTTCACACGCGGTACCGGAGCTGCAGCCCGGCTGAACGGTGACTTCCTTCGCAACCGGATCGTAGGTCACTTTATCACCCGGCAGCCCCACCGCGCGCTTAATGTAATCCAGACGCGGATCGTCCGGATATTTAAACACCACGATGTCGCCACGTTTCGGATGCCCCGTTTCGATCAGCGTTTTCTGGTAAATCGGATCTTTAATGCCGTAGGCAAACTTCTCAACCAGAATAAAATCACCGATCAGCAGCGTTGGCATCATTGATCCCGATGGGATCTGGAACGGCTCATAAATAAACGAACGTACCACCAGCACAATCGCCAGCACCGGGAACACCGACGCGCCCGTTTCCAGCCAGCCCGGTTTCGGGCCAACTTTCTTCAGGGTTTTCGCGTCAAGCGCATCGCCAGTCGCTGCCTGCGCGGCAGCCTGACGTTCACGGCGTTTTGGGGCGAAGATAAACTTATCCAGGCACCACAGCAGGCCTGTCACCAGCGTAGCGATGACCAGGATCAGGGCAAACATGTTCGCCATGCCAACTCCTTAAAAGTTATTTGCCGTCTTTACCGACATGAAGAATGGCAAGGAATGCTTCCTGCGGCAGCTCAACGTTACCGACCTGCTTCATACGCTTCTTACCTTCTTTCTGCTTCTGCAGCAGCTTTTTCTTACGGCTGACGTCACCGCCATAGCACTTCGCCAGAACGTTTTTACGCAGCTGCTTCACGGTTGAGCGGGCAATGATGTGGTTACCGATGGCCGCCTGAATCGCAATGTCAAACTGCTGACGCGGGATCAGATCTTTCATCTTCTCAACCAGCTCGCGGCCACGGTACGGCGCATTGTCATTGTGGGTGATGAGCGCCAGCGCATCCACACGCTCGCCGTTGATCAGCACGTCCACGCGCACCATGTTGGAGGCCTGGAAACGCTTGAAGTTGTAATCCAGTGACGCATAGCCACGGGAGGTAGACTTCAGACGGTCGAAGAAGTCGAGTACCACTTCCGCCATAGGGATTTCATAGGTCAGCGCCACCTGGTTACCGTGGTAAACCATGTTGGTCTGCACGCCACGCTTCTCAATACAGAGCGTAATAACGTTCCCCAGGAACTCCTGCGGCAGCAGCATGTGACATTCTGCAATAGGCTCGCGCAGCTCGTGAATGTTGTTCAGCGGCGGCAGCTTGGACGGGCTGTCGACGTAGATCACTTCTTTCGAGGTGGTTTCTACTTCGTAGACTACCGTTGGTGCGGTGGTGATCAGATCCAGATCGTATTCACGCTCCAGACGCTCCTGAATAATCTCCATGTGCAGCAGGCCGAGGAAGCCGCAGCGGAAGCCGAAGCCCAGCGCCGTTGAACTTTCTGGCTCGTAGAACAGGGAGGCATCGTTCAGGCTCAGCTTGCCGAGCGCATCGCGGAAGTTTTCGTAGTCGTCAGAGCTGACCGGGAACAGACCCGCGTAAACCTGCGGTTTCACCTTTTTGAAGCCAGGCAGCGCTTTGTCTGCCGGGTTACGCGCGCCGGTCAGGGTATCGCCCACTGGCGCGCCGAGGATGTCTTTAATCGCGCAGACCAGCCAGCCAACCTCGCCGCATTTCAGCTCGGTACGGTCAACCTGTTTTGGCGTGAAGATACCCAGACGGTCTGCGTTGTAGACCTGTCCGGTACTCATAACCTTGATTTTGTCGCCTTTACGCATGGTGCCGTTTTTGATACGCACCAGTGAGACCACGCCCAGGTAGTTATCGAACCAGGAGTCGATGATCAGCGCCTGCAATGGACCATCCGGGTCGCCTTCCGGGGCCGGAATATCACGTACCAGGCGTTCCAGCACGTCGGTCACACCTACACCGGTTTTCGCGGAGCAGCGTACGGCGTCGGTCGCGTCAATGCCGACAATGTCTTCAATCTCTTCCGCCACGCGCTCAGGATCGGCGGCTGGCAGGTCGATTTTGTTCAGAACCGGCACAACCTCGAGATCCATTTCCATCGCGGTGTAACAGTTCGCCAGGGTCTGGGCTTCAACGCCCTGCCCGGCATCGACCACCAGCAGCGCACCTTCACAGGCCGCCAGCGAGCGTGATACTTCATAGGAGAAGTCAACGTGGCCTGGGGTGTCGATAAAGTTCAGTTGATAAGTTTCGCCATCAGAAGCTTTATAGTCGAGCGTCACGCTCTGCGCTTTGATGGTGATACCGCGTTCGCGTTCCAGGTCCATGGAGTCCAGTACCTGGGCTGCCATTTCACGATCAGACAGGCCACCGCAAATCTGGATAATACGGTCAGACAGCGTCGACTTACCGTGGTCAATGTGAGCAATGATCGAAAAGTTACGTATGTTCTTCATATAGTTAAATAATTATGCCTTACGAATTCCTGGAGGCCGCTGTTCTTAGCCTGACGTTTTTCAGTGCGAAAACGCAGCATTCTACACTACATACCCGCAACCTGGAAATGCACTTAGAGCCAAGCATAGCGCGAAGAAATGGCGTTTTCTTTTTTGAGATGTAAATAATGATAAAGCCCGGTGGATCACCGGGCCTCAGAAGAGAGCGTCTCGACGCGAAGTTGGTCAGGCGCCAGCGCAACGCTCAGAATAACGGGCTGCCACTCATCGCGCGCGGCGAGCTTCGGTGAGATGCCTTTGGCAAGCCAGAATCCCCCTACGCCACCCAAAGCTGCACCGCACATGGCGGCCACGTCGGTACCAAACAGCATCTGAAAAAGGCCGCCCATGACAAACAGCCCCACCAGCGGGGAGAGATAGACCAGCATCGCGGAACTCAGCAGACTGCCTTCCGTAATGCCCAGTTCCACCTTCTGACCCGCCACCAGCGGCTGTTCGCTCGGCACGGAGATCGTATGCGATGTCTGTGGCCCTAACTTATTCAGCACGCGACTGCCACAACCGGCTCGGGATGCGCAGCTATTGCATGAGGCTTTAACATCACAGCTGACCAGCGCAATACCATTCTGCCACGAGACGACGGTCGCCCACTCTTTAATCATTGTGCGGCCCTGAATTTAATGCTGTCTGAAATGCGCTTCGCCGTCTGCGGAGGTAATTCCCCCACAATCGTGATTTCTGCGTTATCGCGAACCATGGTGCTGACCGTACGACGCCCGGTACGAAGCATTTGTTCAGCGCTGTTTGCCGTTGCGCGGTTGATATTCACCGAGAAGCTGAACAAGCCATCGGAATAGAGGCGTGATTCAACCGGCGTATCAATGGTGGGCAACTGACGACGGCTGCTGGACACTTCGCTAAAGCCTTGCGGTATCCAGGAAGGAACCCAGTTGAAATTAGCGGAGTCCCCTGCAGGAACAGAAAGCAGCGGCGGCAGGCTGGCCTTCGCCAGATTCTGCATGCTGTTACCAACCTGATTGTTCACGCTAAAGGAGATGACGCGGAACTGTTCAAGCGTCTCGCCGTCGCGGTCGAGCAGGTCCACGCGCATCGGCAGCTTGGTTTCCGCATCAATCCAGACGATATAGCTGTAGCGCGTACCATCGCGCGCAACCACGCGGATCACTTCACACAGCCTGTCTGCAATACGGGTGCGCCCTACCGAAATAAAATCATAGTAAGGGGCAAGTCGTTTGAAGTCGGTATAGATAAGCGACGGTAGAGAATCAACGATATAGTCGCCATTCAGCGTGAAAGGCTCCAGACCGGGCTCGAAATAGCTGATTTCGTTGCCACGCTGGACAACTTCCCGACGCGGGCCATCCATCTGTAAAAGCTGGGCGAGCGGCTGGTTATCAAGACGGGCATGGCGATAGCGTAACGACTCGACGCCCTGCTTGTTGATGCTGATAAATGCCAACTCGTAATTGAGTGACTGGCTGGCCAGATTCATTTGCTGCAACAACGCCCCGGATGAAACATCAGCCGAGGCGTTAGCAGAGAAGAACAGGCTACCCGCCATCAGAGACATGGCGAACCAAAGTTGCTTCATTACTGCGATTGCGTTCCTAAAGTTTGGTTTCCGGGCACCTGCACAGCAGCTTGCTGAGTTTGGGCCTGCTCAAACTGAAGCTGTTCAGAGTGCAGACGACGCTGCAACTCATAATCCTGCAACATCGCATTAATGCGACGGCGCTGCTCCTGAACCTGCTGTTGCTGACCGCCACTGGCGGAGGCATCAGCCGGTACGCCCAGACTTACCGGGCTGGCTTTGCCCATCATCGGCAGTGTGTTAAACACTGGCGCTTCTGGCTGCTGATTAGTTTCAGACTGAGTATTATAGTGCTGGACGCCAACGATAACTGCAAGCGATACGCATGCAGCCACCCCCATTTGGGTGAGCTGGCTGGCCCACGGACGCACTTTTTTCCAGAACGGCATTTTCTGCCACTGGTGCGGTGCGGGTTGCGCTTCAGGAATCAGCGGAGTGGTCTGATGAACAGGCTCATTCTCGATGGCCGCCATCACGCGGGCTGAGATATCGAAATGGAGAACCTCTCCGGTATCACCGCGCAGCGTGTCACGGATGAGATGGTAACTCTCCCAGGTCTCTTGCATTTCGGGAGAATGAGACAGCTCGTTGAGCAGCTCACTATCCAGCGTCTCACCATCCATTAAAGCGGAAAGTTTTTCTTTCTGCATGCCTAATACCTTTTCCAGTATCCCGCTATCGTCAACGCCTGATAAGCGGTTGAACTTTATTATCAATAGCTTCTCGCGCACGGAAAATTCGTGAACGAACCGTGCCGACCGGACAATCCATGATAGCGGCTATCTCTTCATAGCTCAGACCATCAAGCTCCCGTAACGTAATTGCCATGCGTAAATCTTCCGGGAGTGACTCGATCGTGCGAAAAACAATTTGTCTCAGTTCTTCTGACAACATTAAGTTCTCAGGGTTCGAAATTTCTTTCAGCGCACCGCCACTTTCGAAGTTTTCGGCGTCGATAGCGTCTACATCACTGGACGGCGGACGACGACCCTGAGCAACCAGGTAATTCTTTGCCGTATTGACAGCAATACGGTACAGCCAGGTATAAAAAGCACTATCTCCCCGGAAAGATTCCAGCGCGCGATAGGCCTTAATAAAAGACTCTTGCACCACATCAGGTACATCACCTGACGGTACATAGCGGGAAACCAGACTCGCCACCTTATGCTGGTAGCGTACCACCAGTAGGTTAAAGGCTTTCTGATCTCCCTTCTGGACCCGTTCAACCAGGACCTGGTCCGTTAACTGCTCGCTCATCCGAGGTAATGTCTCCCCAAACCTAAATTCCACGCGTTATCGAAACGCCACTCTATAACTACCGCACTTTGAGCAAGCACCAGCTTAGAGTGTCTGATCTTCAATAAGTTCCGTAACGCCTTTGTTTTTGTTCATCGCGCCGCAGACCGTTCATTTTCTCTCATTATAAGTCTGTTCACGATACGCACCACTTTCTGACAAGAAACATCTTTTTCCCGCCAGAAGAGTAACGCAACACAGGCTTTATTTCACCACAAAATCTGACGCTAACGATCTGCTTCGCAAAATAATTTCATTTATTTACCCTTCGTTTACCCCTGCCTGTGCGTTTAGTCATTGCAACTTCCATTAAAAAAAACGTGCGATATCTCGCATTCAGGTGCTATTCTGCCCCAACACTGTTTAGTAAATTAAACAACAATCATGAACACAACACCTGAACTTCATTGTGATGTACTGATCATCGGCAGCGGCGCTGCCGGTCTCTCTCTGGCGCTGCGTCTGGCTGAACATCAGAACGTTATCGTTCTGAGCAAAGGCCCGATAAGTGAAGGCTCCACATTTTATGCTCAGGGCGGCATTGCCGCAGTATTTGACGAGACCGACAGCATTGCGTCACATGTGGAAGATACGCTGATTGCCGGGGCCGGGATCGTGGATGCGCACGCGGCAGAGTTTGTCGCCAGCAATGCCCGCCATTGCGTTCAGTGGCTTATCGATCAGGGTGTTTTATTCGATACTCAGGTTCAGCCCAACGGTGAAGAGAGCTACCACTTAACGCGTGAAGGCGGCCATAGCCACCGCCGCATCCTGCACGCCGCGGATGCTACCGGAAAAGAAGTGGAAACCACGCTGGTCAGCAAAGCGCTGAACCATCCTAACATCCGGGTCCTTGAGCGGAGCAACGCGGTTGATCTGATCATTTCCGACAAGATAGGCCTGCCCGGTACGCGTCGCGTGGTGGGAGCGTGGGTCTGGAACCGTAATAAAGAGAAGGTGGAAACCTGTCAGGCGAAGGCTGTGGTGTTGGCTACAGGTGGCGCCTCTAAGGTGTATCAGTACACCACGAATCCGGATATCGCTTCCGGGGACGGTATCGCTATGGCCTGGCGCGCCGGCTGCCGCGTGGCGAATCTCGAATTTAATCAGTTTCACCCCACCGCCCTGTTCCACCCTCAGGCGCGAAATTTCCTGCTGACGGAAGCCCTGCGCGGCGAAGGGGCTTATCTGAAACGCCCTGACGGTACCCGCTTTATGCCGGACTTTGACGCCCGCGGTGAACTGGCGCCGCGTGATATTGTTGCCCGCGCCATCGACCACGAAATGAAGCGCCTTGGCGTGGACTGCATGTATCTCGATATCAGCCATAAGCCGGCAGAATTCATTCGCCAGCATTTCCCGATGATTTACGAAAAGCTGCTCAATCTTGGCATTGATTTAACCCGCGATCCGGTGCCCATTGTCCCGGCCGCCCACTATACCTGCGGCGGCGTGATGGTTGACGATCACGGACGCACTGATGTAGACGGTCTGTATGCTATTGGTGAGGTCAGCTATACCGGGCTACACGGCGCGAACCGTATGGCGTCTAACTCGCTGCTTGAATGTCTGGTGTACGGCTGGTCAGCGGCGGAGGACATCGCGAAGCGCATGCCTTACGCCCGTGAAACAGAGCGTTTACCGGCCTGGGATGAAAGCCGCGTGGAGAACCCGGACGAGCTGGTGGTGATCCAGCACAACTGGCACGAGCTGCGGCTGTTTATGTGGGACTACGTTGGGATTGTGCGCACCACGAAACGTCTGGAACGCGCGTTGCGCCGCATTACGATGCTGCAGCAGGAAATTGATGAATATTATGCCCATTTCCGCGTCTCCAACAATCTGCTGGAGCTGCGCAATCTGGTGCAGGTTGCCGAGCTGATTGTTCGCTGCGCGATGATGCGTAAAGAGAGCCGCGGTTTGCACTACACACTCGACTACCCGGATCGGCTTGCTGAGTCCGGCCCGTCGATACTCGCCCCGCAGGTTTACATAAATAAATAAAACGCCTGGGTCAGAGCCGTGTAATCTTCGGAATAACGCTGGTCTGGCCCACGGATCACCATACGGTCATTAAAACACTCACCCTCTTTTGGCGACAGCGCCAGCAGCACGCGGTGCGGCAATCGGCCTTCCGTATCAGAGATGTCAGTTCGCAAACGTAACGTCCAGCCGATCTCCTGCGCGGTAGCGATAAACGTGTTGCCCGTACTTTCTGGCAGCACCACGCAGAAAAAGCCCTCTTCTGAGATAAGTTCAGCCGCGTTGACGAGCAGCGCTTTGTGATCGAGTGAACCGGTATAGCGCGCCTGTTCACGCTCCGGTGTACCGCACTCCACGCCGGGTTCGTAGTAAGGGGGGTTGCTGACGATCAGATCGTAACGCGCCGTCTGCTCTGGCGCCCAGGCCAGCACGTCCGCGCACTTAACGGTTATCCGGTCAGCCCAGGGGGACTCGGCCGCGTTTTCACCCGCCTGCCCTGCGGCCTGCGCATCCAGCTCCACGGCATCAATCGTGACATGCTCTTCAGTACGCTGCGCCAGCATCAAGGCCACCAGCCCGCTGCCGGTACCGATATCAAGAATACGCTTAACACCTGCGACAGGTGCCCATGCTCCCAGTAAAATGCCGTCTGTACCGACTTTCATGGCACAGCGATCGTGAGCGACAAAAAATTGTTTAAACGTAAAACCATCGCGGCGCAGCTGCGCTTTGAGTTGAGACATGTCAGGGCAACCTTCTAAGTGAAACTGGAGTAGCATAGGGGAAAGCGAAGTGGCCGCAAAGCGATATCCATACAAACAGATGAAGATTACAGCCGTAACGTCTATAATCAGCGCCCCACACAGAGGTAGAACATGACTGTAACGACTTTTTCCGAACTTGAACTCGATGAAAGCCTGCTCAATGCTCTTGAGAGCAAAGGCTTTACACGCCCGACCGCCATTCAGGCAGCGGCCATTCCGCCTGCGCTTGAGGGCCGCGATGTGCTCGGTTCTGCGCCAACCGGCACGGGGAAGACAGCAGCCTATTTGCTGCCTGTGTTGCAGCACCTGCTCGACTTTCCACGTAAAAAATCTGGCCCGCCGCGTATTTTGATCCTGACGCCTACGCGCGAGCTGGCCATGCAGGTTGCCGATCACGCGCGTGAACTCGCGGCGAATACGCATCTGGATATCGCCACCATCACCGGCGGCGTTGCGTATATGAACCACGCCGAAGTGTTCAGCGAAAACCAGGACATCGTCGTCGCGACGACGGGCCGCCTGCTGCAGTATATTAAAGAAGAGAACTTCGACTGCCGCGCGGTAGAAACGCTGATCCTCGACGAAGCGGACCGCATGCTGGACATGGGCTTTGCGCAGGATATCGAGCATATTGCAGGTGAAACGCGCTGGCGTAACCAGACGATGCTGTTCTCTGCCACCCTTGAAGGGGATGCGATTAAAGACTTCGCAGAGCGTCTGCTGGAAGATCCGGTGGAAGTCTCTGCGACGCCATCCACGCGAGAGCGTAAAAAGATCCACCAGTGGTATTACCGTGCGGACAACCTTGAGCATAAGGTTGAGCTGCTCAAGCACCTGCTAACGCAGGAAGACGCCACCCGCACTATCGTGTTTGTGCGTAAGCGCGAGCGCGTGCACGAGCTGGCTGAAATGCTGCGCAACGCCGGGATCAACAACTGCTATCTTGAAGGTGAGATGGCGCAGATCAAGCGTACCGAAGGCATTAAGCGCCTGACCGATGGCCGCGTTAACGTGCTGGTCGCAACAGACGTTGCCGCCCGCGGGATCGACATCCCTGACGTGAGCCACGTCATTAACTTCGATATGCCGCGCAGCGGAGATACCTACCTGCACCGCATTGGCCGTACCGGTCGCGCGGGCCGCAAAGGGATTGCAATTTCACTGGTTGAAGCGCATGACTACCTGCTGCTGCAGAAAATTGGCCGCTATGTTGACGAGCCGCTGAAAGCGCGCGTTATTGATGGCTTGCGCCCAACCACACGTGCGCCGAGTGAAAAAATGACGGGTAAACCGTCCAAGAAAGCGCTCGCGAAACGTGCTGAGAGAAAAGAGAAAGAAAAAGAGAAGCCGCGCGTGAAGCAGCGCCACCGCGATACCAAAAACATTGGTAAGCGTCGTAAGCCAAGCGCTGCCGCGCAGGAAACGAAGACTGAAGAGTAAGAAAAAGCCGGGGTAATCCCCGGCTTTTTTGTTCCCCCCCGTGGCTGAAGCCTTACAGGCTTTCAGTAAAGGTACGGGCGATAACGTCGCGCTGCTGTTCTGGAGTCAGTGAGTTAAAGCGAACCGCATAACCAGACACGCGGATAGTCAGCTGTGGGTATTTTTCCGGGTGCTCAACGGCATCCATCAGCGTTTCGCGGCGGAGCACGTTAACGTTCAGGTGCTGACCCCCTTCAACGCGCACTTCCGGCTGCACTTCCATTGGGATTTCACGGTATTCGATTTCGCCCAGTTTATTCACCGGTACGATTTCATCTTCAGCAAAACCCGCTTTCGCGACCACACAGCGCGCTTCATTTTTCTCGCTGTCCAGCAGCCAGAAAGAGTTGAGCAGATCGTCATTTGCCGCTTTGGTAATCTGGATACCTGTAATCATGTGTTGCCTCCCTTAGGCTACATTAACTGATGCTGGCCTTACGCGGCCAATTGGTAAAACCATTGTTTCTTGTGTGTATATATATCATTCACACCACGGCGATTTATTGATTTAAATCAACAAAAACACCAACCACATAAAGAGTGTGGTTTGAATTTATTGCTTTAGATCAATTTCACACCCCCATCAACTCAACTTAACCTGCATCATTTCAAAATAAATTTAACGACTTAGCACGCATTTCAGCGCGTAATTTTGCTCACAAGCGTTAAACAGGTAAGCTAGTGACAGATTGAGATTCGCAGGAGAGCGACATGACGACACCTTTAACCTGGCATGACGTGCTGGCAGAAGAAAAGCAGCAGCCTTATTTTATCAATACGCTCAGTACCGTTGCCGCTGAGCGTCAGGCCGGGCAAACGATTTATCCGCCGCAAAAAGATGTATTCAACGCGTTTCGCTATACCGAGTTGAGCGATGTGAAAGTCGTCATTCTGGGCCAGGATCCCTATCACGGCCCTGGGCAGGCGCACGGGCTGGCATTTTCCGTACGCCCAGGCGTGGCGATCCCCCCTTCTCTGCTCAACATGTATAAAGAGCTTGAGGGAACCGTGCCCGGGTTTACCCGCCCCAACCACGGTTATCTGGAAAGCTGGGCGCGCCAGGGCGTGCTGTTATTGAACACGGTGCTCACCGTACGGGCGGGCCAGGCGCACTCGCACGCCAGCCTTGGGTGGGAAACCTTTACCGATAAAGTTATCAGCCTTATCAACGAGCATCGTGAAGGGGTCGTGTTTTTACTCTGGGGTTCTCACGCGCAGAAGAAAGGGGCAATTATCGATCGTCAGCGTCATCACGTGTTGAAGGCACCGCACCCGTCACCGCTTTCTGCCCATCGCGGTTTCTTTGGCAGTAATCATTTTGTTCTGGCAAATGAATGGCTGGAAAAACGTGGCGAAACGCCAATTGACTGGATGCCTGTGTTACCGGCAGAGAGCGAGTAGGGTTTGAATGTGCCGGGTCAGGCCCGGCACATAAGAGGCTTATGCCTTATTCTGACGCCACCACTCGGCCAGCAGCACGCCGGTCGCAACGGATACGTTCAGACTTTCCACATTGCCCGTCCCGTCGATGGAGACGCTCAGATCCGAGCTGGAGAGCGCCGCATCAGACAGACCATCGCGTTCCTGACCCAACACCAGCACCATCTTGCGCGGCAGCGTCGCTTTAAACAGCGGCGTACCGGCATGGCTGGATGTGGTCACGATGGAATAGCCCGCTTTACGGAACTGCTCGAGGGCATCCAGAACGCTGTCGCCGGTGATCGGCTGTACGTGCTCGGCTCCGCCTTCCGCAGTACGGATCGCGGCGCCGGATTCCAGCAGCGCGGCATCCTGCAGCAGCACGCCCTTCACGCCAAAATGGGCGCAGCTGCGCATCATTGCGCCCAGGTTGTGCGGGTTGCCCACGTCTTCCAGCGCCAGCACGCAGTCATCGGCATCTGCCTGGCTGACCCACTGCTGAACTGTCGTGCCGTTACGTTTTTTAATCAGGAAGCAGACGCCGCCGTGGTGCTCGGTACCGGACGCTTTTGTCAGTTCAGCATCATCAACCACGTGGTAGGCTTTGCGGTTCGCGGCCATCCAGCGCAGCGCTTCTTTAAAGCGCGGGGTCACGCTCTGGATAAACCAGGCGCGGACGATACACTCAGGACGGCTCTGGAACAGCGCCTGGCAGGCGTTCTCGCCATATACACGGGTCTCTTCCGCGCGCTGACGACGCAGCACTTCCGGGTCGATAAAGCTTTTACCGCTGATACCGCCGTGATCGGCTTTTTCCGGCGTCTCATCGCCAGGGGCGCGAGAAACGGTGCGCCACGGAGAGGCGTTATCACGTGAGAAGTCATCACGCGGACGGTCATCGCGCTTGCGATCGTCACGCTTGCGGTCATCACCGCGGTTATTTCTGTCATCGCGGGCGGGGCGACGGCCACCGTCTGCACGAGAGGACGCTGGACGCCCGCCACCTTTTCCGGTACGCGGATTTTGGGTGCGTTTATCAGAGTCATCATCACTGCGGACATACATCACTTTGACCTTGCCGCTTTTGTTTTTCATTTCGTCGTTCATGCTTTTCTCCACCAGCGCTGCGCGAAGCGCGCAGATTACCCGATGTGCCAGCGCATAGCCATAATTTCGTACAAAAGCCTGTGACTATTGTTCCCATTGAATAAAACGCATTGTCGTTTCATACAGGCTCACTGATAATATGTAACATATCAGAAACATTATCGGCGTTCTGCCGCTGTCCCACGGCTCTATCAGAGGTTAGTTATGAATACCGTATGTGCCAACTGTCAGGCTTTAAACCGCATTCCGGACGATCGGATGGATGACGGTGCGAAATGCGGACGTTGTGGCCATGAATTGTTTGATGGCGATGTCATTAACGCGACGGGTGCTACGCTGGACAAACTCCTCAAGGACGATCTCCCTGTGGTGGTCGATTTCTGGGCGCCATGGTGCGGTCCGTGCCGCAGCTTCGCGCCAATCTTCGAAGATGTGGCCGAAGAGCGCAGCGGAAAAATGCGGTTCGTTAAGGTTAATACCGAGGCCGAACGCGAGTTAAGCGCACGTTTTCGTATTCGCAGTATCCCGACCATCATGATTTTCAAAAATGGTGAAGTGATCGATATGCTCAACGGTGCGGTTCCAAAAGCACCTTTTGATAGCTGGTTAAACGAATCGCTGTAACATTCCCGGGGCACACCTTGTGCCCCGTTCCCGCCTCTGCGAAAATAGGGTTTTTCCTCCATTTCGCCCATGACTGATAACGCTGTCCTTAAATTACGCGCCGAACGCCTTGCGCGCGCGACTCGCCCCTTTCTTGCACGTGGCAATCGCATACGTCGCTGTCAGCGCTGCCTGCTGCCGCTGAAGGTGTGTCTGTGCGAGACGCTGGCCCCAAGTACTGCGGAGAGCCGCTTTTGTCTGGTCATGTTCGATACCGAGCCGATGAAGCCCAGTAATACGGGGCGTCTTATTGCCGATATTCTGCCGGATACCGCCGCGTTTCAGTGGTCGCGCACTGAGCCACCTCAGGCTCTGCTCGACCTGGTGGCAAGCCCGGACTACCAGCCGATGGTGGTTTTCCCGGCATCTTATGCGGGAGAACAGCGTCAGGTCCTTACCGCGCCGCCATCAGGGAAACCACCGCTGTTTATTATGCTGGACGGTACCTGGACCGAAGCGCGGAAAATGTTTCGCAAAAGTCCTTACCTCGACGCTCTGCCGGTTATTTCTGTCGATCTTTCCCGCGTCTCGGCCTACCGCCTGCGCGAAGCGCATGCTGACGGGCAATACTGCACTGCCGAAGTAGCCATTGCGCTACTGGATTTAGCAGGAGATACCGCTGCAGCTGGCGCCCTGGGCAACCATTTCTCATGCTTCCGGGAGCGCTATCTGGCGGGAAAAACCGTTCATAAGGGCAGCATCACAGCAACGGAGACAGAAAGCGTTTAAAATCATCAGGTCGCTTGCATTCACAGGAGGCCTGCATGAGCCAGAGAGGGTTAGAAGCGCTACTCCGTCCTAAATCCATTGCCGTCATCGGCGCATCAATGAAACCGGATCGTGCAGGCTATCTGATGATGCGCAACCTGCTGGCCGGAGGATTTAACGGTCCCGTTATGCCCGTCACGCCGTCTTATAAGGCCGTTCAGGGCGTGCTTGCCTGGCCGGACGTGGAGAGCCTGCCTTACGTACCGGATCTCGCCGTTCTGTGTACAAACGCCAAACGCAATCCGGAACTGCTGGAGTCACTCGGCAAGAAAGGGTGTAAAACCTGCATTATTCTCTCGTCTCCGCCTGAACAGCAGCCCGAACTGCTGGCCTGCGCCAGCCGCTATCAGATGCGCATTCTCGGGCCGAACAGCCTGGGTCTGCTCGCGCCCTGGCAGGGGCTGAACGCCAGCTTCTCCCCGGTGCCGATCCGTAAAGGCAAGCTGGCGTTTATCTCGCAGTCGGCTGCGGTCTCAAACACCATCCTTGACTGGGCACAGCAGCGTGAAATGGGATTCTCCTACTTCATTGCTCTGGGCGACAGCCTGGATATTGACGTTGACGAACTGCTGGATTTCCTGGCGCGAGACAGCAAAACCAGCGCAATCCTTCTTTATCTTGAGCACCTGAGCGACGCCCGTCGTTTTGTTTCCGCTTCGCGTAGCGCATCGCGCAATAAACCGATCCTCGTTATCAAAAGCGGTCGCAGCCCTGCGGCGCAGCGTCTGCTGCAGTCTCATTCCGGTATGGATCCGGCCTGGGATGCTGCCATTCAGCGCGCGGGGTTGCTGCGGGTGCAGGATACACACGAGCTTTTTTCCGCCGTTGAGACGTTGAGCCACATGCGTCCGCTGCGCGGCGAGAAGTTAATGATTGTCAGCAATGGCGCGGCCCCTGCCGCGCTGGCGCTGGATGAGCTTTGGCTGCGTAACGGCAAGCTGGCCACGCTGGGTGAAGAGACGCTGCAACGCCTCAGAGAGGCGCTTCCGGCAAGCGTGACGCCTGGCAATCCGCTTGATTTGCGCGATGATGCCAGCAGCGATCGCTATATCAGAGCAATCTCCATATTGCTGGACAGCCAGGATTTCGATGCGCTAATGATTATCCACTCCCCCAGCGCGGCCGCGCCGGGCAGTGAAAGCGCGCGGGCGCTGATTGAGGCGGTACGAAATCATCCGCGCGGCAAATATGTCACCCTGCTGACCAACTGGTGCGGTGAGTTTTCCTCTCAGGAGGCGCGACGCTTGTTCAGTGAAGCCGGACTGCCAACCTACCGCACGCCGGAAGGCACCATCACGGCATTTATGCATATGGTGGAATATCGCCGCAACCAGAAACAGCTGCGTGAGACACCGGCTTTGCCCGGAAACCTGACGGCGAACACCGTCGACGTTCATCGGCTGTTACAGCAGGCCATTGAAGAAGGCGCGACCTCGCTTGATACGCATGAAGTGCAGCCCATACTGGGCAGCTACGGGATGCAAACTCTGCCAACCTGGATCGCCAGCGACAGCGCTGAGGCCGTACATATAGCCGAACAGATTGGCTACCCGGTCGCCCTGAAGCTTCGTTCCCCCGATATCCCGCATAAGTCTGACGTTCAGGGGGTCATGTTGTACCTGCGTACGGCAACGGAGGTGCAGCAGGCAGCTGATGCCATTTTCGATCGCGTCAAAATGGCCTGGCCGCAGGCTCGGATCCACGGACTGCTGGTGCAAAGCATGGCTAACCGCGCGGGCGCCCAGGAACTGCGGGTGGTGGTTGAACACGATCCTGTCTTCGGCCCGCTCATTATGTTGGGGGAAGGCGGCGTTGAGTGGCGTCCAGAGGAACAGGCCGCGGTGGCGCTACCGCCGCTGAACATGAATCTGGCGCGCTATCTGATCATTCAGGCGATTAAAAGCAAAAAGATCCGGGGCCGCAGCGCCCTGCGTCCGCTCGATATTGCCGGGTTGAGTCAGTTCCTGGTGCAGGTGTCTAACCTGGTTGTAGATTGTGCGGAGATCCAGCGGCTGGATATCCATCCGCTGCTCGCCTCCGGCACTGAGTTTACGGCGCTGGACGTAACGCTGGATATCGCGCCATTTGAAGGGGACAGAGAGAGTCGCCTGGCGATCCGTCCGTATCCTCTGCAGCTGGAGGAGTGGGTCGAGATGAAGAATGGGGAACGCGCCCTGTTCCGCCCTATTCTGCCGGAAGATGAACCGCAGCTGCGTACCTTTATTTCTCAGGTTACGAAAGAAGATCTCTATTATCGCTACTTTAGCGAAATCAACGAATTTACCCACGATGATTTAGCCAATATGACCCAAATCGACTACGATCGAGAGATGGCGTTTGTGGCCGTTCGACGTTCCGATCGGGGCGATGAGATCCTCGGCGTGACGCGCGCAATTTCTGACCCGGATAACATTGACGCGGAATTTGCTGTGCTGGTGCGCTCCGATCTTAAAGGCCTGGGTCTGGGCAGACGACTGCTGGAAAAACTCATCAGTTATACGCGAGATCACGGATTGTTACGCCTGAATGGCATTACTATGCCGAACAATCGCGGTATGGTGACCCTGGCGCGAAAACTCGGATTTGACGTTGATATTCAGCTGGACGAAGGTATTGTCGCCTTATCCCTCGGCCTGACACCGGCAGACAAACCCGAGTAAGCTACTGGAAATGTTACCCACTTTGGACGGGACTGGTGGTATCATTGTCCGCTTATGTTGTTTGCATGGTACAGACAACCCTTCAATGAACAGAGAAGAAACGCACTGTGATGTTGTCAAAATTTAAGCGTAATAAACATCAACAACACCTTGCTCAACTACCGAAGATTTCTCAGTCAGTTGATGATGTAGAGTTCTTTTACGCTCCCGCTCATTTTCGGGAGACGCTTCTGGAAAAGATTGCCAGTGCCACGCGACGCATTTGCATTGTGGCCCTGTATCTTGAACAAGATGAAGGCGGGCGCGCGATCCTGAACGCGCTCTATGAAGCCAAGCGTCTGCGTCCGGAACTGGATGTTCGCGTGCTGGTTGACTGGCATCGCGCCCAGCGTGGCCGTATTGGCGCGGCCGCTTCAAACACCAATGCAGACTGGTATTGCCGCACGGCGCAGGAAAATCCTGGCGTCGATGTACCTGTTTATGGCGTCCCGGTGAATACCCGCGAAGCGCTCGGTGTCCTTCATTTTAAAGGGTTCATCATCGATGACAGCGTGCTTTACAGCGGCGCAAGCCTCAATGATGTCTACCTTCATCAGCTCGATAAATATCGCTATGACCGCTACCATCTGATCCGTAATCCTCAGATGGCCGATATCATGTTTAACTGGGTTGATAAAAACCTGGTACATGGCCGTGGCGTTAATCGCCTTGACGATCCCGAGCGCCCTAAGAGCCCGGAAATCAAAAACGATGTTCGCGCCTTCCGCCAGGAGCTGCGCGATGCTGTTTACCATTTTCAGGGCGACGCTAACAACGAAGAGTTATCCGTTACCCCGCTGGTTGGGCTTGGCAAATCAAGCCTGCTGAATAAAACGATTTTCCATCTGATGCCGTGCGCGGAGCAAAAGCTCACCATCTGTACGCCGTACTTTAACCTTCCTGCCGTGCTGGTGCGTAATATCATTCAGCTGCTGCGCGATGGTAAAAAAGTGGAAATTATCGTTGGGGATAAAACGGCGAACGACTTCTTCATACCTGAAGATCAGCCGTTCAAAATCATCGGTGCGCTGCCTTATCTTTATGAAATTAACCTGCGCCGCTTCCTGAGCCGTTTACAGTATTACGTAAACACTGACCAGTTGGTTGTGCGTCTGTGGAAAGATGAAGACAACAGTTACCATCTGAAAGGTATGTGGGTCGACGATGAGTGGATGCTGCTGACCGGTAACAACCTGAACCCGCGCGCGTGGAGACTGGATCTGGAAAACGCGATCCTGATCCATGACCCGCAGCATGAGTTAGCCGCACAGCGTGAGCGTGAACTGGAGTTGATTCGCACGCACACCACGGTGGTTAATCATTACCGCGAGCTGCAGAGCATTGCCGATTATCCGGTGAAAGTTCGCAAGCTGATTCGCCGCTTGCGTCGTATCCGTATTGACCGACTTATCAGCCGAATTCTGTAATGTCCAGGCCCTGTTACCCGCAGGGCTTTTTTATGGAGCCCGTTGATGCGTATTCCTCTGTTACTGAGCGCTTTCTTTCTGACTGGCTGCAGTCATATGGCCAATGATAGCTGGTCCGGTCAGGACAAAGCACAACACTTCCTCGCTTCCGCTATGCTGTCTGCAGCCGGTAATGAGTACGCGCAGCATCAGGGATACAGCCGGGACCGTAGCGCGGCGATAGGGTTGATGTTCTCAGTGGGCCTTGGGGCATCAAAAGAACTATGGGATAGCCGCCCCGCAGGGAGCGGCTGGAGCTGGAAAGATTTCGCCTGGGATGTCGCCGGCGCAACAACCGGCTACGCCGTCTGGCAGATGGCACATTATTAAAGGCGGATACCTTTTCCTTTGCGATGCAGCATCAGCGAGACAATAAACGCCAGCGCTCCCATTACGGTGACATACCAGAAGAAGGTCGTTTCACTGCCCCACGACTTAAGCGATAGCGCGACATACTCTGCCGAACCGCCAAACAGGGCATTCGCGACCGCATAAGAGAGGCCAACACCCAGCGCCCTCACCTGTGCGGGAAACATTTCCGCTTTCAAAATGCCGCTGATTGCCGTGTAAAAACTGATAATAATGAGTGCCACCATGATCAGCGCGAAAGCGGCATACGGCGACGTTGTCTGCTGTAGCGCAGTCAAAAGCGGAACGGTACCCAGGGTGAGCATGCCGCCAAAGATCAGCATGGAGGTGCGGCGACCTATTTTGTCCGACAGCGCGCCGACAATCGGCTGGATAAGCATAAAGACGAGTAACGCCACCGTCATGACGACGCTCGCAACGTTTGCATGCATGCCCGTGGTGTTAACCAGATATTTTTGCATATAGGTGGTAAAGGTATAGAAACTTAGCGAGCCCGCGGCGGTAAAACCTAACACCATCAAAAATGCTTTGCGGTTTCGCCAGAGCCCCTTCATCGAGCCCGCCTCTTTCAGCGCCCTGACCTCCTGTTGAGAGGTTTCATCAAGCTGACGGCGTAGCCACAGGGCGACAACCGCCAGGGCAGCGCCCATAGCAAACGGGATGCGCCAGCCCCAGGCGTGCAGATCTTCATCGCTAAGGATTTGTTGCAGGATCACCACAACCAGTAATGCCAGCAGCTGTCCGCCAATGAGGGTCACATACTGGAATGATGCATAGAAACCTTTTCGGCCTTCAACCGCCACTTCGCTCATGTATGTCGCACTGGTGCCGTATTCCCCACCGACCGACAGCCCCTGGAACAGACGTGCCAGCAGCAGCAACGCTGGTGCCCATGTTCCGATAGTGTCATATCCGGGCAGGCAGGCAATCACCAGCGAGCCGACGCACATCATGCATACGGAGATGAGCATGGAGGTCTTGCGCCCTTTTCTGTCTGCGATCCTGCCGAACAGCCATCCACCGATCGGGCGCATCAGGAACCCGGCGGCAAAAACGCCTGCGGTTTGCAGAAGCTGAGTGGTGGTATTCCCGGACGGGAAAAAGATATGCGCAAAGTAGAGTGAACAGAATGAATAGACGTAAAAGTCAAACCACTCTACGAGGTTCCCCGAGGAGGCCCCAACGATTGCCCAAACCCGACGACGGGTATCCTTACCTGCCAAATTGGTGTTATCCGTATCTGCACTGGCTACGGTTTCTGTCATTTTAAAATCCCCTGTCTCACATTGCGGGCCATTGCCCACAAACAGTAAAACCGGATTTAAAACGAATCGTTAGGTAAATAAAATGTTTCCAATATGTTTCATTACGTTTTGTGAACTCGATCAGGTCTCGAATTATTAGCGGACGTAGCAATTATCCCCACTTCTGCTGATGCGCCTTTTTTCGCTGCAAATAATCTTCATCTGCACGAATTTTATCCCACCACTTTTTGAAGACCGCGGCGGCTTCGGCTTTTACGGGATCGCAATCCAGCGGTTTGACCTGGCGCTTCTCATCGTACTTTTTACCGCCTTTATGATTGGCGTATCGCCTGGCGCGCGTATAGCCCATCTGAATGAATTTACGCGCCATATCCATACCCACAAAGTCGTTTTGCTGACGATATTCTTCAAACAGGGCGTAAATTTCTTTTGCCGATCGCGCTGCAACTTCAGCATCTTTGTATCGCCAGTGCGGAAGGATCTCGCTTTTATAAGGTTCCACCATGAGCACACCCTGCTCTCCCCGCCCCACCTGATACAGCTCTGCATGGTCACGGAAATTAATGTTGGCAAAATCTTTTTGGTAATCAAAGGGACGTGTCAAAGCGGCACCATTGTTAAAATCGTTTTAACAATTGTAGGCACGGTCAGGCGAAGCCGCCACCTGGTATTTCCGGCGCACAAAGCAAAAAACCCCGCACCTTACGGTACGGGGTTCTTCTTGATTGATGCCTGGCAGTTCCCTACTCTCACATGGGGAGACCCCACACTACCATCGGCGCTACGGCGTTTCACTTCTG
>NZ_JADBRS010000020.1:0-118283 GCF_014930775.1 Enterobacter cloacae complex sp. P38RS
AGAAGTGAAACGCCGTAGCGCCGATGGTAGTGTGGGGTCTCCCCATGTGAGAGTAGGGAACTGCCAGGCATCAATTAAGTGAAGAGGCCATCCGAAAGGATGGCCTTTTTGCGTTTATATACCGAAAAATGTAGGCCGGGTAAGGCGAAGCCGCCACCCGGCAAGTCAGACCGCACACCACTTCACAATAAACTCAGCAATCCCATCCTCATCATTTAAATCCAGCACCGGAACCTCAAGCGGCAATGCCACATCACTGGCCACCGCAATCACATGCTCATCCAGCGTTAACTCGCTGATGTCATGCCCGGCATCACTTCTGAACAGCAGGATCTTAGGCACGGCCTCATGCTTAAATCCCTCAACCAGCACCAGATCCAGCATGGAGTGATCCATCCGGCTCACCAGATACGCGAGATCCAGCGGTGCCTCATCCGGCGTTTCTGTCATCAATGCCCAACGCTGGTTGCTTGCTACCATTGTCTGCGCGGCACCCGCTTTGCGCAGTTCATAGCTATCTTTGCCCGGCTTATCGACATCCATATTATGGTGAGTATGCTTAATCAAGCCAGGACGAATACCGCGGGCGCACAGCGCGGGAATCAGTTTTTTCAGCAACGTGGTTTTTCCTGTCCCACTCCAGGCTGAAATGGCTAAAACAGAGTTCATCTCTTCTCCTGCATGGCCTGTAAATCTTCTGTTGTGTTCACATTCACGAACGATGTTTTCATGTCGCTAAAATCAACAGCATGTCCGCCGACCTTACGCATAAACACCATCACTCTTCGCTCTCCGGAAGCCAGATAGTCGCTCATAGCAGGAATCAAGGATCGGTTAATGAGCGCGATAGTTGGGTGGTCGCGCTCGCCGTCATGCACCCAGACCACGGGTGAATCACCTCGCTGTTGCACCATCCGTTCCACCAGGCAGGTGGGTATATATGGAGTATCACACGAACAAAAGAGAAACCACTCTCCCTGCGACTGCTGCATCACCGAAAGCATGCCGGCCAGCGGCCCCGGAAAATCTGCGAGATTATCCTGATAAACGGGAAACCCGCTGCGCTGGTAAATATCGATATGGCGATTTGCGCTCAGCGCCATTGCTGACACCTGATCGACAAGCGTATCAGCGACATGCTGCCATAAGGGCTTGCCTTTCAGGAGCTGTAGTCCTTTATCTTCCCCGCCCATCCGCGTAGCTCTGCCGCCTGCCAGAACGACCCCAGTGATTTCCAGGCTAAGATTCACGAATATCGCCTCTTTTATTGTGGGATTGACCCTGCTAACGTGTCACTCTAAATGAAAGGAGCACCACCATGAAATGTAAACGTCTGAATGAAGTCATTGAACTCCTCCAGCCAGCCTGGCAAAAAGAGCCAGAGCTGAATCTGATGCAATTCTTACAGAAACTGGCAAAAGAGTCAGGTTTTGACGGCGATCTGGCAGACCTTTCTGACGACATCCTGATCTACCACCTCAAAATGCGCGACTCAGCCAAAGATGCTGTTATTCCTGGTATTCAGAAGGATTATGAGGAAGATTTTAAAACTGCATTGCTGCGCGCCCGAGGCGTAATTAAAGAGTAAAAGCTTGTAAGCGGAGCCACCGAAATCGCTACAAGATGATATCCTGAATCATTCGTATAATTTCCGGATGATCGGATGAACGACCAGGCTTTTACTTTCCAGACACTACACCCGGATACCATTATGGATGCCCTGTTTGAACAGGGTATTCGTGTGGATTCCGGGCTAACTCCGTTAAACAGCTACGAAAACCGCGTCTATCAATTTCAGGACGAGGATCGTCAGCGCTTCGTCGTAAAGTTCTATCGCCCTGAACGTTGGTCTGCACAGCAAATTCAGGAGGAGCACCAGTTTGCTCACGATCTGCTGGTTGATGACGTCCCCGTTGCCGCGCCGATAAAGTTCAATAACCAAACGCTGCTCACGCATGAAGGGTTTTACTACGCCGTATTCCCCAGTCTGGGTGGCCGCCAGTTTGAAGCGGATAATATCGATCAGATGGAGTGGGTTGCTCGCTATCTGGGACGCATTCATCAGACGGGACGTAAAACAGAGTTCACTGTCCGACCAACGATCGGGATTCATGAATATCTCACCGAATCACGTCAGATATTCGAAACGTCTGCGCTGATCCCCGCTGCGTTAAAGGATGATTTCCTCAACGCCACCGATAAGCTTATTGCTGCGGTGAAAACCTGCTGGCGTGATGATATTTCCGTTCTGCGCCTACATGGCGATTGTCACGCCGGAAATATTCTCTGGCGCGATGGTCCACTGTTTGTCGATCTCGACGATGCGCGCATGGGACCAGCGGTTCAGGATCTGTGGATGCTGCTCAATGGCGACAAAGCCGAGCAGCGCATGCAGCTTGAAACGATTATTGAAGCCTATGAAGAATTTAGCCCGTTTAATTCAGACGAAATTGCCCTGATTGAGCCTTTACGTGCGATGCGTTTTGTTTATTATCTCGCATGGTTAATCAGGCGTTGGGACGACCCCGCATTTCCTCGTAATTTCCCGTGGCTTACCGGAGAAGATTACTGGCGCAGCCAGATATCTACATTCACTCAGCAGGTTAAGGTTCTTCAGGAACCCCCTCTGCAATTAACGCCGATGTATTAATTGGACACACCCAGGAGAGAGTTAATCATGAAAAAAATTTGGCTGGCGCTGGCAGGTATGATTCTGGCATTTAGCGCTTCTGCTGCGCAGTTTACCGACGGTAAACAGTTTATCACGCTGGAAAAGCCGGTTGCTGGCGAGCCACAGGTTCTGGAGTTCTTCTCATTCTATTGCCCGCACTGCTATCAATTCGAAGAGGTGCTGCATGTTTCTGACAACGTGAAGAAGAAGCTGCCGGAAGGCACCAAAATGACCAAGTACCACGTTGAGTTCCTGGGCCCGTTGGGTAAAGACCTGACTCAGGCGTGGGCGGTTGCGATGGCGCTGGGCGTGGAAGATAAAATCACTGCTCCAATGTTCGAAGCCGTACAGAAAACCCAGACCGTTCAGACCACTGCGGATATCCGCAAAGTGTTCGTTGATGCCGGTGTGAAAGGTGAAGAGTACGACGCCGCGTGGAACAGCTTTGTAGTGAAATCTCTGGTTGCTCAGCAGGAAAAAGCGGCCGCTGATCTGCAGCTTCAGGGCGTTCCGGCGATGTTTGTTAACGGCAAATATCAGCTGAACATGCAGGGCATGGACACCAGCAGCATGGATATTTTCGTGCAGCAGTATGCTGACACCGTGAAATACCTGGTTGAGAAGAAGTAATTTCGTTGATATGAAAACGCCGGTCACTGACCGGCGTTTTTGTATGAAGATTTAATGCTGTCTATCTGTTCGTCTTTCTCTTTCCAGAGCGTATTAAGCCACTGCTGGAAACCACGTTTGAAATTCTTATCGTTAACGTAGTCACCGTGCAGCCCGGTATCGATCGGCACTAAATTCACCCGAACAACAATGCGCGTCAGCTTGCCGCTGAGCATATCGAAGAATGGCGTCCTGTCATTTTCCGGATAGCAGAGCGTAACGTTCAGAAGTTTATCGAACTGTGCACCCAGCACGTTAAGCGCCATCGCAATACCCGCCGCCTTTGGCGGAAGCAGGTTCTGATAAGGGGAGCGTGTTTGTTGACGTTTATCTTCCGTAAACCGTGAGCCTTCAACAAAGTTCACGATGGTCGTTGGATGTGCGCGAAACTTTTCACAGGAGCGGCGCGTGGTCTCGACATCCTTACCGCGACGCTCCGGATGACGAATCAGATAGCTGCGCGAATAGCGTTTCATAAACGGCATATCAAGCGCCCAGCAGGCCAGCCCGATAAAGGGCACCCAGGCGAGCTGCTGCTTCAGGAAGTACTTGTTCATCGGGATATGTTTGCGAAAAAGCACGCATAACACCACGATGTCCGCCCAGCTGTGATGATTGCAGATCAGCAGGTACCAGTTCTTTTTGTTGAGGCTCTCCAGCCCTTCGACATCCCACTTAAGATGCGGATTCAGGCACAGCAGGATCGCTAACCCTTCACACCAGCAATACATCATGAAATTACAAAACGCAGAGACGGATCGCCACACCGCAGGCACAGGCAGCAGCAGTTTAACGATCCCGGCGATAATGATTGGCACAGAACACGCAATCGTCACCAGAATAGTTAAAACGATGCTTAGCGGTAATGTTATTGCAGCGAGCAATCTCGACATGATGAGCTTTTTCAGGTGGTTAGCTTTAATGGACCGGCCGATGATACGGCGCTGGGGGCTGATTTTATCAGAAAAGTGACAAAATTATGGCGCTTTCATATCGTCAATAGACGGCTTTTCCCCTGAAGCAGAAGATTTCTCTAATATTGTGCGCTAATCAGGACTTATATCCACATAGACTAAATTGCCATCAGCAGGCTATTTTCATGCAGTGTTAGTTGTTAACATTATGATATGTAATAATTTATTATCAACGCGCGCCTGCTTTTAGTATCTGTTTTTCATTTGAAGTGAAAATATTCACAAACTTATCCACAGTTTGAATTTTGCGAGCGATCCTCACGATCGCAAAATCTTTTCCTGTATCGAACCTGAATAACTGATGTTTTCATCCTTCTGTGGCATCCTTTACGCATAAATTGATTAAAGGCACGGACATTATGGTTCAGATCCCAGAAAACCCACTTATTCTCGTCGACGGCTCTTCTTACCTGTATCGGGCGTACCATGCGTTTCCTCCTCTGACCAATAGCGCAGGGGAACCTACCGGCGCGATGTACGGCGTGCTGAACATGCTGCGCAGCCTGATTCTTCAGTATCAGCCCACCCATGCGGCTGTCGTTTTTGATGCGAAAGGCAAAACCTTCCGCGATGAGCTGTTCGAACATTACAAATCCCATCGTCCGCCAATGCCTGACGATCTGCGTGCGCAGATTGAGCCACTGCACGCCATGGTGAAAGCAATGGGCCTGCCGCTGCTGGCCGTCTCTGGCGTGGAGGCTGACGACGTCATCGGTACGCTGGCGCGTGAAGCTGAAAAAATGGGCCGTCCGGTGCTGATCAGCACCGGTGATAAAGATATGGCGCAGCTGGTGACGCCAGGTATTACCCTGATCAACACCATGACCAACACCATTCTGGGGCCAGAAGAAGTAGTCACTAAGTATGGCGTGCCGCCAGAGCTGATTATCGACTTCCTCGCGTTGATGGGCGACTCCTCGGATAACATTCCTGGCGTTCCTGGCGTCGGTGAAAAAACCGCGCAGGCACTGCTTCAGGGGCTGGGTGGTCTGGACACGCTCTACGCGGAATCCGACAAAATCGCCGGACTTTCCTTCCGTGGCGCAAAAACCATGGCCGGGAAGCTGGAAGAGAACAAAGAGGTGGCTTATCTCTCCTATAAGCTGGCAACAATCAAAACCGATGTGGAGCTGGAGCTGGGCTGTGAGCAGCTGGAAGTGCAACAGCCTTCCGCTGACGACCTGCTGAGCCTGTTTAAGAAATACGAATTCAAGCGCTGGACCACTGACGTGGAAGCCGGTAAATGGCTGCAGGCTAAAGGGGCCAAACCTGCTGCTAAGCCGAAAGAGACGATTGTCGTTGATGCCGAAGATCAGGCGGAAGAAGAAGCCGCAGCGCTCTCCTTCGACAACTACGAAACCATTCTGGAAGAGTCACAGCTGATCGCCTGGATCGAGAAACTGAAAAAAGCGCCGGTCTTTGCCTTTGACACCGAAACAGACAGCCTCGACAACATCTCAGCCAATATGGTGGGATTGTCCTTTGCGACAGAGCCGGGTATTGCCGCCTACGTTCCCGTGGCGCACGACTACCTGGATGCGCCGGAGCAGATCTCCCGCGAGCGCGCGCTCGAGCTACTGAAGCCGATTCTGGAAGACGAAAAGGCGCTGAAGGTTGGGCAAAACCTCAAGTACGACCGCGGCATTCTGCAGAACTACGGCATTGAGCTGCGCGGGATTGCCTTTGACACTATGCTCGAATCCTACATTCTGGACAGCGTGGCGGGCCGCCATGATATGGATTCCTTATCTGACCGCTGGCTCAAGCACAAAACCATTACCTTTGAAGAGATTGCCGGTAAAGGGAAAAATCAGCTCACCTTTAACCAGATTGCTCTTGAAGAAGCAGGGCGCTACGCGGCGGAAGATGCCGACGTCACGCTGCAACTGCATCTGAAGATGTGGCCGAAACTGCAGAAGCACGAAGGTCCGCTGAACGTATTCCAGCATATTGAAATGCCGCTGGTACCCGTGCTGTCCCGTATCGAACGCAATGGCGTTAAGATCGATCCAACGGTGCTGCATAACCACTCTGGCGAGCTCGCGCAGCGTTTGACCGAGCTCGAGCAGAAAGCGCATGAGCTTGCAGGCGAGCCGTTTAACCTCTCTTCACCGAAGCAGCTGCAAACCATTCTGTTTGAAAAGCAGGGCATCAAGCCGCTGAAGAAAACCCCTGGCGGCGCGCCGTCAACCTCTGAAGAGGTGCTGGAAGAGCTGGCGCTGGACTACCCGCTGCCAAAAGTGATTCTGCAGTACCGTGGTCTCGCGAAGCTGAAGTCTACCTACACGGACAAACTTCCGCTGATGATCAACCCGAAAACGGGCCGTGTGCACACGTCGTATCATCAGGCGGTAGCGGCAACCGGGCGTCTCTCGTCAACCGATCCTAACCTGCAGAACATTCCGGTGCGTAATGAGGAAGGGCGCCGCATTCGTCAGGCCTTTATAGCCCCTGATGACTACCTGATTGTCTCGGCTGACTACTCGCAAATTGAACTGCGCATTATGGCGCACCTGTCCCGCGATAAAGGTCTGCTGACGGCATTTGCGGAAGGAAAAGACATCCACCGGGCGACCGCGGCGGAGGTCTTTGGTTTACCGCTGGACAACGTGACCAACGAACAGCGCCGCAGTGCAAAAGCGATCAACTTCGGTCTAATCTACGGCATGAGCGCGTTTGGCCTTTCACGCCAGCTAAACATTCCGCGCAAAGAGTCGCAGAAGTATATGGATCTTTACTTCGAGCGTTATCCGGGCGTTCTGGAATATATGGAACGCACCCGCGCGCAGGCGAAAGAGAAAGGTTACGTTGAAACCCTGGATGGCCGTCGTCTCTATCTTCCGGACATCAAATCCAGCAACGCGGCGCGCCGCGCTGGCGCAGAGCGTGCGGCGATCAACGCCCCGATGCAGGGTACCGCAGCGGACATCATCAAGCGCGCAATGATCGCCGTTGATGCCTGGCTGGAGAAAGAGAAGCCGCGCGTGAAAATGATCATGCAGGTACACGATGAACTGGTATTTGAAGTGCACAAGGACGACCTCGACGCCGTGTCGAAGAAGATCCACGAACTGATGGAAAGCAGCATGACGCTGGACGTGCCGTTGCTGGTGGAAGTAGGAAGTGGTGAAAACTGGGATCAGGCTCACTAAAGGTTCTGTGAATAACGCGCTTTTTATGTAAGTTAGCAACATAACAACGCGCGTTTTGTGACGATCATTAGAATTCCCTATGTAAAGAATGAAAAAAAATTACAAAAAGTGCTTTTTCTACAGCAAAAAAAGGGGTAGAGTTATCGACGTAGGGTACAGAGGTAAGATGTTCTATCTTTCAGACCTTTTACTTCACGTAATCGGATTTGGCTGAATATTTTAGCCGCCCCAGTCAGTAATGACTGGGGCGTTTTTTATTGCGGCAAAGAAAAGTTCGGGCAAAAAAAAGCGCGGACATCGCCGCGCTCGGTATTACTCTTCTTCCGCTTCCGTCGCGGGTTCCAGCTCGTTAAACCAGCTGTCGAGCTTCTGACGCAGCTTGTCCACGCCCTGTTTTTTCAGCGAAGAGAAAGGCTCAACCTGTACATCGCCATTGAAGGCCAGTACCGCTTCGCGAACCATATTCACCTGCGCTTTACGCGCGCCGCTTGCCAGCTTGTCGGCTTTCGTCAGCAGCACCAGCACGGCAATATCGCTTGCCACCGCCCAGTCGATCATCTGCTGATCCAGATCTTTCAGGGGATGGCGAATATCCATCAGCACCACCAGACCTTTCAGGCACAGGCGTTTTTCCAGGTATTCGCCCAGCGCACGCTGCCACTTGATCTTCATCTCTTCAGGCACCTGCGCATAACCGTATCCCGGCAAGTCTACGAGGCGTTTGCCTTCAGCCACTTCAAAGAGGTTAATCAGCTGGGTACGGCCAGGTGTTTTTGAGGTACGCGCCAGGTTCTTCTGATTGGTCAGCGTATTCAGGGCGCTGGATTTCCCCGCATTGGAGCGGCCAGCAAATGCCACTTCAATACCGGTATCAGAAGGCAGGTGGCGAATATCGGGCGCACTGGTGACAAAATGCGTCTGTTGGTAGTTCCAGGTAGTCACGTGGTCGTCTCCAAAAATCGTAATCTGGAGGGATTATACCCGAATGCGGGCAAAAGGCTTTTCTCATTGCACGAGGCTTGCAGGCGAATGCCCAAACGGCTGTAAGAGATCGGCTAATGTTGCTAAGGGAGATTTCAGAGAATTCGCAGGCGTCAAAAAATGCAAACTGTTTTAAATCATAATCTTATTTCCAGGTAATTATCTGAAAATCCGTATTTGTACCGTTTCGTTGCTTGTTAGTTTAACGGAACAAGGTAAAGTATGCGGCAAGGCGAGGAAGCCAACAGGAAATCGACTTAAGGATTAGGGTCAGGAGCGCCAGGAGGCGAAGACGCAGGATAGTCAGGACGACCAGCGCCTGGAGGCGTTTTAACAGGAAATGGAACCATACACGGACGGTATCAGCCAAAGGATAAACAGGGTGTGTTGTTGGTAAACATGGAATGTCTGACCCGTTAAGGGTTGTGAGTCAGGAAAAAAGGCGACAGATTGCTCTGTCGCCTTTTTTCTTTGCTTGCTTTCTGCTAGATTTCGCCGCAATTCTATACTGAAGAAAACGACTTTAAGATAAAACATCATGAAAAAACCAACCTCCGCTGCGGGCGCGAAACGCCCTGCAAAAGCACGCCGCAAAACGCGCGAAGAACTGAACCAGGAAGCGCGCGATCGCAAACGCGACAAAAAACATCGCGGTCATGCTGCGGGTAGCCGTGCCAACGGCGTTGGTGCAGCGGGCGCCTCTGCAAAAGGCAAACAGCAGAAAGACCCTCGTATCGGCAGTAAAACTCCCATTCCACTGGGCGTGACAGACACCCCGGTCACTAAGCAGCACAAACCAAAGAGCGAGAAACCTATGCTTTCACCGCAGGCTGAGCTGGATATGCTGGAGAACGATGAGCGCCTGGACGCGCTGCTGGAACGTCTTGAAGAGGGTGAAACCCTGACCGCCGAAGAGCAGTCATGGGTAGATGCCAAACTGGACCGCATTGATGAGCTAATGCAGAAGCTGGGTCTGTCTTACGATGACGAAGACGACGAAGAGGAAGAAGAAAAGCAGGAAGATATGATGCGTCTTCTGAAAGGTGGAAACTAACATTTGCACCCGGCAGGCACGATAGTCCTGCTTATAACCCTTCCGGTTATATGTTATCTGGTGTGGTTATTCGTTAAACTACGGCGGTTGTCGCGGCGACAGAAGTGGCTGCGCACCCGAATGATGGCCCGCGATGGGGCCAGAACGGGCCGCCGTATACGAACGCGACACCAACGGAAGGAGTGAGCATGTCAGCACCAACTATCGACTGGGATTTGGCCCTAATCCAGAAGTATAACTATTCCGGGCCGCGTTATACCTCATACCCCACCGCGCTGGAGTTCTCCGATGCCTTCGGCGAGGAGGATTTTCAGCAGGCCGTCGCGCGCTATCCAGAGCGTCCGCTGTCGCTCTACGTCCATATTCCGTTCTGCCACAAGCTCTGCTACTTCTGCGGCTGCAATAAAATCGTGACCCGTCAGCAGCATAAAGCCGACCAATACCTCGATGCGCTCGAACAGGAAATTGTGCACCGCGCGCCGCTTTTTAAAGGTCGTTACGTCAGCCAGCTTCACTGGGGGGGCGGCACGCCAACGTATCTCAATAAGGCGCAAATAAGCCGCCTGATGACGCTGCTGCGCGGAAATTTCAATTTTAACGACGACGCTGAAATCTCGATCGAAGTCGATCCGCGTGAAATTGAGCTGGATGTACTGGATCACTTACGCGCCGAAGGCTTTAATCGTCTGAGCATGGGCGTGCAGGATTTCAATAAAGAGGTGCAGCGTCTGGTCAACCGCGAGCAGGACGAGGAATTTATCTTCGCCTTACTCAACCACGCGCGTGATATCGGCTTTACCTCGACCAACATCGACCTGATTTACGGCCTGCCAAAGCAGACGCCGGAGAGCTTCGCCTTCACGCTGAAGCGCGTGGCTGAACTTAGCCCAGACCGCCTGAGCGTCTTTAACTATGCGCACCTGCCGACGCTATTTGCCGCCCAGCGCAAAATCAAAGATGCCGATCTGCCTTCTGCCCAGCAGAAGCTGGATATCCTGCAGGAAACTATCACCTCTCTGACCGAGAGCGGCTATCAATTTATCGGCATGGATCACTTTGCCCGTCCGGATGACGAGCTGGCGATTGCCCAGCGCGAAGGCGTTCTGCACCGCAACTTCCAGGGTTACACCACTCAGGGCGATACCGATCTGCTCGGCATGGGTGTCTCCGCCATCAGCATGATCGGTGACTGCTACGCGCAGAACCAGAAAGAGCTGAAGCTCTACTACCAGCAGGTTGATGCAACCGGCAACGCGCTATGGCGCGGCATCGCGCTGACCCGTGACGACTGCATTCGTCGTGATGTGATTAAGGCGCTTATCTGCAACTTCCGTCTCGACTTTAGCGACATGGAAGCACAGTGGGTTCTGACATTCAGCGAATATTTTGCGGAAGACCTGAAGTTGATTGCGCCGCTGGCGAAAGACGGGCTGGTGGATGTGTCGGAAAACGCGATTGAGGTCACGCCGAAAGGGCGTCTGTTGATCCGTAATATCTGCATGTGCTTTGACGCGTATCTGCGCCAGAAGGCGCGTATGCAGCAGTTTTCACGGGTGATTTAAGGCGCAAAGCCGGGTAAGGCGAAGCCGCTACCCGGCTTTTACATTTCAACCTGCTAGCTAAACAGCCCAACCAGCGCCGCACATAATACCGCAGCAACAGCGGTTTGCGGCGTGTGGCTTTCAGCTGCTCCGCTCGACAGTAAAGTCACTAATGATTCCAGCATGATGGTTCCCCCAATTTCCGGGCACGATCATACAAAACTCATCGGAACAGTAAAGCGCAAAATAACGGCAATTTGCGCTCAATTAATAACCTTTACACAGCGGCGTACGATCACTCCATTCCCAGCTCTTTCAGCTTGCGCGTCAGGGTATTACGTCCCCATCCCAGCAGGCGCGCGGCTTCTTGCTTATGGCCCTGCGTATGACGAAGCGCGGTGGTCAATAGCGTACGCTCCATCTCTGGCTGAGCCTCAGACAGCAGGTTTTGATGACCGGAACGCAGCGCGCGGTCGGCCCACTGCGCCAGCAGCGTTGCCCAGCTGTCCGGCAGCGCGTGCCCGGTGCTGCTTTCGGGCGCGGTGGCCTCAAACAGTTCGGCAGGGAGATCCTGAATCAACACTTCCTGGCCGGCGGCCATCACGGTCAGCCAGCGGCAGGTGTTTTCCAGCTGGCGTACGTTGCCCGGCCACGCCAGACGGGTGAGCGCGGCATCGGTTTCCGGATGAAGCTGCTTGGCTTCCACGCCCAGCTCGCGGGCCGCCACCTGCAGGAAATGACGCGCCAGGCGCGGGATATCTTCCCGACGCTCGCGCAGCGGCGGCAGGTGGACGCGGATCACGTTCAGGCGATGGAATAAATCCTCACGGAATTTGCCCTCCTGCACGCGCAGCTCCAGGTTCTGGTGCGTTGCGGCGATAATGCGCACGTCCACCTTCACCGGCGCATAGCCGCCCACGCGGTAAAACTGCCCGTCGGCTAGCACGCGCAGCAGGCGAGTTTGAACGTCCAGCGGCATATCGCCGATCTCGTCCAGGAACAGCGTGCCGCCGTCAGCCTGCTCAAAGCGCCCCTGGCGAATGGTATTCGCGCCGGTAAACGCCCCTTTTTCGTGGCCGAACAGCTCGGACTCAATCAAATCCTTCGGGATCGCCGCCATATTGAGGGCGATAAACGGCGCTTTTGCCCGCGGGCTGTGGCGATGTAACGCATGCGCCACCAGCTCTTTACCTGTACCCGATTCCCCGTTAATCAACACGCTGATGGACGAGCGGGACAGACGGCCAATAATGCGAAACACGTCCTGCATCGCCGGCGCTTCGCCGATGATGTCGGTGGTTGGCCCAAAATCGGGTGCGTGGCGCGGCTGTTGTTGCTCCTGGTAGTGGCTAATCGCGCGCTCAACCAGCGCCACCGCTTCGTCGATATCAAACGGTTTGGGCAGGTAATCGAACGCCCCTTGCTGATAGGCGCTCACCGCGGCATCCAGGTCGGAATGAGCCGTCATTATGATGACCGGAAGCATAGGATGGCGCTGTTTGATCTGCTTTAACAGCGCCAGCCCGTCCATGCCCGGCATGCGAATATCCGACAGCAGAACGTCCGGCGTTTTGGTGGTGAGTGCGTCGAGCACCTCGCTGCCGCTCTCAAACGTCGTGCAGCTTAAACCTGCCCCTGTGAGCGCGCGTTCAAGCACCCAACGGATGGAGCTATCGTCATCGACTACCCAGACTATCCCTCGTTGCATAAACGTCACCTTTATTTTTTAATCGGCAGGAAAACCGAAAACTCGGTATGTCCCGGCCAACTGGTAAATTCAATTTTTCCGGAGTGCTGATCGATCAAGCTGCGGGCGATAGATAAGCCCAGTCCCGTACCGCCTTCGCGCCCGCTTACCATTGGGTAGAACAGGGTGTCCTGCAGATGAGAAGGAATGCCAGGCCCGTTATCCTCAACGTCGATGCGTGCCGCCAGACGATAGCGCACGCCGTGCAGCGTAAGCTGGAAGGCGGTGCGGGTGCGTAAAATAATCTCGCCGCCTTCCGGCCCCAGCGCCTGCAGGGCATTGCGCACAATATTCAGCAGAACCTGCTCAATCTGGTCCGGGTCATGCGCCAGTTCCGGCAGGCTTGGGTCGTAATCACGCACCAGCGTGACGTTCTCCGGCAGCTCCATGGAGACGAGCTTCACCACCCTTTCAGCGACTTTATGAATGCTTTCTGAAACGTGCATACCCGGCTGCTGCGGCCCGAGCAGGCGATCGACCAGGTTACGCAGGCGGTCCGCCTGCTCAATGATGACGTTGGTGTACTCCGCCAGCGCGGGATCGGGCAGCGCCTTGGTCAGAAGCTGCGCCGCGCCGCGTAACCCACCCAGCGGGTTTTTGATTTCATGCGCCAGACCGCGCACCAGGTCACGGGCGGCAATTTGCTGCGCATGCTGAAGCTGCTCCTGGCTCAGGCGACGCTGATTATCCATCGGCGCCATTTCCAGCAGGATCAGTCCTTCCGGCAAACGTTGCGCGGTAAGGGAAAGAATATGTGAGCGCCCGTCGATCACCAGCGTGACTTCGTTATCGGTGAACCCCTGACCGGCCTGCAAACTTTCCTGCATCAGGCCAATATTCAGCGAGAAATAGCTCAACAACTCAGGAAGCGGGGTGCCAAACAGTTTGCGTGAACTCTGGGCGAGCAGCTGTTGAGCCGCCGGGTTGGCGTAATGGACGGCCAGTTCGTCGTCGACCAGCAGGATGCTGTTAATCAAAGAATTGAGGATCTGCCCAGCATCGGGCAGCGTGCCAGTTGCCATTCAGCAGTCTCCTGGAGTCGTTGCACTGTTTTAGTGCAGTATAGCGGTTTCAGCGTAAAAAGCGCGTGAGATCAGGTTGTTGGTGGAGAAAAAAGCCCATCCGGAGATGGGCTAAAAGTTTCCACGGCAACTACCCCCGGCGCTTTTGACGCCGGGTAAAACAACTAAATTAAACGCTGTAGTACAGTTCGAACTCAACCGGATGCGGAGTCATACGCACGCGGTCGTTCTCTTCAGTACGCAGGGCGATGTAAGCATCGATAGCGTCGTCAGTGAATACGCCACCCGCAGTCAGGAACTCGCGGTCTGCATCCAGCGCCTGCAGGGCTTCTTCCAGAGAGCCAGCAACCTGTGGGATCTCTTTCGCTTCTTCTGGCGGCAGGTCGTACAGGTTTTTGTCCATCGCTTCGCCTGGGTGGATCTTGTTCTTGATACCGTCCAGACCGGCCATCAGCAGCGCAGCGAAGCACAGGTATGGGTTAGCCGCTGGGTCCGGGAAGCGCACTTCGATACGACGCGCTTTCGGAGACGCCACCACCGGGATACGGATGGAAGCAGAACGGTTACGCGCAGAGTAGGCCAGCATGACTGGCGCTTCGTAGCCCGGGACCAGACGCTTGTAGGAGTTAGTGGTTGGGTTCGCCAGGGCGTTGATCGCTTTAGCGTGTTTGATAACACCACCGATGTAATACAGCGCCTGCTCAGACAGACCGGCATATTTGTCGCCAGAGAACAGGTTGGTACCGTTCTTGGACAGAGACATGTGGCAGTGCATACCGGAACCGTTGTCGCCAAACATTGGTTTTGGCATGAAGGTCGCGGTTTTACCGAAACGGTGCGCAACGTTGTGCACAACGTATTTGTAGATCTGAATTTCGTCCGCTTTTTTGGTCATGGTGTTGAAGCGGGTTGCCACTTCGTTCTGACCCGCAGTCGCCACTTCGTGGTGGTGCGCTTCAACAACCAGGCCCATCTCTTCCATCACCAGACACATGGTGGAACGAATGTCCTGCGCAGAGTCGACCGGAGGAACCGGGAAGTAACCGCCTTTCACACCAGGACGGTGACCTTTGTTACCACCTTCGTATTTGGTGGAAGAGTTCCATGCGCCTTCGATGTCGTCGATAGCCACGTGGGAGCCAGAAATAGAGGCACCGAAGCGGATGTCGTCGAACAGGAAGAACTCTGGCTCTGGCCCGAACAGAACGGTGTCCGCGATGCCGGTGGAACGCAGGTACTCTTCAGCGCGTTTAGCGATAGAACGTGGGTCGCGGTCGTAGCCCTGCAGCGTGCCTGGCTCGAGGATGTCGCAGCGAATGATCAGAGTTGGTTCTTCAAAGAACGGATCAATGACCGCTGTGGTTGCGTCTGGCATCAGAACCATGTCGGATTCGTTAATGCCTTTCCAGCCACCAATGGAGGAGCCGTCAAACATTTTGCCTTCTTCAAAGAATTCGGCGTTCACCTGATGAGCAGGGATTGTGACGTGCTGTTCTTTACCTTTGGTATCGGTGAAGCGCAGATCAACAAACTTCACTTCATGTTCGTTCAGCATCGTCAAAACGTGTTCAGCGGACATACTTAACTCTCCAGATTGGTCATTGTCGTCGTGGTAACGAGGTCTTCAATTTCTGTTGGTACTGGCTGTTGCCATGTATTTTTTATAAAGCGAAATCTGTGCCAACTTTTAAAACACCCCAAAAAGGCGTTATCATGCGCACCATAGTGCAAAAGGGCTGCACCATGATGGATTTGTTGCACCAGTATAGTGCTTCAATGTGAACATTAAGCACCATATTGGTGCAATTTACGTTAAAGTGCCCTTTTACCGCTCCGTGAAAGCGATCACAAAGCATCTCTGCAATACTTGTTTGCGGGGGATGTTTGTGATCCTGTTTTGTAGTGCGATTAATCCGTGTACAATAACGCGCTATTTCTAAATGCCTGAGGCAAAGTTGTGATCGAAAATTTGCGTAACATCGCCATCATCGCGCACGTTGACCATGGTAAAACTACCCTGGTTGATAAGCTGCTGCAGCAATCCGGTACGTTTGATGCGCGTGCCGAAACCCAAGAACGCGTGATGGACTCCAACGATTTGGAGAAAGAGCGTGGGATTACCATCCTCGCGAAAAACACCGCGATTAAATGGAATGACTACCGTATCAACATCGTTGATACCCCAGGGCACGCCGACTTCGGTGGTGAAGTTGAACGTGTAATGTCCATGGTAGACTCCGTTCTGCTGGTCGTTGACGCAATGGATGGCCCAATGCCACAGACGCGCTTCGTGACCAAAAAAGCTTTTGCCCATGGTCTGAAGCCAATCGTTGTTATCAACAAAGTTGACCGCCCTGGCGCGCGTCCTGACTGGGTTGTTGACCAGGTCTTCGACCTGTTCGTTAACCTCGACGCGACCGACGAGCAGCTGGACTTCCCTATCGTTTACGCCTCTGCGCTGAACGGTATCGCAGGTCTGGACCACGAAGACATGGCTGAAGACATGACCCCGCTGTATCAGGCGATTGTTGACCGTGTTCCTGCGCCAAACGTTGACCTGGAAGGCACCCTGCAGATGCAGATCTCCCAGCTCGACTACAACAACTACGTTGGCGTAATCGGCATTGGCCGTATCAAGCGCGGTAAAGTGAAGCCTAACCAGCAGGTCACTATCATCGATAGCGAAGGCAAAACCCGTAACGGTAAAGTCGGTAAAGTCCTGACTCACCTGGGTCTTGAGCGTATCGAGAGCGACATCGCTGAAGCGGGCGACATCATCGCGATCACCGGTCTGGGTGAACTGAACATCTCCGACACCATCTGCGATCCGCAGAAAGTCGAAGCGCTGCCAGCCCTGTCCGTTGATGAACCAACCGTATCCATGTTCTTCAACGTCAACACCTCTCCGTTCTGTGGTAAAGAAGGTAAGTTCGTTACCTCTCGTCAGATCCTTGACCGTCTGAACAAAGAGCTGGTGCACAACGTTGCGCTGCGCGTTGAAGAAACCGAAGACGCTGATGCATTCCGCGTTTCTGGTCGTGGTGAACTGCACCTGTCTGTTCTGATCGAAAACATGCGTCGTGAAGGTTTCGAGATGGCGGTTTCCCGTCCGAAAGTAATCTTCCGTGAAATCGATGGCCGTAAACAAGAGCCGTTCGAAAACGTAACGCTGGACGTAGAAGAGCAGCACCAGGGTTCTGTGATGCAGGCACTGGGCGAGCGTAAAGGCGACCTGAAAAACATGAATCCAGATGGCAAAGGCCGCGTACGTCTCGACTACGTGATCCCAAGCCGTGGCCTGATCGGCTTCCGTTCTGAGTTCATGACCATGACCTCCGGTACCGGCCTGCTGTACTCCACCTTCAGCCACTACGACGACGTTCGTCCGGGCGAAGTGGGCCAGCGTAACAACGGCGTACTGATCTCCAACGGTCAGGGTAAAGCGGTTGCGTTTGCGCTGTTCGGTCTGCAGGATCGCGGTAAGCTGTTCCTGGGTCACGGTGCTGAAGTTTACGAAGGCCAGATCATCGGTATTCACAGCCGTTCTAACGACCTGACGGTAAACTGCCTGACCGGTAAGAAGCTGACCAACATGCGTGCGTCCGGTACTGACGAAGCAACGGTTCTGGTTCCACCGATCAAGATGACCCTGGAGCAGGCTCTGGAGTTCATTGATGATGACGAACTGGTAGAAGTGACTCCACAGTCAATTCGTATCCGTAAACGTCACCTGACCGAGAACGATCGTAAACGTGCTATGCGCGGTGCGAAAGAAGACTAATACGGTCAATCCGTAGTAAAAAAAGCCGCTGAGAAATCAGCGGCTTTTTTATTAGAACGAATAACGTAACCCCAGGCGGATCCTGTACTGCTCGCGGTTGTAATCATTCCATCGGTCCAGCCACTGAAGCTCGAGGTACGGCAGCCAGTTTCTGTCGATCCTGTAGCTGAACTTGTTGGTAATTTCCCAGTGATGGTCTTTGCCATTTTTGCTGTGGTAATCATTTATCCGCTGGAAAAAGTGCGGCTCAAAGGTATAGAAAAACGCATCCGTCACCTTGAAATTCCAGTAGTTGGCGAATTCGTGCGTGTCGTTCTTATCCATCTGTCCGTTATAGTCCGGCGTATCGTAATTGTTATGGTTATAGCGATAGCGGAACGTCAGATTAAACCCGTCCGTGAATTTATAGTTGGTATCTAAATAAACCGCGCCACCCGAACCGGCGCTGCTGTCGTTGATCAACCCGCCCGGCTGGAAGGTGAGTTTGTCCGTCGGTTTAAAGAGCGGATACCACCCCTCTATTTCGTTATAGCTGTGCTTGAGCTCATCCCACCTCCCCACGTTGTAGGCGTTGGTGAACATCAACCCCGCGCCCATATCGAAGTTATAACCGGCACGCAGGATCACTTCGTGCAGCTCAGAGGCCGTGTTGTAGGCTTCACGGGTTTCGACATAGGCCCCGGCGAATACCGGGCAGGACACAGACGACACGATCAGTACAGTGATGATTCTTTTCATAATTTGTCCATGTATCAGGTACAGAAAGGCCTCCCTCCTGATGAACAGGAAGGAAATACGGGCCGAATTTATTGTTATAAAGTGACTGCTGACGCTTTATTGTTGGGTGTTATCTCGGGGGTATTCGCTGACTGTTTTTTCCGTTTTCCAATCTCCTCGATAATAAAGGCGAAGCGCGCTTCGTTGAGTTTATAAAACAGCCCCATGGTCACGGCGGCGACGATTGCCAGGCCGCACGGCCAGAGGAAAATAAGCTGACGCAAACCCAGCAGCGTGCCCGTGCTCTGCACGGCGTGAGGAACGTAGCCGATCTGGGTCAGCATGATGCCGGGCAGGAAGCCGGCGAGAGCGGCGGAGATTTTGCGCGAGAAGGTGTAACCGGTGTAAACCGATCCCTCGGCGCGAATGCCGGTTTTCCACTCGCCGTAATCAACGGTATCCGACACCAGCGCCCAGTTCAGGCTGTTCACAAACGCGGTGCCGAAAAAGGCCATGCAGGAAAAGAGCACGAACAGCAGGGAGCTGGTTCCCCAGAAGAAGTTCAGCACGTCGCCCACCGCCCACAGCGCCAGCCCGCCCAGATAGACGGGCTTCTTGCCAAAGCGCTTCACCGCGCCGGGCACCAGAAACACGCCAATCAGAATGCAGCCCATGCTGAAAAAGCCCATCCACGACAGCAGATGCAGATCGTTCAGCACGTACTGGGTGTAATAGACCTGAATCGCCAGCTTGATGTTGAACGCGGCGAGAGTACACAGGTTGGCAATGCACAGCACCAGCAGCGGCGGATTGCGAAAAATCGCGCAGAACGATTTCAGAATTCCGGGCTTATGGTGATCGGGCGTTATCTCGACATAGCGCTCTTTCACCCCGCTGTAGCACCACCACATGCAGAACAGGCCGCCGGTGACGAACACCAGCGCAGCCACCAGATAGCCTAGGGAGGGCTGGTGGACGAACAGCGCCTGAATGGGCATAAAGCCGACGGTGCAGAGCAACAGCCCCACCGTAGCGCCGCCCTGTCGCCACGCCGCCAGCTGCGCGCGCTCGTTCGGGTTTTTGGTGATGGCCGGCACCATCGCACCGTAGGCGCAGTTCATCAGGCTGTAGCAGAGCCCAAACATCATGAAGAGCACGGTGGCGAGCGCCGTTTTCACCGTCAGGCTAAAGTCGTTGGCCATAAACTGCGCCGTCGCGACCAGCGCCACCGGGACGGAGGCGTAAAGAATAAACGGCCGGAATTTCCCCCGCGCGCCGATATTACGCCGGGAGTCGAGCAGCACCCCGGTCAGCATGTCGGTAAACGCGGTAAAAAACTTCGCCACCAGGAAAATAATGCCGCCGTAAAACGCGGGCATCCCCAGTTCATCGGTGTAAAACTTCAGCAGGTATAGCGTGCCAATACACAGCATCAGGTTCGAGCCAAAATCGCCCATCCCGTAGGCGCACTTCTCTCGCAGGCTCAATTTCAGGGTTAACGGATCAGTATTGTGTGTCATGGTCGATCCTCAGAGCGCCCCGCAGGGCGCTCTATCACGTCATTTAGGCCGTACGTTTGCGCAGTTCGATCTCTTCCACGATGCGCACATACATCTTCTCGTTGAGGTTGTAGAAGCAGCCCATCGCCACGATGGTGATGACCGCCAGCAGGCTCGGGTAGATAAATATCAGCTGCCGCAGCCCTTCAACCGTCCCGGCGGACTGCACCACGTTCGGCACGTAGCCGATCTGGGTGAGCATGATCCCCGGGAAGAAGCCGGCCAGCGCCTGGGATACCTTCCTGAAGAAGGTAAAGCCGGTGTAGACCGTCCCTTCGGAGCGCACGCCGGTGCGCCACTCGCCGTATTCCACGGTATCGGACACCAGCGCCCAGTTCAGACTGTTCACGAACGCGGAGCCGAAGAACGCCAGGCAGGAGAACGCCACAAAGCTCACCGAGCCGCCGCCGAAGAAGTAGTTGAGCAGATCGCCCGCCACCCAGATCATCAGCCCGCTGATGTAGACCTTTTTCTTGCCGAAGCGCCGCACCGCGCCCGGCATCATAAAGACGCCGATAAAAATACAGCCCATGCTGAAGAAGCCCATGTACGACAGCAGGATCGGGTCGTTCAGCACGTACTGCGTGTAGTAGACCTGAATAGCGAGTTTGACGTTAAACGCGCCCAGCGTGCACAGGTTCGCGATGCACAGGATAAACAACGGACGGTTCCCGGCAATGGCGCGAAACGACTGCAGCAGCCCCGGCTTTTGCGCCGGGTTAGCGGGCTGCGTCTCGACGTAACGCTCGGTGACGCCCTTATAGCACCACCACATAAAGAACAGCCCGAACAGCGAGAAGAGAGTGGCGGCAAATATGTAGCCAAGCTGGTCGTTACCCTCAATCAGGTTCATCACCGGGACAAAGCCCACCGTACAGAGCAGCAGGCCGAGCGTGGCGCCGCCCTGACGCCAGGCCGCCAGCGAGGCGCGCTCGTCCGGGTTTTTGGTGATGGCGGGCACCATCGCGCCGTAAGAGCAGTTCATCATGCTGAAGAACAGGCCGTACAGCATGAACAGCACCGTTGCTATCACCGTTTTGCCGGTCATCTCAAATGGCGTACCGACGAAGTTGGCAATTGCCAGTAAGGTCACCGGGAAGGCGGCATACAGCACGAACGGGCGGAATTTCCCTTTCGGGCCAATCTTGCGCCGGGAGTCGAGCATGATACCGGTGCCCATATCGGTGAAGGCGGTAAAAAACTTCGCAATCAGGAAGATGATCCCGCCGTAGGTGCCGGGCAGCCCCAGCACGTCGGTGTAAAACTTCAGCAAATAGAGCGTGCCGATATCCAGCAGGATGTTTGAGCCGAGATCGCCCATCCCGTAGGCGAGTTTTTCTTTAAACGGCAGGCGTAGGGTTGCCGGATCGGAAGTATGTTGACTCATTATTGTTCTCCGTCTGCCCGCAGGTTTCCCTGCGGGCGAGCCTTATCAGATATCACGTAAGGTGCTAAACAGATCTGCCCATTCGCTGTGCTGGCGATAGAAGACCGGCGGTTTGCCAATCGGGGCATCAACGGTCACGTCACCGCCCTGGCAGATGTCCCCTGTCCACGCATTGACCCAGCTGTCCTGCGGCAGATAGAGCGACCAGTCCCGGCGGCCCTCTTCATGAACCGGTGCCACCAGCAGATCGCGGCCAAACAGGTACTGGTATTTCAGCGTGTAGGCGCGCGCGTCGTCCTCATAGTGCAGGAACAGCGGACGCATCACCGGCAGGCCGCTTTTCGCGTTCTGCGCAACCGCAGCTTTGATGTACGGCTTCAGGGTGGTGAACACGGTGGTCATGCGCGCGAAGTGCGCGATGGTTTCCGCATCGCCGTCGAACTGCCAGTTGTCGCCAGGGCGGTTGCCCTCGTGGGTACGCATCATCGGCGTAAAGGCGCTGAAGTCGCACCAGCGCAGCAGCAGCTCCTTGCTGCGCTTCATCTCGAACAGGGTGGTGTAGCCGCCGATGTCGCTGTGGTGCAGGCCGTGCCCGGTCATCGCCAGCGACAGCGCCGCAGGGATGACGGACGCCAGACCGTCGTCCAGGCTCCAGTCAACGTTCTGATCCCCCGCCCACATCATCACCGAGTGCTTCTGGCTGCCGGTGTAGCCCGCGCGCATGAAGAACAGGATCTCCCCGAGCTTGCCGGTCTCCTGGAGCGCCTCGTAGTTACATTTCGCCCAAAGGGCAGGCCAGGCGTTATGCATGATCTCCGCGCTCACGCCGTTGTGCAGGAAGGTATCGGTCGGCAGATATTCCCCGAAATCGGCCATCCAGCCGCCGCAGCCCAGTTCGATCAGGTTCTTTTTAATGACCTCTTTGTACCAGCCGTAGGCTTCCGGGTTGGTCAGGTCGATAACGCCCGCGTAGAACTCGCCGAATTCAACGTGGTAGTCCTCGCCGTTGGCGTTTTTGGTCAGATAGCCGCGTTTCGCCGCCTCTTCGCAGAGATCTTTATCGCTGGCGACGTACGGGTTGATATAGGAGAGGAATTGTACGCCCTCCTGCTTCCACTGCCCGATCTGCTCGTCAAGTTGCGGATAGAGCTCGCTGTTCCACTTCCAGTTCCACATCACGCGTTTGCCGAAGGAGGTCATGCGGATGCCGGACCAGTCCTGCGCCCAGATGCCGTTCACCTTCACGCCGCCCTCGCGCATAGCGTCGAGCTTCTGCTGGCACACCTCGGTGCCGCCCTGAATGCCCAGCGTCACGCCGTCGTACACCCAGTCCGGCAGCTCCGGCTGACGTCCCAGCAGGCCGGTCAGTTTTTCCAGCAGATCGACGTAGGTTTCCGCACATTCGAAGCGCAGCGTGGCGTTATCTTCCCAGAACGCCAGCTCGTGGAAGTCCGGTGCGCTGAAGTCAAAGTTCATGTAGCAGCTGTTATCCACGTGGCAGTAGTACTTCTGGGTGCTCACGAAGGTAGGCTGCGGGAAGAAGGTCCAGTAGTAGTCACCACCCGCGTTCTCTTTGCAGTCGGCCTGCCAGGTGACGTAGGTCTGCTTGTTGCGCCCCACGCCCTGCTCGCTGGTCCAAAGCGGGAACGGCTTGCCGCGCAGATCGAAATACGAGAACTGCTCGCCGCAGCCGTAGATATGATCTTCCGGCTGCGCCGCCAGCCGCAGCCAGATGCGGTTATGGCTGGCGGCATCATTTTTCAGCTTCAGCTCCAGACGGCCTTCCGCATCCACGCCCACCAGCAGCGTCGCGCTCACCGCATCGCCGCGTGTAAAGCGGATGGCCCAGCCCGCGCTTTGCTGCGAGACGGTCGCGTCCGTCAGGGCAATCTTTTCGTTGAGCTTGTCTTTAATGCTGAAATTGCCGCGAAACATCTCGATATCGGCTTCGCCTGCGCCGATCCACAGGCAAGGCGCTTCTTCGGAGTGGGACAAAATCAGGCGATCCTGCCAGCGCAGGGTGAAGCCACGTTCGTTATTTTTCAGGTCAATATTGTGTAGGGTACGCATAAAAACTCCGTCTTTATTATTTGGCCTGGCTGTCCAGCAATCCGGCGGCGACGGCAGGCGCTAAGCCCGGCGCCAGCGGCAGGCGGGGGATCACCAGGCAGTGCAGCAGATGGTAAATATCCTGCTTGCCGTCCCAGACTTTGGTGGTCACTTCGTTATTGGTGTCCAGCTCCTGCCACCAGGAACCGTTTTCGTAATCCATCAGGTACTTGATGCAGTAATCCCACCACTTCTGATACCAGGCTTCGTACTGCGCTTCGCCGGTCACGGTATAGAGGGCATAGGCCGTGCCCATCGCCTCGACGATTGGCCAGCGCACGCGTTCGCGGACGATAGGCTTGCCGTCCCAGCCCACGGAATAGACAAACCCGTCGGCGCCGTCGGGTGCCCAGGCGTCGCGGATGGTGGCGTGGAACAGGCCTTTCGCATCTTCCAGCAGCCACTCCGGCGGGGTTTCAAAGCGCGCTTCCAGCGCGGCGCGCAGGTGCAGCATCAGGCGGCCCCACTCAATCCAGTGTCCCGGCGTGCCGCCGTAGGCGCGGAAGCGGTGAGCAGGGTTATCGATGTTGTAATCGCGGATCGGGTTCCAGTCGGTGTCGAAATGCTCGTTAACGCGATACTCACCTTTGCGCGCCACGTCGTGAATAATCACCGAGGCGATGCGCAGGGCGCGGTCGAGCCATTTCCGGTCGTGGGTTACGTCATAGACAATCAGGAAGGCTTCCACGGCGTGCATGTTGGCGTTACCGCCGCGGTAATCTTCCGTTTTGCTGAAGGCTTCATCCCAGGACTCGAGGCACATTTGCTCCTGTTCGCTCCAGAAGTAGCGCTCAATCACCTCGATGGCATCGTCCAGCAGCTTGCGTGCCTGCGGGTGGCCGGTGGTGACGGCGCTCGCCGCGCCCAGCAGGACGAAAAAGTGCTGATAGCCCTGCTTGGAGGCGTCAACGACGCCTTCATCGTTTACGCAGGCGTACCAGCCGCCGTGCTGCTTGTCGCGCAGCGGACCGTTGAGGGCGTTAATGCCGTGCTCAACCAGGGCATACGCGCCGGGACGGCCCATGTTCGCCGCCACCGCGTACACGTGCAGCATGCGGGCGGTGATCCAAAGATGGGTGCCCATATCGCTGCGAACTTGCCCGTTATTGCCCAGCCAGCCAAAGCCGGTCGGTACGGCGGCGTTTTTGCCGAAATCGAGAATGCGGTCGGTCTCTTGTTCGAGCCAGCGGTTGTGGCTCAGGGTGTTAAACCATTTCATGTTCGGGTCCTTTCTTAACGGCGAGCCATCATTTCGTCGACGATCTCACCCAGACGCTGAAGTTTTGGTACGGAAATATCACGCAGCATCAGCTCGGTATCCGGCAGGCCAATCACCGAGGACCAGACGGCGCGACCGGCTAAAAAGCCCGATGCCCCTGCCTGCATCGCCACGCTCACGGCGCGCGGGAACAGCTTATCGTCCACGCCGGAGGAGAGGATCACCCACGGCATGGCGATGTTCTCGTTCAGCTTCTGCGAGGCCGCCAGCAGTTCCTGCTGCGTGCCCTTACCAAACAGCGGCATCTCCACCTTGTAGAGGTCGGCCCCGCTGTCGCCCAGCTCTTTAGCCGCATCGATAATCGCCTGTTCGCGGTTAAATTCGGCTCCGCGACGCGGCGGACGCACCACCGGCTCGATAATGCTCAGCAGCCCGTTGTCGTGGCACAGCGTATTGAACGCTTTCACCATCTCCAGGCGCTGCTGCGGATCTTCATCGCTGCGCCACAGCACCAGCAGCTTGAGCGCCTTGCCGCCGTCGCGTTTGACCGCCTGGGCGTCGATGCTTTTGTCGATCACCACGCTGTCGACCGGAATACCGTTCCCCGGAATAAACTCGTCGGCCGCCACAATCATCGCGCAGCTGTTGGCTACGGCCTGCTGCTCCACAATCTGGCGATAGCAGAACTGCTGGTCGACGAGAATGGCAGAGGCGTACGGCGACAGAATCTTCGCCGCGTTGACCTTAAAATCCGTCAGGTGCTGGTCGGTTACCGGCACCGGTGCGCCTGCGGCGGCAAACATCAGGCGCATCGCTTCGCGCTGATCCACGGCCAGCATTGCAAAACCGCCGGAAGGTCGGGTGATATCTTTCAGGGTGTACATCGTCATTCCTCAGTCCTTTCGTATCAGTGTGATTTTTTCAGCCCGGCAGATGCGCGAACCTGTTCTAGAATGGCTGTCCAGTCTTCGCGCCCGCGCCCGGCGGCGCGTGCCTGGTTGTAAACTTCGCGGGACGCCGCGCCCAGCGGCATCGGAACGTGGAGCTGGTTAGCCACGTCCAGGGCGATCCCCAGATCTTTATGCGCAAGGTCGATCATGAAGGCTGGGGAAAGATCGCCTTTCAGTACCTTGTTCGGCCATGAGGTGGTGAAGTGGCCTTTACCCGCCGGCGTGCCGTTCATCACCTTCAGCGCCACGTCAAAGGAGAGGCCAAGCGCTTCACACAGCACCGCCGCCTCGGCGGAAAGCGCGTTCAGGGCGATGCTCATGTAGTTGTTGATGAGCTTCACGCGGATGCCCATGCCTGGCCCGCCGGCGTTAATCAGCTCACTGCCCATTGCCATTAAGACGGGGGTGGCGCGTTCCACCTGCTGCGCGGTGCCGCCCGCCAGCAGAAGCAGCGTGCCGGCGATGGCATGGTCAGACGTGCGTCCCACGGGCACGTCCATCAGGCTGAAGCCGCGCTCAGCCATGTCGCGGATCAGCGCGTCGGTTTGCAGCGGGTGGATGGTGGACATATCAATCACCTGCGCGTCGCGGGATAACCCTTCGCACACGCCGTGCTCGCCGAACAGCACGCTGCGCACCAGGTCGCCGTTTGGCAGCATGGTGATGACGAATTCGGCATCCGTTGCGGCCTGAGCGGGCGTAGCCGCAGCCCGTGCGCCGCTCTCCACCAGCGCCTGAACCGCCTGCGGGTTCACGTCAAACACGTTAAGCTGGTGGCCTTGCTTTAACAGATTCTTCGCCATTGGCGCGCCCATCTGCCCTAAACCGATAAATGCGATTGCTGACATGCCTCTCTCCTGTCACATCGTGTCAATTTCTGCGCGTTTGTGTTGTCTGTTTTTGATCGTATTTGTAATTTATAGTCAAAAAATTGACACGGGTCACTTTTTAAACATTTGGTGAAATTAAAATGAAGGCATCAGAAATCGCAGAAGGAATCACCATGACTCGCATCGTTTGTGTCGGCATTACCGTGCTGGATCGCATCTGGTATCTCGATGATTTACCGAAGGAAGGTGGGAAATATGTCGCAAAGGACTATACGGAAGTGGGGGGCGGCCCGGCGGCAACTGCGGCTGTGGCGGCGGCAAAACTGGGTGCGGAAGTGGATTTTATTGGCCGGGTGGGGGACGACGATACCGGCAGACGGCTGCTGGCGGAGCTGGAATCCCTGGGGGTGAACACCCGCTATACACGCGTGTTTAAAGGTGCCCGATCGTCACAATCCGCGGTGCTGGTGGACGCAGGCGGAGAACGAGTGATTGCCAACTACCCCAGCCCCGATCTGCCCGCCGGGGCAGACTGGCTGCATGAAATCGACTTTTCCCAGTGGGATATTGTCTTAGCAGACGTGCGCTGGCATGACGGGGCAAAACAGGCGTTTACCCTGGCCCGTCAGCAGGGCGTTCCTACTTTGCTTGATGCCGACGTTACCCCGCAGGACATCGCGGAGCTGATAGCCTTAAGCGACCACGCGGCCTTCTCCGCGCCGGGCCTGCGGCGACTAACTCAGTTGGATAAAGCAGAAGATGCCCTTAAAAAAGCACAAACGCTCACAAATGGACATGTGTATGTCACTCAGGGGCGAGACGGCTGCTACTGGCTGGAAAACGGCGCCTTGTGTCATCAATCCGGCTTTGAGGTGAACGTGGTGGATACCACTGGCGCGGGCGACGTTTTTCACGGCGCGCTGGCGTTCAGCCTGGGGCAGCAATCCACCGCCGCAGACGCCGTGCGTTTTGCCAGCGCCGTCGCAGCCCTGAAATGCACAAAGCCCGGCGGGCGCGCGGGTATACCCGACTGTGATCAAACCCGCTCTTTTTTGTCACTTTTTGTATAAAATGCGGAGCGTGATGGTTTTCAGAGGACAGCCCATGAGCCTTACCGAACTGACCGGCAACCCGCGTCACGATCAGCTGCTGACGCTGATTGCCGATCGCGGCTATATGAACATTGATGAACTGGCGCAGCTGCTGGACGTGTCGACGCAAACGGTGCGCCGGGATATCCGTAAGCTCAGCGAGCAGGGGCTGATCACGCGTCATCACGGCGGCGCGGGCAGGGCATCCAGCGTGGTAAACACGGCGTTCGAGCAGCGCGAAGTGTCGCTTACCGAAGAGAAGCGGGCGATTGCGGAGGCGATTGCGGACTATATTCCCGACGGCTCAACTATTTTCATTACGATCGGCACGACCGTAGAGCACGTTGCCCGGGCGCTGCTTAACCATAATCATCTGCGCATCATCACCAACAGCCTGCGGGTGGCGCATATTTTGTATAAGAACCCGCGCTTTGAAGTGATGGTGCCCGGCGGCACGCTGCGCCCGCACAACGGCGGCATTATCGGGCCTGCGGCGACGGCGTTTGTGTCTGGTTTTCGGGCGGACTATCTCGTGACCAGCGTCGGGGCGATTGAGCACGACGGCGCGATGATGGAGTTTGACGTGAATGAAGCCAGCGTGGTGAAAACCATGATGGCCCACTCTCGCCACATTTTGCTGGCGGCCGATCATACGAAATTTAACGCATCCGCCGCGGTGGAAATTGGCAACGTGGCGCAGACAACGGCTCTTTTCACCGATGAGATGCCCGGCTCGGCGCTGCAAAATCATCTGAAATCCAGTAAGGTTGAAACGGTGCTGGCCTGTACCAGCGATGATATCGCCTGAAGCAAAAAGCCGCTGATTTCTCAGCGGCTTTTTTGTTATTTGAAGCTGTATTTTATTCCCAGCATTCCCTGCGTATCGCTGTAGCCTTTATCGCCAATCTGCTGTGCCACATTGCCCCAGACGCTAAGCTGCGGGGTAATCTGCCCCTCTACGCCCGTCTTTAACTCACCAATATTGCGCGTACCGCGCATCTCATTGCTGACGTCATCCATGCGGATGCGCGTGGTCTGGGTATTGTGGATCCAGTTCGCTTCAATAAACGGCTGGAAGGTGCGTGATTTAGCGTCATCCATCGCGTTATGTCCGCTGATATAGGCCTTCACGCCGAGACGCGTCATCAGGTTGCCCTGGGTTTCGTCTTTCACCCGCGTGCCGTTACGCTCGCGATGGTCGTCAGCCTGCACGTCCATCCAAACGGCCTGCGCCTTCGGCTGGATCCAGTAGCTGTTGCGGCCGCTTTCACCCACCTTAACGCTATAGCCCGCTTCGACAGAGGCGGTTACGCCGCTGGAGCGATAACGCTCGGTCGCCTGGTCCTGCCCCATCACCTTATTGTCAAACCAGTTATACAGCACCCAGCTATCAACGTAGGTGCCGCTTTTATCGGCTTCGTTTGCGTACCAGGTACCGTACAGACCTACGCTATAGCCATTCACTTCGCCACGTGAGTGGTATCCGGTCAGGCTGGAAGCGCTCCGGCTCTGGCTGTTACCGTAGCCCGCCATCAGGCCAAGATGCCAGCGGTCCAGGCCATCTGTGCTCCATTGGGCGATATCGCCACCCAACTGCAGCACGTAACGGTTGGCTGTCGTTTTTAGCTGGCCGCTGCCGTCGTTGAAACGCGCATGCCCGCCGACGTTACGCATCCAAAGGCTCGTCACTTTTTGCTCGCCGGTGAGCATGTCGGTGTACTGCGTTTCACCCAGACGATCGTGCAGGCGGGTCATAAACAGCGTATTTGCCGCATAGCTGTTTGCCTGATAGCTGCCAAATTCTGGGCGATACTGATGCTCGCTTTTCGGCGGCGCAGGTGGCGGTACCGGTTCTTGCGGCGGAATCACCGGGTCGACGGGCGGATCTACCGGGACGACAGGCGGGTCGACAGGGTCAACAGGTGGATCCACCGGGTCAACAGGCGGGTCGACGGGGTCGACCGGAGGGTCTACCGGGTCAACAGGAGGGTCTACCGGGTCAACAGGAGGGTCAACGGGTTCAGCCAGGCTGGTCAGAAACCAGTTCTTACCTTTCTGCACAACGTTATAGTCATAACCCCCCGCTACGATACGGCTGGCCTTCTCAAACGTTCCCTCCGAGTTGCCGCCAACGCTGACTATTTCAATCCCTTCAACGGTTTGTGCGCCTGCACCACCAATGTTGTTTACGTCAACCGCGGTGCGACCGGATGTGTTTCCTTCAACAATCAGCCTGTCAGTTTCAGAGGTATCGTCAGACAGCACGGTATTGAAAACCAGCTTGCCGCCGTTGCCTGTGTAATCCTCGTTGATGGTCAGGGTTTGCCAGGCCGCGTCCTCATTATGCTGGAAATTTATCGTGCCGCCCGCGTTCAGGGTCAGGCTGGTCAGCGTTGAGCTGTCGCGCATATTCCAGACGGCATCATTCATCGTAAGCGCGAGAGTACCGGTCCCGGCAGCGTTGCTTTCTATGTACGATGCTCCGTTCCACAGCGAGCTGTTACCCATTGTCAGCATAATGGTACTGTTTTGTGCCGGAAGGGTACTGTTGGCCGCGACGCCACCTGCGGCGAGGATATCGCCGTTAAGGAGGAATTTTCCGCCTGCAGAGGCATCAATAATTCCGCCATTGCTGGCGTTCAGGGCATAGCTACCCTGGTCGCGCTGGCCTGCGGTGGTAATGGTTGCCCCACCGTCGAGCGTTATCACGCCGCGTGACCAGGCATACATCCCGTGCGGTGCCTGGGCGGAGCTGCTGGTTTTCTCGCTGCTGTTGACCGCAATGGTGACGTTATCTCCCACATTTACCGCTGCTGTGTAAGCGTAGATGCCATGCGCGCTGGCACCGTTGGTGGTGATGGTCGCGCCTTCATCAAGGGTGATGGTTGACGAGCCGGTAGAGTACACGCCGGAGGCACTGGCTGCGTCGGTGGTAATGGTCGCTTTTTTTCCCAGCTCGATTCTGGAGGCAGAACCCGCATACAGGCCGTAGGCCGAGGTGCCAAACGTTTCGATGGTGGTCTCATCCCCCAGACGGACGGATGAGCCGCTCTGGTTGGTACGAATCCCCTCGGCGTAGGTACCCCGCGTCACAATATGCGCACGATCGCCGACGACAATGTTATTTTTGGCCTTCGAGGCATCATTCAGTGCATAGGCGCTAATACCGCGACCGGTACTGCCGGTGGTTTCGATATAGAGATCGTCACCCACATAAATATTGGCGGAGCCGAGAGAACCCTGGCTGAAGGAGCTGTACCCGGCATTGATGCCATCGCCGCTTTGGCCATTAACGTAAATGTGGGTGCGGTCGCCGGTAATGATAAATACCGGGTTATTCGGCGTGTTCATACCGTGGGTACGAATACCGTCGACATCTTTACCGTTATTGGCAGCCACTTTTGACTGGGTACGAATAGTCAGGTCGTCACCAAATATCACCCCCGGGCTGCCGGACGTGGAGTTCTGAATAACGGTCACGGAGTGCTCAAAGGCTTCCGCCCCCGGCCCTTCGAGAGTGATCCCATCCCCGTAGACTGGAATATTGCCAGGGCTGTACTGGTAGACATAGTTAGGATCGCTAGTATTTTTGCTAAAGTTCGCGTTTGCCGTTGCAGGAATCAGCGCCTGTATTTCCGCAGGCAAATCCGTTACTGCTCCGGTGGCTGGTAAATTAGCAAAATCGATAACTGCAGCATTCGCGGTAAATAGCGCTGACGATAGTGCCAGCGAAATCGCAACGGCGACAGGTGAGTGTTTCAATAAATATGGCATAACTGCCCCCCTTTCTTTCAGGCGTAAAACATCCTCCACACCATTAAATGTGGGCATGTTAAGAAGTTGAAATTACAAAATAGAAACGAGTATTTTATGAATGCTGGTACCTAACTTCCTCTCTAATCGTATTTTATGAACGTAAATTTTTTTCACATCAATGCTGGTTGTTTTTATTATCTCCCGGAGGCACACCCCTGAAATAAGTCTGTTAAGTAAAGTGAATTCAACAGTGTTCAGGGTATTACCACGCCTGCTGCTCACTCGCCTGCCGGAAAAAAGATGGTTAATTTTTTCCTGCAATATAGCGTCATCGTCATCTGAATAAATAATTCCCTTTATTTCACTGTGGTGAGCGAAAAAATAGTGAGCCAACGCCTCCAGTTTACGGTCCGCGATAAGCACGATGTGCATGTTAGTCATCGCCAGATGTTCAATCCATTGCGGATCGACAAGCAGGCGCAGGTTATACATCGAAAAATCTACAAAAATAAATCCGCGTAATAAATGATTCTTGTTCCCAGACAATATTTTATTTTCTACTGCAAGTTGCAGGAAATGATTTCCCACCGGCCAAACTGCGAAGGAGGCGCTGCCACAGTATTGTGAGCGCACCGTGTTATCCGGAAATAACTGACAGGACAATTCGCAGCTTATACAGCGGACAACCTTTTGCGACGATGTTATCATCCAGTCCACTCCTGTCTTATTTTCATTATCAATATTTCACTGCCTTTCAAATGTGTCAATCTTGAAACATATCCAGCGTTGCTGTCGTATTTATGAGAAATAATGCCAGAGAAAATAAATTCCTGGCTGTCTCAATTCTTGCAGGCCGCAGACATAGCGACAGAACATTGATTGTCAGACCTTACCCAGGAATATTCATCAACCCATTAAGATTATTCGGCAAAAACAACCCCGGAAGGAAATTGACGAAACAGCACTAATAGCTAAAGATTCGTCACCTCGATCTTCCTGAACGTCAGTCTTTTCTCAACGTGTGGCTCAATATAATTATTTGACCTGGTGAAGTGTAATGAAATCTCATTATGTCCTTTTAGCTGAGGCTCACCTAAGAAAACCGATTTGTAATCAATTGAAAAATAATGCGATGTTTCTAATCTTAGGTACGGGTGTGTCGCGCTCTGATCCTTCTGACCTATACTGTTGTTAATTATACGTGTGTTTTTTGGGTTTGTGGGGTTAAATATTGTTATTGCAGAGGAAAGTAAAATTGTATCTTATTAACAAGCTGGTCGAGTATGACCCGGAAAACAAAACCCTGGCGAATCATATTACCGGGCGCACGATACATTTGCAGCTTCCTGCCAATCTCTGCTTTCTTTATCTCGTTACCCATCCTGGCGAAATAATTTCGCAAAATCAGTTAATGGTGGTGGGATGGGGTGAGCGTAACGATGTCACCACACCGAATACCTTTTACCAGGCCATTTTGACATTGCGCAATGCGCTGGCTGAAGTGGGGTTGCCGCGCGATACGGTAAAAACGATTTCGCGTCGCGGGCTGACGCTTTCCGAAGCCACCCAGGTTGAAGTATTTACCCCAACCGCCGAGCCGATAATTGCCAGTGAAGACGTGGCAATAGCCGAAGGCACCGCGATGAAGAAGCCGGCGTGGTTAATAATAGCCACCGCTACGCTTTTTCTGATCGCGCTTATTAACGGGGTCATATTATATAAACATCACCAGAACATGCCGTTTAGTCACTACATTCCACTTTCAATGGGCAGCACGACCAACGCCTGCCAACTCTTTTATGCACCTAATGAACATATGCAGGACCATTACCTTCGCTTGTTAAAAAATTATCCCAGCCTGTGTGCCGGAAACCGATACGTTTTTCTCATCGGCTATAGTAAAACGGAGCGAATCGCGGCGTTTGTCTGTAATAACGATGCGCGACATGACGCGGCAGCGTTATGTACCACGCATTATTTTTGGGCGCATGAGCAATGATGACACTCGGGAATCGTATTATTTTGCTGGCGGCGTTGCTGGGGGCTGCTATTACCAGCGGCTGGTTAGCGTATTCGCATTTTTCGAGTGCGCCGATACGCTGTACAGGTGATGTGGAATGGACGATTGGTAAAAACCGATTTGTAGGAACGGTTTCATGGCGAATGCAGCATCGGGAAGGGACCGCTGTCATTAACGGTAAACTGTTTGGTCACGTGGTTTCTGAAGTCAACCGCACCATCTATTTCCACTACAGCGATCACCAGAACGCGCGCGTATTGAATAACGATCGTATTATTAAAACCTTCGCCGATAGTGCGGATGAGGCTGATATCAATGCAACGCTACCGGGTTTTTATCGCACGCCGGGAAGAGATCTGAGCCTGATGATTGATGAGTACCGTGGAGCGTGGCTTTTTGCCGCGTCAAACGTCCCTTCGCTGTACTGCCGTAAAAACGCACCGTAAAAATCAATCGCACACCTTAGACGGCACGCATAGTCAAATCTCGTGATTCCCGCTACAGTTATCTCTCCACGGCGAAAGGAGATAAACATGCTTTATATCTTTGACTTAGGAAACGTAATCGTCGATATCGATTTTAACCGGGTGCTGGGTGCCTGGAGCGACTTTAGCCGTGTGCCGCTGGCGACGTTAAAGCAGGATTTCGCGATGGGTGAGACCTTCCATCAGCATGAACGCGGCGAGATTAGCGATGAAGAGTTTGCTGAACGCTTCTGCCAGGAGATGGGGCTTTCGTTAAGCTATGAACAATTTTCTCACGGCTGGCAGGCGGTATTCGTCGCGATCCGTCCGGAAGTGATCGACATTATGCACAAATTGCGCGAGCAGGGGCACCGGGTGGTCGTGCTGTCTAACACCAACCGTCTGCACACGACCTTCTGGCCAGAGGAATACCCCGAAGTTAAGGCGGCGGCAGATAAGATCTATCTTTCGCAAGAGATGGGTATGCGTAAGCCTGAAGCGCGAATTTATCAGGCTGTTTTGCAGGCAGAGGGATTCACCGCGGCCGATGCGGTCTTTTTCGATGACAACGCCGATAATATAGAGGGAGCTAACCAGTTGGGTATCACGTCAATTCTGGTGACCGGAAAAGAGACGATACCGAACTACTTTGCGAAGCAGTTATGCTAAAAACCGTTCATCAAAAAGCCACGCATCATACTCGCCCGCTGAGGGCCTGGCTGAAGTTGCTCTGGCACCGCATTGATGAGGACAACATGACCACGCTGGCGGGTAACCTCGCCTACGTGTCGTTGCTCTCATTAGTGCCGCTGGTGGCGGTGATCTTTGCGCTCTTTTCCGCATTCCCGATGTTCGCGGACGTTAGCCTGCAGCTTCGCCATTTCGTCTTCGCGAACTTCATCCCGGCCACCGGGGATGTTATCCAGAACTACATCGAGCAGTTTGTTGCCAACTCCAGCAAAATGACGGCGGTGGGGGCGTGCGGCCTTATCGTTACCGCGCTGCTGCTGATGTACTCTATCGACAGCGCGCTTAACACCATCTGGCGAAGCAAAAAAATCCGTCCTAAGGTCTATTCCTTTGCCGTCTACTGGATGATTTTAACGCTGGGGCCGTTGCTGGCTGGGGCGAGTCTGGCAATCAGTTCGTATCTTCTCTCCTTGCGCTGGGCGAGTGATTTAAACAGCGTGATTGATAACGTGCTGCGTATTTTTCCGCTGATCCTGTCCTGGCTCTCGTTCTGGCTGCTCTATAGCGTTGTACCGACCACGCGCGTGCCTAACCGCGATGCGGTAGTTGGGGCGCTGGTGGCGGCAGTGCTTTTTGAACTGGGTAAAAAAGGGTTTGCCCTTTACATCACCATGTTCCCGTCTTATCAGCTGATTTACGGCGTGCTGGCGGTGATCCCCATTTTATTTGTCTGGGTTTACTGGACCTGGTGTATCGTCTTGCTTGGTGCCGAAATAACTGTCACTCTCGGCGTATACCGCGAACTTAAAAAAGCAGCAGAAGCTGAAAAACAATTAGAAGCAGACCAACCATGATTGCATTGATACAGCGCGTAACCCGTGCCAGCGTCACCGTGGAGGGAGAGGTGACGGGTGAAATTGGCCCAGGACTTTTGGTGTTGTTAGGTGTCGAAAAGGATGATGACGAACAAAAAGCGAACCGCTTATGCGAGCGCGTGCTGGGCTACCGCATATTCAGCGATGCGGAAGGCAAGATGAATCTGAACGTCCAGCAGGCGGGCGGCAGCGTGCTGGTGGTTTCCCAGTTTACGCTGGCAGCGGATACCGAGCGCGGCATGCGCCCAAGTTTCTCTAAAGGCGCCGCGCCGGATCGTGCAGAAGCACTTTACGAATACTTTGTTGAGCGTTGTCGCCAACAGGAAATGAATACGCAAACCGGACGATTCGCTGCAGATATGCAGGTCTCGCTGGTGAACGATGGCCCCGTCACATTCTGGCTCCAGGTATGAGCCAACTGGCGGCGTGGCCGCGGGTAACAAGAGAGAGTACAGCTATGTATCACCTTCGAGTACCGCAAACGGAAGAAGAGTTAGAAGCGTATTACCAGTTCCGCTGGGAAATGCTGCGCAAGCCACTGCATCAGCCAAAAGGATCTGAACGCGACGCCTGGGATGCGATGGCCCATCATCAGATGGTGATGGACGAAGAGGGCAACCTCGTCGCCGTCGGGCGACTGTATATCAACGCTGATAACGAAGCGTCGATTCGTTTTATGGCGGTTCACCCTTCCGTGCAGGATAAAGGGCTGGGGACGCTAATGGCGATGACGCTGGAGTCCGTCGCCCGTCAGGAAGGCGTTAAGCGCGTCACCTGTAGCGCCCGGGAAGATGCCGTGGAGTTTTTTGCCAAACTCGGTTTTGTTAACCAGGGTGAAATCACCGCCCCGCAAACCACGCCGATTCGCCACTTTTTGATGATCAAACCCATCGCCACGCTGGACGATATTCTTCATCGCGCGGACTGGTGCGGGCAGCTGCAGCAGGCCTGGTATGAACACATCCCTCTGAGTGAAAAGATGGGCGTGCGCATTCAGCAGTACACCGGGCAAAAATTCATTACCACCATGCCGGAAACCGGCAATCAGAACCCTCACCACACCCTGTTTGCCGGCAGCCTGTTTTCCCTGGCGACGCTCACCGGCTGGGGGCTGATCTGGCTAATGCTGCGCGAGCGGCATCTTGGCGGCACCATTATTCTGGCCGATGCCCACATTCGCTACAGTGCGCCGATCAGCGGCAAGCCGAGCGCGGTGGCGGACCTTGGCGCGCTGGGCGGCGATCTTGATCGTCTGGCACGTGGCCGCAAAGCGCGCGTGCAGATGCAGGTTGAGCTGTTCGGCGATGAAACGCCGGGCGCGGTGTTTGAAGGCACCTATATCGTTCTTCCTGCGAAGCCGTATGGCGCTTATGAAGAGGGCGGGAACGAGGAGGAGTAGTCTCCTTCTCACTCTCGTCCGGCATGGTTAATGCGCCAGGCAATATCTCGCATAACGTCTCGCGCTGACTGGCTAATTCCACTCAACTGAAAGAAGCCGTGTATTACACCCCGCCATCGTTGAGCGGTACACTTCACGCCTTGCTCCGTGAGGCGCTGACAAAGCGCCTCGCCTTCGTCGCGTAACGGATCATACTCAGCGGTAACAATGTGGACCTTTGGCAGACCGCTAAAGTCGTTGCGCCACAGCGGGCTGACTTCAGGATGCTGACGGTCGGCTCCAGCCAGATACATTTCATAGCCGCTCAAAAGGGTATCGCGAGTAATCACGTAATCCATGCCATTGAGGGTATAGCTTTCAAAACTGGCCGTAGCGTCGAGCATGGGGTAGATAAGAATGAGTTGTGCGGGATCCCAGAGACCTTTGGCCTTAAGCCGCAATGATGTTACCAGCGCAAGATGGCCTCCCGCGCTGTCTCCACAAAGTGTAATCCGGTTTTTATCCACACCTAATTGTTCTGCATTTTGCCAGACAAGATCTGCCGCTCTCTCTGCATCGTCATGCGCAGCGGGGAAGGTATGCTCGGGTGCGAGTCTGTACTGAACCGCAATGACCCGACAGTTACCGTAAAACGCCAGTTGGCGAAGCTGATTATCATGGGTTTCAAACCCACCGCTGACAAAACAACCGCCATGATAGTAGAGGGCACAAGGTAACGTTTCAGGGGCATTGACAGGCGAAAATACCCGAAAGGTCAAATCCTCAAGAACAAGCGTTTCAACCTGGACACGAGTTTCTTTTTCCCCGGCCAGCGCTGTGCTGGCGACATATCCGCTTCTCCGGTCATCAATACTCTGCTTTCGCGAGGAAGGTCGTCCTGCGGCAATAAACTCCTGTACCAGCTTATCAATACCCTTCTCCAGAGCCATGGTTACGTCCTTTTACTGTGTGTTTATACAGTTTATAGCCTGGTTTACAGCAGATGAAAACAGAGAAATGTTGAGAGGTGCATATTGTGGAAAGCGGCTCGCAAAATCGATCATTCCCTAAAAAACGTCCTTTCACCCTAAATTGATAAAGAGTATTTTGCCTGAAAATTAACCAAAGATGATATACTAAGGTGATATATGAGCGTTTTGGCGGAACTTGATATGGGCAGAATACTTATCGATTTGTCTGATGACGTGATTCAACGTTTGGATAACCTCAAGCAATTGCGAAATCAACCACGTGCTGAACTGCTTCGCGAAGCGATTGAGCTGTATCTCGACCAGCAGAGTTCTTCTGTTATCCGAAATGCGCTTGGTCTGTGGGGAGACAGAAAAGAGGACGGGCTTGAGTATGAACGCAAGCTGCGTGAGGAGTGGTAATCATGGAGCACATGGCAGTGTTTGATACCAATATTCTCATTGATCTCTTCAACAACCGTGTTGAAGCTGCGGATGCGATTGAGCATACCGCGTCGCATCGTGCCATCAGCTTAATTACCTGGATGGAAGTGATGGTGGGCGCTCGCAGGCATGGTCATGAAGCGAAAACGGCAGCCGTGATGGGCGCTTTTGAAATTATTGATGTGTCTCGGGATATCGCGGAAAGAAGCGTTTTACTACGTGAGAAGCATGGAATGAAACTGCCTGATGCTATCATCCTGGCTACAGCGCAGAGCAGAAAATGTCCGTTGATTTCTCGCAACACGAAAGATTTTGCGGGTATTGACGAGGTCCTTACGCCTTACCAGGTGTAGGCCGGGCAAGCTCGCGCCGCCCGGCACTCTCACAGGAGATTACTCCCCTTCACCCGGGAACAGGAACGGGTTGATCGAGCTACGGGCAAAGCCCTCTTGCTCCATCTTCGCATCCAGAATCAGCGAGGCGAGATCGTCCGCCACCGCTTCGACTTTCGGGTCTTTTTCCTGATACAGGATCTTCAGGTAGGTTCCGCAGTCGCCGCAGCTTTCGGCTTTCACCGCCGCGTCTTCATTTTCCAGCGACCAGTAGTTGAGATCGCGAGTCTGCTCGCAGTTGCTGCACTTCACGCGCACCACGTGCCACTCGGTTTCACACAGGTTGCAGTGCAGGTAGCGCAGCCCCTGCGTGGTCCCAATCTGCACCATGCTGGAGACCGGCATTGAGCCGCACACCGGGCAGAACTGGCGCGCTTCGCCGTATTCGGCGCGGGCTTTGCCCGGGATCAGGCTCGCCATTTGCGCCCAGTAGAGCGACAGCGCGGCCCAGATAAACGGCGCTTTATCGCTGCTGACCAGCGAGAAGTCGGAGGCAAACAGCGCGCTCGCCATCTCTTCCAGCTCCAGGTCAGAGGCTTTTTCCAGGTTCTCAATGACAGCCAGCGCCGTGCCGCTCATCTCCGGCTTCAGCTCGGCAATCAGCGAATGCAGCAGCTTATGCCAGTGCTTGTCGCGCGGCAGGACGTGAATATCCAGCGGCGGCTTGCCCTGCTCGTTAGCTTCTTTGATGCGCGCGGTCAGGTCCATTTGCAGCGGGTGATCGTACAGCACCACCTCCTGCGCATGGGCGACCAGCGCGGCAAAACGCAGAAAATCGCCCAGCGGGTTGTTCTCTGCCAGCTCGCGCAGACGCTCTGCGCGGCGGTTGTAGAGGTTCTTGAGTCTGGGGAATAACAACGGCGGAATATACTCCGCCGTACGTTTCTCGCTCGACCCCAGCTCATCTTGCGGGATTATGCGAATACTCATTCAGATGACTTTTCCTGTTTCTGGCGGACTTCACGGTACCAGCGCGGGTGATGTTTCTTCGCCCACGTTTTGGTTACCCATCCTTCCACCATCGCGGTAATGGTGCCTTTCACCCAGAGGGCGGCGTAAATATGCACCATGATAACCACAATTAACGCCACTGCGGCAAATGAATGCAGCATTAGCGCAAATCGGATCACCGGGATTGAGAAAGCAGGCGCAAAGTACGGACGCCAGATGATCACGCCGCTCACCAGCAACAGGACCAGGAAGATAATCGCCGCCCAGAATACGCATTTCTGGCCGAAGTTATAACGCCCGGTATCACCCACTTCCTCGTTGACGACGATCTTACGAATATTCTTCGCCCAAAAGATATCATCCCGATTGATTAGGTTATGGTGCCAGTAGCGGAAAAACATGATGATAAACGAGGCAAACATCACCACACCCACGAACGGGTGAAGGATGCGCGCCAGCTGCGGCGTGCCCAGGATCTGCATCAGCCAGTTGAAGGAGGGGAAGAAGAACCCCAGCCCGCTTATCGCCGCCAGCATGAAGCAGAAGGCGGTGACCCAGTGGTTGATGCGTTCCGGCGCGGTGTAGCGCACGATGGTGTCACGTTTTCTCATTTGCGCACCTCGTCTTTCTCTTCATGCAGGTTGTCGTCTTCCTCTTCCGCACGGTTCGGACCGACGCCGACGTAGTGGAAGATGCTCGCTGCGAAGGTGGCAGCAAAGCCCACCGCGGCCAGCGGTTTCCAGATGCCTTTCCAGAACTTCACGGTGGCGCTGATTTCCGGGTTCTCCGGCAGGCCGTGATACAGGTTCGGCTTGTCGGCGTGGTGCAGCACGTACATCACGTGCGTACCGCCAACCCCGGCCGGATCGTACAGGCCCGCGTTGTCATAACCACGGGTTTTCAACTCGCCCACGCGCTCTGCCGCCAGCGTTTTCATATCCTCTTTGGAGCCAAAGTGGATAGCGCCGGTTGGGCAGGTCTTCACGCATGCAGGCTCTTGGCCCACGTTAACGCGGTCAACGCACAGGGTACATTTGTAGACGCGGTTGTCTTCCGGGTTCATGCGCGGCACGTCGAACGGACAGCCCGCGATGCAGTAGCCGCAGCCAATGCACTGCTCGGACTGGAAGTCGACGATGCCGTTGGCATACTGAATGATAGCCCCTTCTGACGGACACGCCTTCAGGCAGCCCGGATCCGCGCAGTGCATACAGCCGTCTTTGCGGATAAGCCATTCCAGTTTGTCGTTCTGCTCCACTTCCGAGAAACGCATTACCGTCCAGGACTTGGCGGTCAGGTCTGCCGGGTTGTCGTACACCCCGACGTTGTGACCCACTTCGTCACGGATGTCGTTCCACTCAGAGCAGGCCACCTGACAGGCTTTACAGCCGATACAGGTGGTCACGTCGATCAGCTTCGCCACTTCCTGCTGGTGGTCCCGCGCCTGAGGCGCGGGCGTGAAACCGTTAGTCGCGGAACGACGGATAATGTCTTGAGATTGATAAGCCATAAGTCGTCTCCGTTACACCTTTTCCACGTTCACGAGGAAGGCCTTAAACTCCGGCGTCTGCGTGTTCGCATCACCGACGAACGGCGTCAGGGTGTTCGCAATGAACCCTTTCTTCGCCACGCCCTCATAACCCCAGTGAATTGGGATGCCAATGGTATCCACCTGCTGACCGTGAACGTTCAGCGTGCGAATACGCTTGGTCACCACCGCCTTGGCCTTGATGTAGCCGCGGTTAGAGGAGACCTTCACGGTATCGCCATGGGCAATGCCGAGCTTGTTCGCCAGCTTCTCGCCGATCTCCACAAACTGTTCCGGCTGCGCGATGGCGTTAAGCAGCGCGTGCTTGGTCCAGTAGTGGAAGTGTTCGGTCAGACGGTAAGTGGTGCCCACGTACGGGAACTTGTCTTTTTTACCCAGCGCTTCAAAGTCGCCCTTGAAGATACGCGCTGCCGGGTTAGAGACCACGTTCGGGTGCAGCGGGTTGGTGCCCAGCGGCGTCTCAAACGGCTCGTAGTGTTCCGGGAACGGCCCTTCCGCCATCTTATCGATAGCAAACAGACGGCCCATCCCTTCAGGCTGCATGATAAACGGCCCAACGTCGCTGCCTGGTGCGGCAGTGCTGTAGTCCGGAATATCCACGCCGCCCCATTTCGCGCCGTCCCACTTCAGAAGCTGACGCTTCGGATCCCACGGGTTACCCTGCGGGTCAGCGGAGGCACGGTTATAGAGGATGCGGCGGTTCAGCGGCCATGCCCATGCCCAGCCCAGCGTATTGCCGAGGCCCGACGGGTCGGCGTTGTCGCGGTTGGCCATCTGGTTGCCTTTCGGCGTCCAGCTACCGGCAAAGATCCAGCAGCCGCTGGAGGTGGTACCGTCATCGCGCAGGTGGGCGAAGGTGCTGAGCTGGTCGCCTTTCTTCGCCAGAACCGCGCCGGTGGCCGGGTCGATAACGTCCGCCAGCGCCTTACCGTTGCTCTCCATAGCCACTTCTTCCGGCGCAGGATTTTCCGGCGTCGAGTAGTTCCAGGTCATGTTCAGCACCGGCTCAGGGTTCGCGCCGCCTTCTGCCGCATACATCTTACGCAGGCGTAAGAAGATACCGGCCAGGATCTCGCCGTCGTTCATGGCGATGCCCGGGGCGTCCGCGCCTTTCCAGTGCCACTGCAGCCAGCGGCCGGAGTTGACGATAGAACCGTTCTCTTCCGCGAAGCAGGTGGACGGCAGGCGGAACACTTCGGTCTGAATCTTCGACGGATCGACGTCGTTTGATTCGCCGTGGTTCTGCCAGAAGGTCGAGGTCTCGGTGTTGAGCGGGTCAATCGTCACCAGGAACTTCAGCTTCGAGAGGGATTCAACAACTTTATTCTTGTTCGGGAACGACGCCACCGGGTTAAAGCCCTGGCAGATATAGCCGTTGACCTGGCCCTGGTGCATCATTTCGAAGTACTGGAGAACGTCGTAACCTTTGTCCCACTTCGGCAGCCAGTCAAAGCCCCAGCTGTTTTCCGCCGTCGCTTTGTCGCCGTAGAAGGCTTTCATCAGCGAGACGAAGAACTTCGGATAGTTGCCCCAGTAGTTCACCTGGCCTTCGAGCAGCGGTTTTGGCGTGCTGGCCGTCAGGTAGGTCTGCAGGTCAGTCTGTTTCTCGCTTGGCAGGTTCATGTAACCCGTCAGGCTCTGAGACAGCAGGCCGAGGTCGGTCAAACCCTGGATGTTAGAGTGACCGCGCAGGGCATTCACGCCGCCGCCTGCCATCCCCATGTTGCCGAGCAGCAGCTGCACCATTGCCATCGTACGGATGTTCTGCGCGCCGATGGAGTGCTGCGTCCAGCCGAGTGCATACAGGAACGACGCGGTTTTGTCCTTCGCGCTGGTCTCCGCGATCAGCTCGCAGACCTTCAGGAAGTCCGCCTTCGGCGTGCCGCAGATGTTCTCAACAACGTCCGGCGTGTAGCGGGAAACGTGCTCTTTCAGCAGGTTCCATACGCAGCGCGGGTGTTGAAGAGTGGTGTCGCGCTTCGCAAAGCCTTTCTCATCCAGCTCGTAGTTCCAGCTGGTTTTGTCGTACTTGCGTTTTTCAGCGTCGTAACCGCTAAACAGGCCATCTTCGAAGTGGTAATCCTCACGCACGATCAGGCTGGCGTTGGTATAGGCTTCGGTGTATTCGCGGTTGTATTTTTCGTGGGTCATCAGGTACAGCAGTACGCCTGACAGGAAAGTAATGTCAGTACCTGAACGAATAGGGGTGTAGAAATCCGCCACTGACGCAGTACGCGTGAAGCGGGGATCGATCACAATCAGTTTCGCACCGTTGTGGATTTTGGCTTCCATCGCCCAGCGGAACCCGACCGGGTGCGCTTCAGCGGCGTTACCGCCCATCACCACAATGAGGTTGGCGTTCTTGATGTCGACCCAGTGGTTGGTCATCGCACCGCGACCAAATGTTGGAGCAAGACTTGCTACCGTTGGTCCGTGTCAGACACGCGCCTGGTTGTCGACCGCGAGCATACCGAGTGCGCGCGTGAATTTCTGGGTTAAATAGCCGGTTTCGTTGCTGGAGGCAGAAGCACACAGCATCCCGGTGGAGAGCCAGCGGTTGACCGTGACGCCGTCGGCGTTCTTCTCAATAAAGTTGGCATCGCGGTCTTCTTTAATATGTTTTGCGATGCGGTCAAACGCCTCTTCCCAGCTGATTTGCTGCCATTTATCGGAGCCAGGCGCGCGATATTCCGGGAATTTCAGACGGCTTTCGGAGTGGATAAAGTCCACCAGACCGGCCCCTTTCGGGCACAGCGCGCCGCGGTTGACCGGATGGTCCGGGTCGCCTTCGATATGGAAAATAGACGCTTTGGCGTTTTTCGCACCGTCGCCGAGGCTATACATCAACAGCCCACAGCCGACGGAGCAGTACGTACAGGTGTTACGGGTTTCGCGGGTGCGCAGCAGTTTGTACTGCCGCGTTTCCGCCAGCGCTACGCCGGGCGCAAAGCCCAGTGCCGCCGCCGTGGTGCCTGCCATACCGCCAGCGCAGATCTTAAAGAACTGCCTTCTGCTGACCTGCATGGGTCACTCCTTGTTCGACATTGCTTATATATGTAGTTTTAACTTCGCGGTTGAGAATTGACCGCAAAGGAGAAAAATTTGCGTTAATCCCTCATTTCTCCGAGGGATATCATCAGAATACCACAATGTCGGTATACCTGTTCCAACGGCGTTAATACAAAGTGAACGTATTATCACTGTGTTGATTATAAAGTGTGACACTGATCACACTATAAGCTCTGCATGTTAAAGGGGTGTAGCGGGGGTCGGGTTGCACCTCTTCTTAATGAGTAGGACAATGAGTGTCGAAAAGTTGATCCATACTATGCGTAAGGCCTGCGGTTTATGCTGCAATAGCAGGCTTACTTCCGTGGTTGTTCAGGAATACCGCTGTGTCTAAACAAAACCGTGCTACCCGCTTATCGCCACTGCCTGCGGGCATTGTGGAAATGTCGGTACGCAGACCGCCCCACATTACCCATGCCACACCCGATTTTCTGGCTGAAGAAGTGCCCGTTGCCCTCGTTTACAACGGTATTTCGCACGTGGTGATGATGGCCTCACCCAAAGATCTCGAACTTTTCGCCATCGGTTTTTCCCTCTCAGAAGGCATCATTTCGCACCCGCAGGAGATCTACGGCATGGACGTGGTTCAGGCGTGTAACGGTCTTGAAGTGCAAATCGAACTCTCCAGCCGCCGCTTTATGGGGCTGAAAGAGCGCCGCCGCGCGCTGGCCGGGCGTACCGGGTGCGGTGTCTGTGGTGTTGAGCAGCTTAATGATATTGGCAAGCCCGTTGCGCCACTGCCGTTTACCCAGACCTTCAATCTGGCGCATCTCGACCGTGCGCTGGAAAATCTCAACGATGTTCAGCCCATCGGCCAACTGAGCGGCTGCACGCACGCGGCGGCGTGGGTATTGCCGTCAGGAGATATTGCTGGAGGGCATGAGGACGTGGGCCGCCACGTCGCGCTCGACAAGCTATTAGGCCGTCGTGCGGGGGAGAGCGATCTCTGGCAGCAGGGCGCGGCGCTTGTTTCCAGCCGCGCCAGCTATGAGATGGTGCAGAAGTCCGCGATGTGCGGCGTGGAAATTCTGTTTGCGGTGTCGGCGGCAACCACGCTGGCGGTGGAGGTGGCGGAGCGCTGCAATCTGACGCTGGTGGGGTTCTGCAAGCCGGGCAGGGCGACAATTTATACCCATCCGCAGCGGTTAATGGTTGATCAGTAATTTTGAACGATAATAGCAAATCCTTCCGCTTTTAGTTGTTCAGGATGAGGGCTAGTATTTATCTCATCAAGGCACGGTGCCTTACCTAAACAACTTAATGAAAGGGTTTATATCATGAAAAGCATCAAAACTTTTGTCGCTGTAATCGCTCTGGCTACTTCTTTCGGTTCTTTCGCTGCACAGACAGTGACCGCCTCTGCTTCCACCATTGATAGCGCAGAAGCGAAAATCGCGGCTCAGGCTCAGGAAGCGGGCGCGTCATCCTACAAAATTACCCAGGCGTTCACCGGTAACCGCGTACACATGACCGCTGAACTGAACAAATAATTTCGCCATACCGTCGAAAGAGCGCCCCTGGGGCGCTTTTTTAGTTTATACCCGCCAGACGCAGCAGCGCCGTCACCACCGCCGCCGCGACGATCACCACAATTAACGGCATTTTTCGCCATGCCAGGAACACCGCGAACCCCACGCCCAGCACGCGCGCCATGCCCGCAAAATGTTCCCCTTCATAAAACGTGGTCGCCAGCGCGACGGAGAACAGCAAAACGGTAGCCGCATCGGAAAGCAGCGCCTGCGATCGTTCAGAAAGCGCCAGCCGGTTGCCCAGCTTTGCCCCGCCGAGACGCATCAGGTAGGTTCCGGCAGAAAGAATGGCGATGCCGAGAATAAAAAACGTCATATTTCCCATTATTTTTTCCTCGCAGCGAGACCGAGTAACGAAAGCAGAACCGGTAAACCCACCGGGGCAAACGGCACGGCAGCCAGTGATAGCGCGGCACCGCTGCAGGCGCGGATCAGCGTGGTACGGTTTTTAAACGCGGGAACCACTAACGCCAGCAGGATCGCCGGAAACACCGCGTCCAGCCCGATGGTCTCCGGGTCCGGCAGCAGTTTACCGACCATGGCACCCAGCAGCGCCCCCACCGGCCAGATAATCGCCACGCCTAAACCGCACAGCCAGTAGGCCGCTTTACGCTGCTCGGGCGTTTTTTGCGACAGGCCAAACACCACGCTTTCATCGTTCATGATGTGACAGCCGAGATAGCTCAAACCCCGTTTGCCCACCAGTTCACGCACCGTCACGCCAAACGGCACATGGCGCGCGTTGACCAGCAAACCGGCGGCCGCTGCCGCCAGCGGGTTACCTCCGCTTGCCACAATGCCGATAAACATAAACTCGGATGCGCCCGCCAGCACCGTGAGGGAAAGCACAAACGGCACCCACAGCGGAAAACCGTAGGCCATCGCCAGGGAGCCGTAAGACATGCCGACCACGCCTACCGCGAGGCAGACCAAAATTATCGCTTTTATCGTGTCGCCTTTCAGGCAAGAGAGGGGATTCTTCATATCATTTTAGCCATATCGAACGCATTTCCATTATAATGAACGCATCAAAATCGTTTTACAAGATGAACGAATCGTTCGTTATAGAGAGACAGAGGCCGTTTTTATGACGCAGCCAATCAGCGTGATCGCCAAAAGTCTGGTGCGGGAACGCCTGCGAACCGGGCTGTCACTGGCGGAAATTGCCCGCCGTGCCGGGATCGCCAAATCTACGCTTTCTCAGCTGGAGTCTGGCAACGGCAATCCTAGCCTGGAAACGCTCTGGTCGCTTTGCGTGGCGCTGGATATCCCGTTTGCCCGGTTACTGGAGCCGCAGCAGCCCGTCACGCAGGTGATCCGCCGCGGCGAGGGCACCAAGGTGGTTGCCGGGCAGGCAAACTACGAGGCGATTTTGCTGGCGGCGTGTCCGCCGGGCGCGCGTCGTGATATCTATCTGCTGCTGACGCAGCCGGGCGCAGACCGTATTTCCCAGCCGCATCCGCCGGGGTCGGTTGAGCATATTATCGTGACCCAGGGGCGGGCGATGGTCGGCCTGATCGACGCGGCGGAAGAACTCGGCCCGGGCGATTACATTTGCTACCCTGCCGACCAGCCGCATATCTTTAAGGCGCTGGAGCCAGACACCCACGCCCTTCTGGTGGCGGAACAAAATTAACGAAGATACGGAAAATCATGTCGCTCAAAGCCATTGCTAAAGAACTGGGGCTGTCCGTCACTACCGTCAGCCGCGCCCTCAACGGGTATGACGATGTTTCTGCTGAGACGCGCGCCCGCGTGGAGGCGGAGGCCCAGCGCCGTGGTTACCGACCTAATACGTTTGCGCGCCGCCTGAAGATGGGCAAAATTGATGCCGTCGGCCTCGTTTTTCCCGTGCATCCTGTTCCGCTCAATAACAGCGTTTTTATGGACATGGTCGGCGAAATTAGCCACGAACTGGCGCGACATGAGATCGACCTGCTGCTCATCGCCGACGATGATCTGGCGGATAAGCACAGCTATATGCGCATGGTGCAAAGCCGCCGCGTGGATGCGCTGATTGTGGCCCACACGCTGGATCACGATCCGCGACTTGAACAGCTGCAGGCCGTCGGATTCCCTTTTCTGGCGCTTGGCCGCAGTCAGCTGCCGCAGCCGTACGCGTGGTTCGACTTCGACAACTATGCTGGCACGCACCAGGCCACCCGCTGGCTGATTGAGAAAGGCCATCAGCGCATCGCCCTGCTGGGCGAAAGCAATAATCAGGCATTTATCACCCAGCGGCGACAGGGCTACCTGGACGCGCTGCGGGAAGCCGGGCTCTCCAGCGAATGGCTGCGCGCTATGCCCCCTTCGCGCCGCGTGGGGTATGCCACCACGAAAGAACTTCTCTCCCTGCCGCAGCCCCCCACGGCCATCATTACCGACTGCAACACCCACGGCGACGGCGCGGCGATGGCGCTGGCGGAACTGGGCCGCCTGACAGGCGAGAACGCCGTTGCGCTGGTGGTTTATGACGGACTTCCGCAGGACAGCATCGTTGATGCTGACGTGGCGGCAGTGATCCAGTCCACTCGTCAGGGCGTCGGGAAACAGATTGCCGATATGGTGCGCCAGCTGATTAACGGCGACGACGTCGAACGGCTCCAGGTGCTCTGGCAGCCCGAATTCTTCCCGGGCCAGACGGCCTAAACCGCGTAAATTTCCAAACCCGATCACAGATCCGAAACGTTTTGGTTTGTATCCGAAACGTTTCGGATCAACACTCAAGGCATCCCGACGACAGGAGATGTCTGATGCAAGATGCCATTTTACGACTCGAAAGCACCACGGTTGACGTGGTGATAAAAACCCAACCGTTCGCCGAAATTCTCTACTGGGGGCCGCACCTTCAGCACTTTTCGCCGCAGAATGTCGCTACGCTGGCGCGGCCGGTGGCAAACGGCAGGCTGGATGTGGACTCCCCGGTGACGCTGATGGCCGAGCTGGGGCACGGGCTGTTTGGCTCGCCCGGTATTGAGGGGCATCGCCAGGGGCTGGACGGTTCCCCGGTGTTTAAAACCACGCAGGTGCAGCAGGACGTAAACACCCTGACGATAACCGCCGAAGATGAATGCGCGGGGCTGCGTCTGACCAGCGAGCTGACGCTGGAGGCTAGCGGCGTGCTGGTGGTGCGCCATGGGTTAACCAACCTGAAAGCGCTGGCGTGGCAGGTGGACCGATTCGCCGTCACGCTGCCGGTGGCCGAGCGCGCGCGGGAGGTAATGGCCTTTCACGGACGCTGGATCAGAGAATTTCAGCCGCACCGCGTCACGCTTGAACACGACAGCTTTATCATTGAAAACCGTCGGGGTAAAACGTCCCACGAACATTTCCCGGCGCTGATCGCCGGTACGCCATCGTTCAGCGAAATGCAGGGCGACGTCTGGGGCGTGCATCTGGGCTGGAGCGGCAACCACCGCCTGCGCGCCGAAGCGAAAACCGATGGTCGCCGTTATATACAGGCCGAAGCGCTCTACCTGCCGGGTGAAATGGCGATTGAAGAGGGCGAAACGCTCTGGACGCCGCGCCTGTATGCCAGTTATTCCCCGCACGGGCTGAACGGCATGAGCCAGCAGTACCACCGCTATCTGCGCGACAGCATCATCCGCTTCCCGGAAAACAAACCGCGCCCGTTACACCTCAATACCTGGGAGGGGATCTACTTCAGCCACGATCCGGAGTACATCATGCGCATGGCCGACGAGGCCGCCGCGCTGGGCGTGGAGCGCTTTATCATTGACGACGGCTGGTTCAAAGGCCGCAACGACGACCATGCCGCGCTGGGCGACTGGTACCTGGATGAGAAAAAATACCCGAACGGCCTGACGCCGGTAATCAGTCACGTTAAACGGCTCGGCATGGAGTTTGGCATCTGGATCGAGCCGGAGATGATTAACCCGGATTCCGATCTGTATCGCGCGCATCCTGACTGGGTGCTGGCGCTGCCGGGCTATCCCCAGGCGACCGGGCGGCACCAGCTGGTGCTCAATCTCAACATCCCGCAGGCCTTTGATTACCTGGTGGAGCGCATGAGCTGGCTGCTGGGCGAGCATGCGGTTGATTACGTGAAATGGGACATGAACCGCGAACTGGTGCAGCCCGGGCACAACGGTAAAGCCGCCGCCGACGCGCAGACTCGCCAGTTTTACCGCCTGCTGGACGTGCTGGGCGAGCGTTTTCCGCACATTGAATTTGAATCCTGCTCCTCCGGCGGGGGGCGAATCGATTATGAAGTGCTGACCCGCAGCCACCGCTTCTGGGCTTCCGACAACAACGACGCGCTGGAGCGCAACACGATCCAGCGCGGCATGAGCTATTTCTTCCCGCCGGAGGTGATGGGGGCGCATATCGGTCATCATAAATGTCACGCCACCTTCCGCCAGCACAGCATCGCTTTCCGTGGGCTGACGGCGCTGTTTGGGCATATGGGGCTGGAGCTGGATCCGCTCACCGTCGATGCGCAGGAGCGTGAGGGCTATCGCCATTATGCCGCACTGTATAAGCGGTGGCGTGAGGTGATTCATCGCGGTACCCAATGGCGCGTGGACATGCCGGATGCCACCACGCTGGCGCAGGGTATAGTGAGTGAAGACAAAGCGCAGGGGCTGTTTATGGTCAGCCAGCTCGCGATGCCGGATTACACCCTGATGATGCCGCTGCGCATGCCGGGGCTAGACGCCAGCGCACAGTACCGCATCACGCTGCAGGATCACCCGAACATTCAGATCACGGGCGAGGGCGGACACACCATGCGCAAGCTGCCAGCGTGGATGGAAGCCCCGCAAACGGCAAGCGGCGAATGGCTGATGCGGGCGGGTATTGCGCTGCCGATTCTGGATCCGGAAACCGCCATTCTGATTGGCGTAGAACGCGTGTAAAGGTGACGGGCCGGGCAACCGGCCCTCCGTTGAGGATAAAAATAATGAACACAACAACCTGTACCCACAAAGACAACCCCAATTTCTGGATCTTCGGGCTGTTCTTCTTTCTCTACTTCTTCATCATGGCCACCTGCTTTCCGTTCCTGCCGATTTGGCTGTCGGACATCATTGGCCTGAATAAAACCCATACCGGGATTGTCTTCTCCTGCATCTCGCTGTCGGCCATCGCGTTCCAGCCGGTGCTGGGCGTCATTTCGGACAAGCTGGGGCTGAAAAAACACCTACTGTGGATCATCTCGGTGCTGCTGTTTCTGTTCGCGCCGTTTTTCCTGTACGTCTTCGCGCCACTGTTGAAAACCAATATCTGGCTGGGCGCGCTGAGCGGCGGGCTGTATATCGGCTTTGTTTTTTCAGCCGGATCCGGGGCCATTGAGGCCTACATTGAACGCGTGAGCCGCAACAGCCTCTTTGAATATGGTAAGGCGCGCATGTTTGGCTGCCTCGGCTGGGGGCTGTGCGCCTCAACGGGCGGCATCCTGTTCGGCATCGATCCGTCGTATGTTTTCTGGATGGGATCGGCGGCGGCGCTTTTGCTGATGCTGTTGCTGGTGGTCGCGAAACCGAAGCCCAACCAGACGGCGCAGGTGATGAACGCCCTGGGCGCGAACCAGCCGCAGATCACCGCTAAAACCGTGTTCAACCTGTTCCGCCAGCGCAGAATGTGGATGTTCATCCTGTACGTGATTGGCGTGGCCTGCGTGTATGACGTTTTCGACCAGCAGTTTGCCACCTTCTTTAAAACCTTCTTCGCCACGCCGCAGGAAGGGACCCGCGCCTTTGGTTTTGCCACCACGGCGGGGGAGATTTGTAACGCCATCATCATGTTCTGCTCGCCGTGGATCATTAACCGCATCGGCGCGAAGAACACGCTGCTGATCGCCGGGGTGATTATGGCGACGCGCATTATCGGCTCGTCGTTTGCCACCACCGCCGTGGAGGTCATCGCCCTCAAGATGTTGCACGCCCTGGAAGTCCCGTTCCTGCTGGTGGGGGCATTCAAATACATTACCGGAGTGTTTGATACGCGCCTGTCGGCCACCATCTACCTGATTGGTTTTCAGTTTGCCAAACAGTCGGCAGCGATTTTCCTCTCCGCCTTTGCCGGGAATATGTATGACCGGATCGGCTTTCAGGAGACGTATCTGATGCTGGGCTGTTTCGTGCTGGCGATTACGGTGGTATCGGCGTTTACGCTGAGCAGCAGGCGGGAGATTGCTGCACGAAGTAACACGGTGGAGGCGAACCAGGCATAGGCGCTGTAAAACGACGAAACCCACCAGAGGTGGGTTTCATAAATCGCTTTGCCTATGGTGTACGCAACCAGAACCTATAAAAAGGGGAAGTAGACAGTACAGGCTTTCAGGACCAAATTCTAACGGTTGAAGGATCCACCGTCAACTGTATCTACAGGTCTATGGTATGCTTCGGCACATCGTTCTGGGAGCACGAATAAATGCCGCAAGCTACTAATTATAAACCGATTATTTCATTGATCTCATCAATACGTCTGGACGGATATCGCACAACGTTTCGTCCGAATAATGAATGCGAATTATACGGCATATACATCTGGTCTCAGCATGCAGCAGCGTCCATTTATCCTCTCCTCCAAAACCTTGAGATCTCTTTAAGAAACGCCGTCGACAGAGAAGCCAGGGTGAGATTTGGCGATATGTGGTGGGAAACGATTCACTGCACAAAAGACCGGGATGAGTGTCATTTCTATAAAAACATCGAAAAGGCTCAAGAGTGCCTTACCCGGGAATGGCGCAAAAAAGAGATGAGACGCAGGCGAGGAGCTTATGCTCAGGTGCAACCGGTCCCGGAATGGAGTCACGATCGTATTATTGCCTCAACGGATTTTAGTACCTGGCATTATGTTTTGAATAATGAGTTTAACGCTCCCGCGCCGCGAGATAACCACGGGTATTTATGGCCAAAATCATTGAGTAAAGTCTTTAAAAATTACGCCAGAATCAACACGAACCCGCAAAAAGTCAGAAAAACGCTGATCGATCTCATCTTTGAACTGAGAGAGTATCGCAACCGTATTTCCCATCACGAACCTATCTGGGTTAAAGCGCCAAACGTGAATGACGCAAGAACGGCGATTGATACGATAAGAGTCAAGATAAACAAAATTGAACTTATCATCGAAGCTCTTGATATTAATCTGCTTAAGGTGATGAAAAAGGTAGGGCTGTTTGAGAATGCCAGACGCGTTTGCTCACTAGACGAGCTCAATATCTATCGTTATACGAAACCGTTTTGTGCGTTATCGCCCGAGCAGATTGCCGTTATTGAACAGTACTGTCACGATGCGAAAGAGAGGAACGAAACCATCATCTGGGAGCATGATACGGTAGTTTATGGATTGAGAACCTTGCGCTAAAAGCAGGTGACGCGTGCGTTGCATCACCTGCTTTGCCGTTACGCTAAGTAAAACACCTCTTTCAGTTCCGAACTCACCGGGCTGTTATCTGGGTTCGACGGCATGACGTCAGCCATATATTTCCACCAGCGCTGGCACACGTCGGTATTCGCCACCGCGTTCCAGCGCTCCTCCGACTCAATCTCCACCGTCGCAAACAGCAGGTTGCGTTCTCTGTCGAGATAAATGGCGTAGTGGTGTGCGCCGTGGGCTTTCAGCACCGCTGCAAGCTCGGGCCAGATCGGATTGTGGCGACGCGCGTACTCCTCGTGCGCGTCCGGGTTTACCTGCATCACAAACGCTTTGCGGATCATAATGCCTCCAGGTACAGCTCGCGGACCTCGTCGCGGCTGGCGGTGCGTGGGTTGCACGGCGCGCACGGATCGGCGAGGGCTTTATCCAGCCAGCCTTCGATATCGGCTTTGGTGACGCCGAGCTGGCTGAAGCCGGACGGAATGCCGACGCGGGCGCTCAGGTCGCGAATCGCCTGAATGGCGGACATGCTTGCGGCTTCATCGCTCATCCCGCGGGTATCGACGCCCATCGCCTGCGCCACGCGGGCAAAACGCGCGACCGCGTTCGGGCGGTTAAAGTTTTCGATGATCGGCAGCAGGATGGCGTTGCACACGCCATGCGGCAGGTTGTGCGTTGCGCCCGGCTGGTGCGCCAGAGCATGTACCAGCCCCAGCCCGGCGCTGTTAAACGCCATACCTGCCAGGTACTGACCAAACGCCATCTGCTCGCGCGCTTCCAGGTTATGACCGTCGTCGACCGCTTTCGGCAGCCAGAGGTTAATCAGGCGAATCGCTTCCAGCGCGTTGGCATCGGTCAGCGGGTGCGCGCCAACGGACACATAGGCTTCAATGGCGTGCGTTAACGCATCCATACCGGTTGCGGCGGTCACGGAGGCCGGAATATCAAGCATCACGCTGGCATCGTCCACGGCAATATCCGGGATGATGTTCGGGTCGATAATCACCTCTTTCACCTGACGCGCGGAGTCGATGATCACCGCGTTGCTGGTCATCTCTGCCGCGGTGCCTGCGGTAGTGTTGATGGCCACCAGCGGCACGCCCGCGTTTTTCACCTTGCCGACGCCGGAGTAATCGGTAGACGGGCCTGGATTAGCGGTGAGGATTTTAATCGCCTTGGCGGTATCAATCGGGCTGCCGCCGCCAAAGGCGATGATGTAATCACACTCCGCGTCCCGGTAAGCCGCAAATCCTTTTTGCACCAGCGCTTCCGTCGGGTTCGGAAACACCTCATCGAACAGTTGATATGACATTTGATGGGCGTCCAGCGCGGTAAACAGGCTGTCGAGCAGGCCCAGTTTCACCAGTTGGCCGTCGGTGACAACCAGCGCTTTGCCCCACTGCCTGGTCGCTACCAGGTTGACCATATCGCCGATTGCACCCGCGCCATGCAGGCTAATTTTGGGAAGTGCCAACATAAAGCTCATGATAATTCTCCTTAACTATCGCCTGTGGCGTTACGCGTATAAATCCAGGGCCGACTGCATCGGGGTAACGCCAAAACGTTTGCCCAGCGCGATCAGCTCTTCCCGGGTGATGGTCTGCTTCATGCCGCCCATGGAGTAGACCTTCACCAGCACCTCCGCGGATTTCTCGGCGGTGTCGATCAGGCCGAAGGTTTCATCCAGCGTCGGGCCGCTGCCGAAGACGCCGTGGAACGGCCACAGCACCAGGGCGTGCTTTTGCATATCCGTCGCGGTCGCCTGGCCGATCTCGTCCGTACCCGGCACCATCCACGGCAGAATACCGACACCGTCCGGGAAGACCACCAGGCACTCGGTACTGCCTTCCCACAGCTTGCGGGTAAAGAAATCAGAATTATTTTCCAGCACGTAGGTCAGGGCGATCAGGTTAGTGGCGTGGCAGTGCATGATCACGCGGTCTTTGCCGTCAGTCGCCTTGATGCGTTCGCAGTGGGAGAGGAAGTGCGCTGGCAGCTCAGAGGTCGGCACCGCGTCGTCCGTTAGCCCCCACAGAATGTGGTAGCCCGCGCCGTCGCTGTCCACCTTCACCACGCCGAGGTTGGCTTCCGGGTCCAGCTGAACGTTGCGGAAGAACTTGCCGGAACCGGTAACGATAAACGGCGTGTTGGCGAGCAGCGGCATCGGCTGGCTCAGGGCAATATAGCGTGGCTTCTGGTGAAAATCGGCGGCGTACGGCTCGATGTCCGCATCGTCCAGGCGCAGCGTGAGGTTGCCGCCGTTGCGCTCGTCCCAGCCCTTCAGCCAGGCGTCGGAGGTGGCTTTGATCATGCCCTGGACGAACCAGGAGGTGGTGATGGTCTGCATACAGTGTTTCCTTTGAAAATGCCGGGTGGCGTTACGCTTACCCGGCCTGCTTTTACCTGTAGGCCCGGCAAGCAACGCGCCGCCGGGCGATATTTTTTACTGACGAGCGGCGAGCACGTCTTTTTCATACGCCCGCACGTTGTCCAGCCACTGGCTGCCCGCAGGCGCATCGTGACGCTGGCAGTACATCTCCCATACCGCCTGCCACGGCAGGGATTTTTGCTCCTCCAGCAGCGCCAGACGCGCGGTGTAGTCGCCGTTTTCTTCAAGCTGTTTCAGCGCAGCAGTCGGCTCCAGCAGGGCGCGCAGCAGCGCTTTCTTCATGTTGCGGGTGCCGATTACCCACGCCGCGATGCGGTTGATGGAGGCGTCAAAGAAGTCGAGGCCGATGTGCACGCGGTCAAACAGATCGTGACGGACGATCTCGCTGGCAATCGCCTGGGTTTCGTCGTCCAGCAGGACCACGTGGTCGCTGTCCCAGCGCACCGGACGGCTGACGTGCAGTAGCAGGCGCGGCACGTAGAGCATGGCGGCGGAAATTTTGTCGGAGATGACTTCCGTTGGGTGGAAGTGGCCAGCATCCAGGCACAGCGCGGTCTGGCGGCTGGTGGCGTAGCCCATGTAGAACTCGTTTGAGCCCACGGTGTAGCTCTCTGCGCCAATGCCGAACAGCTTGCTCTCGACGGCGTCGATGTGGTGCGCCGGGTCCAGCTTCTCGCTGATGGCTTCATCCAGCGCGGCCAGCAGGCGCTGGCGTGGCGCCAGACGGTCTACGGTGATGTCCTTCATGCCGTCCGGGATCCAGATATTCATCACCGAAGGCGTGCCAAGCTGTTCGCCGAAAAACGCCGAGACGCGGCGGCTGGCCTTCACGTGGTCGATCCAGAACTGCCGGATTTCGTCGTTGGCGTGTGCAAGGGTAAACCCGTCCGCGCTCAGCGGGTGCGAGAAGCAGGACGGGTTAAAATCCAGTCCCAGCCGGTTGGCCTTTGCCCACTCCACCCAGTTCTTAAAGTGTTCCGGTTTGATTTCGTTACGCGCGACCGGCGAGTCCGATTCGAGATAAATCGCGTGCAGGTTCAGGCGTTTTGGACCTGGGATGAGGCTCAGCGCCAGCTCCAGATCCGCACGCAGTTCGGTGGCGTTGCGCGCTTTGCCCGGGTAGTTACCCGTTGCCTGAATGCCACCCGTCAGGGAACCGCCCGGATTCTCGAAACCGGCGACGTCATCACCCTGCCAGCAGTGCATGGAGACGGGCAGACGGTCGAGCTGGCGCAGCGCCTCTTCGACATCCACGCCGACGGCGGCGAAACGCTGTTTAGCCAGGTCCCAGGCTTGTTCAAGTTGAGTGGTCATGCGCAAAGCTCCTTAGTCAGTCGTTTTTGCTGAAACTGCGCCCGGTAGCGGGCAATGTCATGGCAGGGATTGGGGGTGAAGGTGGTCAGGCTGTTATTCGCCGTCACCACCGAACGGAAATCGTCGACGTTTGATAGTTCGTCCAGCGTCATCAACTGAATGCCAATGTTGCCGAGCGTGGAAGCCTCTACGGGACCTGCCACCACGGTAATGCCGCAGGCATCGGCGCAGAGCTGGTTCAGCAGCTGGTTCTGGCAGCCGCCGCCCACGATGTGCAGCTGGCTGAACGGTTTACCGCGAAGGCTCGCCAGCTCGCTCAGGATGTCGGCATAGAGCAGGGCGAGGCTGTCAAAAATACAGCGCGAAAGCTCGGCGGGGCGGGAAGGTACCGGCTGCCCCGCGTCAAAACAGGCGGCCTGGATCTCAGCGCTCATGTGCACCGGGTTAATAAAGCGGTCGTCGTTCGGGTTAATCAGGAAGGTGCAGGCCTTCAGCTTTTCGGTTTCCGCGATAAGCGTGGGCAGGTCGGTGACGTTCTGCTCTTTCAGCACCCGCTGGAGCAGCCACAGGCCCATGATGTTCTTCAGCACGCGGTAGCGTCCTTCGGCACCGCCTTCGTTGGTGATATTGGCGGCCAGCGCGGCGTCGCTGGTGTAAGGCGTTTTGCTCTCAAAACCCATCAGCGACCAGGTACCGGAGGAGAGATAGGCCGCGTCTTTGCTGGCGAGCGGCGAGGCAATGACCGCGCTTGCGGTGTCGTGACTGGCGACGGCGACAACGGGAATTTCATTCCCCTGCGGGCAAATCCACTGGCCGATGACATTGCCTGGATGGGTTGGCGCGCCGAACCAGGACGGCGAGGCGCCCGTCCATGCCAGCAGGTGTTCATCCCAGTTATCGGTGTTGATATTGACCAGCTGCGTGGTGGTGGCGTTGGTGTATTCCCAGTTCATGTTGCCGGTCAGACGATAGCTTAAGTAATCCGGGATCAGCAGCGCATGCGCCACCTTTTCAACCAGTTCTGGCTGTTGCTCCACCAGCGCGCGCAGCTGGTAGAGCGTGTTAAACGGCAGAAACTGAATGCCGCTGCGACCATAGATATTCTCTTTGCCAAGCTGCGCGATGGCGTGCGCCATCAGCCCATCGGTGCGGCTGTCGCGGTAGGAGACGGGTAGGCCAACGCGTTCGCCGTGACTGTCCAGCAGCACGTAATCCACGCCCCAGGTATCAATGCCGATACTGTCGATGCGGATACCGTCTTCGCAGACGTTGTGAAGTCCGGTGCGGATCTCCGCTTCCAGCGCATCGATATCCCAGGTCACAAAACCGTCCTGTTTTTGCAGACAATTGGCGAAACGGTGCATTTCGCGAAGCGTAAGGGTGTGCTGGTCACAGTCCCAGGTGGCGAGCATTACACGGCCGCTGGATGCGCCTAAATCGACAGCCACACAATGGCGAAAATTCATGGTCGGGTCCTTTCTTAAGTCATTAGCGATGAGTGTAAGAAAGGGAAGAAATAGCCACCTTCTCGCCACTGACAGCCCAAATCTCGCGCTGGCAAGAAAGCAAAGGTGAACGTGAGGGAGTTCACAGTTTCCAGTAATGACGGGGTTTGCAGGCAGTGTGACGCTGACCGCATTTCCCGATCTTTCCGCCTGTTTCTTGAAAAACCGGCAGCTTTTGCGCGGTTTACTGTCAAAAATTTAAGGTGAGCGTGGAGGGCCTTAATTACTATTTTGAGAACTTTTCTCATTGGTGGGGGCCGTTATGACCGTACTGCACAGCGTCGATTTTTTTCCTTCGGGAGCTTCTGCGGTCGCGATTGAGCCACGGCTTCCCCAGGCTGCGTTCCCGGAGCATCATCATGATTTTCATGAGATTGTGATTGTTGAGCACGGAACGGGCATCCACGTGTTCAACGGTCAGCCGTATACCATCAGCGGCGGTACGGTGTGCTTCGTGCGCGACCACGACAGGCACCTGTATGAACATACCGACAACCTGTGTCTGACCAACGTTCTTTATCGTTCCCCGGATGCGTTCCAGTTTCTCTCCGGGTTGAATCAGCTGTTGCCGCAGGAGAAGGACGGCCACTACCCGTCGCACTGGCGGGTGAATCAATCCACGTTACAGCAGGTGCGTCAGCTGGTGAGCAAGATGGAGCAGAGCGAGGACGGGCAGGAGACGCACGCGATTGCCACCCGCGAGCTGCTGTTTATGCAGCTGTTGGTGCTGCTGCGCCGAAGCAGCCTGGTGGAAGGGATGGAAAATAATGACGCACGGCTGAACCAGCTCATGGCCTGGCTGGAAGATCATTTTGCTGAAGATGTCTGCTGGGAAACGCTGGCGGACGACTTTTCGCTCTCGCTGCGCACGCTGCATCGTCAGCTCAAGCAGCATACCGGGCTCACGCCGCAGCGTTACCTTAACCGTCTGCGCCTGATTAAAGCGCGTCACCTTTTACGGCATACCGACGAAAGCGTTACAGAAATTGCTTATCGCTGCGGTTTCGGCGACAGTAACCACTTTTCGACGCTATTTCGCCGGGAATTTAGCTGGTCGCCGCGCGATATTCGTCAGGGGAAAGACGCGTTGCTTCAGTAACGCGAGGGCAGTCACCGTTTTCTGGCCGCAAAAAAGCTAATAATGCTCGGTTATTCGCCGTAGAGGTTGTGGTGTGGCCGCTCAGTTAATTCTTCGCAAAGATGATTTTTTTGCCTCCGCGAGTCAGGCCGTCGCGGTGGCCGACCGTTACCCGCAAAATGTCTTTGCCGAGCACACCCATGAGTTCTGCGAGCTGGTGCTGGTGTGGCGCGGCAACGGCCTGCACGTCCTCAACGACCGGCCCTACCGCATCACGCGCGGGGATCTGTTTTACATTCGCGCCGAAGACAAACACGCCTACGCCTCGGTTAACGATCTGGTGTTGCAGAACGTCATCTACTGCCCTGACAGGCTTAAACTGAATGTCGACTGGGCGAGCAACATTCCGGGCATTCTGAATGCCGGAGGCGAACCGCACTGGCGCTTAAGCAGCAGCGGCATGGCTCAGGTGCGCCAGACGATTTCCCAGCTGGAGCAGGAGAGCCAGAAGGGCGACCCGGTGGCAAACCAGATGTCGGAGCTGCTATTCGCTCAGCTGGTGATGACCCTGAAGCGCCATCGTTACGCCACGGATAATCCTTCCGCCACCACGCAGGAAGCGCTGCTGGATAAGCTGATCGCCCGGCTTGCGGGCAGTCTGAACAAGAGTTTCGTACTGGAAAAATTCTGCGAGCAGGAGCAGTGCAGCGAGCGCGCGCTGCGCCAGCAGTTCCGCACCCAGACGGGGATGACGATAAACCATTACCTGCGCCAGCTGCGCATCTGCCACGCCCAGTATCTGTTACAGCATACGGAGCTGATGGTCAGTGAAGTGGCGATGCGCTGCGGCTTTGAGGACAGTAACTACTTTTCGGTGGTGTTTAACCGTGAGGTGGGGATGACGCCGGTTCAGTGGCGTCATCGCAGTCGAAAAGCAGCGTAATCAGTTCGCCATGCCGAGGCCGACGATATTGGCCGCAATGATAATCACCACGCAGCCCAGGCTCAGTACGCCAACCGGACGACGTCCGGCGTTGTTCCACTCCTTCAGCACCAGCCCAACCAGCCCGCCGCACAGCACGTAGAAGCTCATGTGCAGCATCCAGCTTATGTAGTCGTACTGCGGCGGAATGCTGGCGTGGCCCCAGGCGTAGAAGAAGAACTGCAGATACCACATCAGGCCGCCGAGCGCGGAGAGCAGAACGTTGGTGAGGATCAGCGGTTTTGCCAGCGAGAAGTCGGCTTTTACCGACAGGTTCTTCACTTTTGCCAGACGGATAAAGCAGAAACCGAGGTTTACCAGCGCGCCGCCGCCCATGATCACCACGTAGCTTGGCAGGGCAACATACAGCGGGTCAACGCCCAGCGCCGCGGCGGCGTCGTGCATCGGTTTGGCGGCGTTCATGGCGAACGACATGCCCGCCGAGAAGACCCCGCACATCACCGCCAGCAGCAGCCCTTTCTTCAGGTTGAACTCTTCGGCCCTGATGCCCATCTTGCGTTCTTTTAGCTGGCCTGCGCGGGTGACGATCCCCACGCCGATCACCGCCACCAGCACGCCCAGCAGCGTCATCCGGCCGCCCTGGGTGTTGATCAGCACGCCGAAATGGCCGTTAAGGATTGGCGTCATCAGCGTGCCGACGATCAGCGTAATGCCAATCGCGATGCCGATACCCATCGACATCCCGAGGTAGCGCATGGTCAGGCCGTAGTTGATGTTGCCGATGCCCCACATCGCGCCGAACAGGAATACCGGCAGCAGGGTGGAAGCGTTGAAGGAGGAGAAGTAGCTCCAGAAATCGGGCAGCAGCATGGCGCTGATTGTCCACGGCAAAATCAGCCAGGACACGGTACCGCCAACGGACCACATGGTTTCCCACGACCAGCCTTTCACCTTTTTGAATGGGGCATAGAAACAGGCTGCACTGGCTGCGCCTATTAAATGCCAGAAGATACCCATCGTAATCGCATGATTCATTTTTACGTCCTCATCGTTTTTATAGCCGGAGGCTTCCCCCCGACTTGATGAGTGTAAAAATTAGGCTGTTCAGGAACCTTCAGAAGGTTGCCGCACTTTTGTTTTGAATGGCAATCAGCACGTTAAGCGCGTGAGCAGACTCACAATTCCTTTATTTCTCAAAAACCGAATAACCATATAAAAACTACGGCATTGATAATCATTTTCAATATCATTTAATTAACTATAATGAACCAACTGCTTACGCGGCATTAACAGCTGTGCCGCCCGACAATAATGGAGAGGATTATGAGTTATACACTGCCATCCCTGCCGTATGCCTACGACGCACTGGAACCGCATTTCGACAAGCAGACGATGGAAATCCATCACACTAAACACCACCAGACCTACGTGAACAACGCGAACGCGGCGCTGGAAAGCCTGCCAGAGTTCGCTAATCTGCCTGTTGAAGAGCTGATCACCAAGCTGGACCAGCTGCCAGCAGACAAGAAAACCGTACTGCGTAACAACGCGGGCGGTCACGCTAACCACAGCCTGTTCTGGAAAGGCCTGAAAACCGGCACCACCCTGCAGGGCGACCTGAAAGCGGCTATCGAGCGCGACTTCGGTTCCGTAGACAACTTCAAAGCGGAATTCGAAAAAGCCGCTGCAACCCGCTTCGGCTCTGGCTGGGCGTGGCTGGTTCTGAAAGGCGACAAGCTGGCAGTGGTTTCTACTGCTAACCAGGACTCCCCGCTGATGGGTGAAGCGATCTCTGGCGCATCCGGTTTCCCAATCCTGGGTCTGGACGTGTGGGAACACGCTTACTACCTGAAGTTCCAGAACCGTCGCCCTGACTACATCAAAGCGTTCTGGGATGTCGTGAACTGGGACGAAGCAGCAGCGCGTTTCGCCGCTAAAAAATAAGGTTGCATTGACGCCTGTGAGAAGCGAGTCTGATGACTCGCTTTTTTGTATCTGCGTAATGGAGGCAGCGATGCATTACCCGGTGAACGTGTTTACAGGCAAGGTAAGGGAATACGACGGCAGCCGCCCGAGCGCCATCGCTAAAGTGCAGGTTGACGGTGAGCTGTCGCTGACCGAGCTCGGGCTTGTGGGCGACCAGCAGGCCGAAAAGAAAATCCACGGCGGGCCCGATCGCGCGCTGTGCCACTATCCGCGCGAGCACTATCAGCACTGGAAAACCGAATTTCCTGAGCAGGCGGACCTCTTCGTCGCGCCCGCGTTTGGCGAAAATCTCTCAACGGAAGGGCTGACGGAAAAGAACGTCTTTATTGGCGATATTTACCGCTGGGGCGATGCCCTGATTCAGGTCACCCAGCCGCGCTCGCCGTGCTTTAAGCTCAACTACCATTTCGGTATTCAGGATATGTCGGCCCAGCTGCAAAACGCGGGTAAAACCGGCTGGCTGTACCGCGTGGTGCTTGCAGGACAAGTATCTGCGGATGCCCCGCTTGAGCTCGCGTCGCGTTTGAGCGACGTGTCCGTTTACGACGCCTGCGCGATTGCCTGGCATATGCCGTTTGACGATGAACAGTATCATCGCCTGCTGTCGGCGGCGGGGTTGTCTACCAGTTGGACGAGAACGATGCAGAAGCGGCGTATAAGCGGGAAGATCGAGAGTAGTTCGCGGAGATTGTGGGGGAAATAGGTTCCGTAGAAAGTAGGCCGGGTAAGGCGAAGCCGCCACCCGGCACATACCGTTACGAACGCTTATACAGCGGTAGCCACAGCGTTAACCGCAGCCCGCCCAGCGGGCTGTCGTCGGCTTTCACCCAGCCGCGGTGCTGCTGCATGGCGGTTTCTACAATCGCCAGCCCCAGCCCCGTACCGCCAGACTCACGGTCGCGCGCTTCGTCGGTGCGGTAGAACGGACGGAAAATCTGCTCGCGATCTTCCGGGCTGACGCCAGGACCGTCGTCATCAACAATGACGGTGATCCCGTCTTTATCCACCGAGAACGCCACTTCAATCTTCGTGTGCGAGTAGCGCAGGGCGTTACGCACGATATTCTCCAGCGCGCTTTCCAGCGCGTTGGGGTTACCGTACAGCGGCCACGGGCCCGGCGGGAAGTTGACGGTGAACGATTTACCCATCTGCTCCGCTTCGAACGCCGCGTTGTCCAGCACCTCGTGCCACAGGTGATTGGCTTTCACCGTTTCGCTCACCAGCGCGTTTTTCTGCTGATTACGCGACATCACCAGCAGATCGTTGATCATGCTGTCCAGACGGTGCGCTTCCGTTTCAATACGTTCCAGCTCTTTGCTCTCCCCGCTGCGGCGACGCAGCAGGGCGGTGCCCAGCTGTAAGCGCGTGAGCGGCGTACGCAGTTCGTGTGAGATGTCCGACAGCAGGCGTTGCTGGGCCGTCATCATCCGATCAAGCGCGCTGACCATCTGGTTAAAACTGGTGCCGGCGGCCAGGAACTCCTGCGGCCCGGATTCCAGCTCCGGATGCTGCCTGAGGTTGCCTTGTGCCACTTCGTCCGCCGCATTTTTCAGCTTACGCGCCGGTTTCGCCAGGCTCCACGCCAGCCATAACAGCAGCGGGGAACTGACCAGCATCGTGACGATCAGCAGCAGAAGCGGACGGTCAAACAGCAGGTTGATGAAGTCGGACTGGGAACTGCTCGCAGGGCGAATCAGGTAGAGCTGGTAGTTATCTTCCCCATCCCGTACCGAGAAAGGGCCGACCATCTCTACCCGACCATATTTCTTTTTCTGTGGGTGATCGGCGTTATCCGCCTGGCCAATAAAGTTGCGGATGATCTGCATTTCATTGCGATCGGCGCCAATCACGCGGCCTTCGCTGGTAACCAGCAAAAGACGTTGTCCTGGCGGCGCCCACTTGTCGATAGCGCGAAACAGCCTGCGCCACCACATTAAATCGTTCGGCGGATCGTTTGCCAGCTCCGCTTCCACGTGCTGCTCGATCATCACGCCCTGACGTTGCTCGCTGTCGAGCAGCTCCGTCATCTGGCGTGAGTCGAGTTTTGGCAACATCAAAACGAGCATTAAAACCAGTGCCAGCGTCAGCCAGAAGATGGCGAAGATGCGGGCGGTTAAGCTGCCTATCATGAAGCAGAAACCATCAGATAACCGCGACCACGCAGGGTTTTAAACCATGGGTGACCGTCTTTACGCTCCGGCAGCTTGCGGCGCAGGTTAGAGATGTGCATGTCGATGGCGCGGTCAAACGGCGTGAGGCGTTTGCCCAGCACTTCCTGGCTTAAATGTTCACGTGATACCACCTGGCCAAGATGTTGCGCCAGTAGATACAGCAGTGTGAACTCGGTGCCAGTAAGCTCCAGCGTCTGGCCGTCGAAGCTTGCTTCCTGACGGCCCGGGTTCAGGCTCAGGGAGTCCACTTCCAGCGTTGGCGAGCTGTTGTCGGTATTCTGCTGCTGCTCGCTCCAGTGGGAACGACGCAGGATCGCGCGAATACGGGCCACCAGTTCACGGTCGTTGAACGGCTTCGGTAAATAGTCATCCGCACCCAGCTCAAGGCCGAGAACGCGGTCAAGCTCGCTGCCGCGGGCGGTCAGCATGATAACGGGGGTCTGGTGTGTCTGGCGAAGCTCTTTCAGCGTATCAATACCGTTTTTCTTTGGCATCATTACGTCGAGCAAAAGTAGATCGATGCTGTCGTCAAGGAGACTCAGCGCCTGCTCGCCATCATGGGCAACCAGGACGTTGAAACCTTCCATGTCGAGCAACTCCTTTAAAAGAGATGTGAGCTCTCGGTCATCATCAACTAACAGGATTTTATTCATTGTTTAAATACCTCCGAGGCAGAAATTACGACATCAAGGCTATCTAATCCATGACTTTACGTTGTTTTACACCCCCTGACGCATGTTTGCAGCCTGAATCGTAGACTGTCTCTCGTTGAATCGCGACACGAAAGATTTTGGGAGCAAGTGATGCGCAAAGTTACCGCTGCCGTCATGGCCTCAACGCTGGCGTTCAGTGCGTTTAGCCAGGCTGCTGTAGCTATCATCGGCGATAACGGTTCCTCGCAAGAGGGCGCAACGCAGCACAGCAGCCAAAGCCATATGTTTGACGGCATAAGTTTAACCGAACATCAGCGTCAACAGATGCGAGATCTGATGCAGAGGGCACGACACGACCAGCCCCCTGTTAATGTTAGCGAAATGGAGACAATGCATCGCCTTGTCACCGCAGAAAATTTTGACGAAAGCGCTGTTCGCGCTCAGGCCGAAAAAATGGCACAGGAACAGGTTGCCCGCCAGGTAGAAATGGCGAAGGTCCGCAACCAGATGTTCCACCTGCTAACGCCCGAGCAGCAAGCGGTTTTGAATGCCAAACATCAGCAGCGTATGGACCAGCTGCGTGAGGTTGCACGGATGCAGCGAAGCTCAGAAGCGACGTTTTTCAGTAGCAATAGCAGTACCCGTAGTAACCAGTAAACCCTGTTTTCCTTGCCATAGACACCATCCCTGTCTTCCCCCACATGATGTGGGGGTTTTTTTTGCCCCGCATTCTGATTTGTTAACCGTTTATTCATCCTTTGCCTCCCCATGCTTCCGTTATACTAGCGGCATGACATGACAGGAGCGTTTATGAATCAATCCTATGGAAGGCTGGTAAGCCGGGCCGCCATTGCGGCGACCGTCATGGCCTCTGGCCTGCTGCTGATCAAAATCTTTGCCTGGTGGTATACCGGCTCGGTCAGTATTCTGGCGGCGCTGGTGGATTCACTGGTCGATATCGCCGCCTCGCTGACCAATCTTCTGGTGGTGCGCTACTCGCTGCAGCCGGCGGATGAAGAGCACACGTTTGGGCACGGCAAGGCGGAGTCGCTCGCGGCGCTGGCGCAAAGTATGTTCATTTCTGGCTCTGCACTGTTCCTGTTTTTGACCGGTATTCAGCATCTGGTTTCGCCTTCACCGATGAACAATCCCGGTGTCGGCGTGGTCGTCACGGTCATTGCACTTATAAGCACACTTGTTCTGGTAACGTTCCAGCGCTGGGTCGTTCGCAAAACGCAAAGTCAGGCCGTACGGGCGGATATGCTTCATTATCAATCTGATGTTATGATGAATGGGGCTATTCTTATTGCGCTCGGTCTGGCCTGGTATGGCTGGCATCGGGCCGATGCGTTGTTTGCGTTAGGGATTGGTATCTATATTTTATATAGCGCCCTGCGGATGGGGTATGACGCGGTGCAATCACTGCTCGATCGCGCTCTTCCGGACTCAGAACGTAACGAAATTTTTTCTATCGTGACCTCCTGGCCCGGCGTCAGCGGTGCACACGATCTTCGAACGCGGCAGTCAGGGCCGACCCGCTTTATTCAGATTCATATTGAAATGGAAGACAACCTGCCACTGGTACAGGCTCACGTTATTGCTGAGCAGGTCGAGCAGGCGATTTTGCAGCGTTTTCCTGGTTCAGACGTCATCATTCACCAGGATCCCTGCTCGGTTGTACCCGGACATGTTGGGCTTTCGTAATTCGTTGTAAAAAAGTGAGCCAGGCCAGCATTTTGTGTATAAATTACCGCCATTTGGTCTGACCTGAATCAATTCAGCCAGAAGGGATTGATATACTATTTGCAGTATTCGTTGGTCGATAAGTTTCTTCCGGCAACAGATTTCAATTTTGCATTCCTAAGTTCAGAGGTAGTCATGATTAAGAAAATCGGTGTGTTGACAAGCGGCGGTGATGCGCCGGGCATGAACGCGGCAATTCGTGGGGTTGTCCGTGCAGCGCTGACGGAAGGTCTGGAAGTTTTTGGTATCTATGATGGTTACCTGGGTCTGTATGAAGACCGTATGGTTCAGCTCGACCGCTACAGCGTGTCTGACATGATCAACCGTGGCGGTACCTTCCTTGGGTCTGCGCGCTTCCCGGAATTCCGTGACGAACACATCCGTGAAGTGGCTATCGAGAACATGAAAAAGCGTGGTCTGGACGCGCTGGTCGTTATCGGCGGTGACGGCTCGTACATGGGTGCAAAACGTCTGACCGAAATGGGCTTCCCGTGCATCGGCCTGCCGGGCACCATCGACAACGACATCAAAGGCACTGACTACACCATCGGTTACTTCACCGCGCTGGGCACCGTTGTGGAAGCCATTGACCGCCTGCGTGACACCTCTTCTTCTCACCAGCGTATCTCTATCGTTGAAGTGATGGGCCGTTACTGCGGTGACCTGACCCTGGCAGCGGCTATCGCCGGTGGTTGTGAGTTTGTGGTGGTTCCTGAAGTGGAATTCAGCCGCGAAGATCTGGTTGCTGAGATCAAAGCCGGTATCGCGAAAGGTAAGAAACACGCGATTGTGGCTATCACCGAGCACATCTGTGACGTTGACGAGCTGGCGAAGTACATCGAAACCGAAACCAAACGCGAAACCCGCGCGACCGTTCTGGGCCACATCCAGCGCGGTGGTTCCCCTGGCCCGTACGACCGTATTCTGGCGTCCCGCATGGGCGCGTACGCTATCGAGCTGCTGCTGCAGGGCCACGGCGGCCGCTGCGTCGGTATTCAGAACGAACAGCTGGTTCACCATGACATCATCGACGCCATTGAAAACATGAAGCGTCCGTTCAAAGGTGACTGGCTGGACTGCGCGAAAAAACTGTACTGATCCTTCGAGCCCTCTTCTTTCTGAAGAGGGCTTTTATTCCTCCACGTTATAGCCAATCTTTTTTTATTCTTTAATCATCGATTCGCTTTCTGGCACGCTGCATTCATCAAAACACTACACAAGAGAGCTGGGCGATGAATAAATGGGGCGTGGGGTTAACATTATTGCTGGCATCGACCAGCGTGCTGGCAAAGGACATTCAACTTCTCAACGTGTCGTACGACCCGACGCGTGAGCTGTACGATCAATACAACAAAGCCTTCGCGGCGCACTGGAAGCAGGAAACCGGCGATAACGTGGTGGTTCGCCAGTCGCACGGTGGCTCTGGTAAGCAGGCGACATCTGTGATTAACGGTATTGAAGCCGACGTGGTTACCCTGGCGCTGGCCTATGATGTCGACGCTATCGCCGAGCGTGGCCGTATCGACAAAAACTGGATCAAACGCCTGCCGGACAACTCCGCGCCATACACCTCGACCATCGTCTTCCTGGTGCGTAAAGGCAACCCGAAACAGATTAAGGACTGGAACGACCTGATCAAACCGGGCGTTTCTGTGATTACCCCGAACCCGAAAAGCTCCGGCGGGGCACGCTGGAACTACCTGGCGGCCTGGGGCTACGCGCTGCACCACAACAACGGTGACCAGGCTAAAGCACAGGAGTTCGTCAAATCCCTGTACAAAAACGTTGAAGTGCTGGACTCCGGCGCGCGCGGTGCCACTAACACCTTCGTCGAGCGCGGAATTGGCGACGTGCTTATTGCCTGGGAAAACGAAGCCCTGCTGGCGACCCACGAACTGGGTAAAGACAAGTTTGAGATCGTGACGCCGAGCGAATCCATCCTCGCCGAGCCGACCGTTTCCGTGGTCGATAAGGTCGTTGATAAGAAAGGCACCAAAGCGGTGGCGGAAGCCTACCTGAAGTATCTCTACTCGCCGGAAGGCCAGGAAATCGCGGCGAAGAACTTCTATCGTCCGCGCGATGCGGCTGTCGCGAAGAAATACGACAGCGAATTCCCGAAACTGAAGCTCTTCACCATTGATGATGTGTTCGGCGGCTGGACGAAAGCGCAGAAAGAGCACTTCTCTAATGGCGGCACCTTCGACCAGATTAGCCAGCGCTAACGGTTAGCAAACGACACGGCGACCCGGTGTGAGAAATCCACCGGGTTTTTTATTTGGTCATCATTTTGCGTTACTCTTTTGCCTCTATTGAAAACAGGGAACGCGTTGTGAAAAAAATTATCTTACTGATCCTGATTGTCATCGCCCTTGCCGCAGGCGGCGTGTACTGGATAAAAGCGGGTAATCCGAATGCGTTGCGCCATATCGTCCTCGACCAGTGTCTGCCTAATCAGCTGCAACTCCGTAACCCGGCACCCTGCGCGCAGGTGAAGCCTGACGCGGGCTATGTGGTATTTAAGGACCGCAACGGGCCGCTGCAGTATCTGCTGATGCCAACGTATCGCATCAACGGCACTGAAAGCCCGCTACTGACCGAGCCTCATACGCCAAACTTCTTCTGGCTGGCGTGGCAGTCGCGCAGCTTTATGACCCTGAAGCGTGGCTCTGAAGTGCCGGACAGCGCTATTTCGCTGACGATTAACTCACCAACCGGACGCACGCAGAACCATTTCCATATCCATATCTCCTGCCTGCGCCCGGACGTGCGCGAGAAGCTCAACGCGGCGCAGGGAGACATCAGCACCCAGTGGCTACCGTTCCCGGGTGGGCTGGAAGGACATGAGTACCTCGCACGCCGGGTGACGGAGAATGAACTGGTCCAGCGCAGTCCGTTTATGATGCTGGCGGAAGAGCTGCCGGAAGCGCGCGACCATATGGGACGCTTCGCGCTGGCGATGGCGCAGCAGTCGGATGGTTCGTTTGTTTTGCTGGCGACCGAGCGTAACCTGCTCACGCTTAACCGCGCGTCGGCAGAGGAATTGCAGGATCATCAATGCGCTATCCTGAAGTAACCCCACTATAAATCGCGTTTACTCAGGCTGCCTGTCACCGTAGACTTGCTGAAAAAATCTACAGGAGACAGGTATGTCGCTCTGGTTAACGCATCCTCTGCTGCTGCCCTCGCTGATCGTCGGCGTCACCATCGTGCTGTGGGCGACGTCGCTGTTGCCGGAATTTATCACCGCGCTGTTGTTTTTCACGGCGGCGATGACCGCCAGAATCGCCCCGCCGGAGGTGATTTTTGGCGGTTTTGCCTCGTCGGCTTTCTGGCTGGTCTTCAGCGGCTTTGTGCTCGGCGTGGCGATCCGTAAAACCGGCCTGGCGGACAGGGCCGCCCGGGCGCTGTCGGCAAAGCTCACTGACTCCTGGATGCTGATGGTGGCGAGCGTGGTATTGCTCAGCTACGCGCTGGCGTTTGTGATGCCGTCAAACATGGGGCGTATTGCGCTGCTGATGCCCATTGTCGCGGCGATGGCGAAACGCGCCGGTATCGCCGACGGCTCCCGCGCCTGGTTCGGCCTTGCGCTGGCAGTCGGCTTCGGTACCTTCCAGCTCTCGGCCACCATTCTGCCCGCCAACGTGCCTAACCTGGTCATGAGCGGCGCGGCGGAAGGCTCGTACGGCATTCACCTGAACTATGTCCCGTATCTGCTGCTGCACACGCCGGTGCTCGGTATTCTCAAAGGCCTGATTCTGATTGGCCTCATCTGCTGGCTGTTCCCCGGCAGCCCGAAACCGGCGAAGGATTTCACGCTGTCTGAACCGATGGGGCGTGACGAAAAACGACTCGCCTGGCTGCTGGTGGTGGTACTGATGATGTGGGTGACGGAGAGCTGGCACGGCGTGGGGCCGGCGTGGACGGGGCTGGCGGCCTCGATTATCGTTATGCTGCCGCGCATTGGTTTTATCACCGGCGAGGAGTTCTCGGCGGGGGTAAATATGCGCACCTGCATTTACGTTGCGGGTATTCTCGGGCTGGCGATCGTCGTGACGCAAACGGGTATCGGAGCGGCCGTAGGCGAGGCGCTGCTGCGCATAATGCCGCTGGATGCGGACAAACCATTCACCAGCTTCCTGGCGCTAACCGGAATTACTACGGCACTCAACTTCATTATGACTGCCAACGGCGTTCCGGCGCTGTACACCACGCTGGCGCAGAGCTTCTCGGATGCGACCGGTTTCCCGCTGCTGTCGGTGATCATGATTCAGGTACTGGGCTATTCCACGCCGCTACTGCCGTATCAGGCGTCGCCGATTGTGGTGGCGATGGGGCTAGGAAAGGTGCCTGCAAGGGCGGGGATGGTGCTCTGCCTGGCGCTGGCGATTGCGACGTATCTGGTGCTGCTGCCGCTGGATTATCTGTGGTTTAGCGTGTTAGGGCGTTTGTAGCGGCGGGTAAGCGCAAGCGCCACCCGCCACAAAGGCCATTACGCCTGTTTAGCCGCTTCTGCCGCTTTAACGATCACCGCGAAAGCGTCCGCTTTCAGGGATGCACCGCCAACCAGCGCGCCATCGATATCTGGCTGGGTGAACAGCTCAGCAGCGTTGGAGGCGTTTACGGAGCCGCCGTACTGGATGATCACTTGCTCAGCCACTTTCGCGTCGGCTTTAGCAATGTGGTCACGGATGAATTTGTGAACTGCCTGAGCCTGCGCAGGGGTAGCAGATTTGCCGGTACCGATCGCCCAGACTGGCTCGTAAGCGATAACCGCGCCTTCGAACGCTGCCGCGCCCTGCGTTTTCAGCACGGCGTCGATCTGACGTGCACACACTTCTTCGGTTTTGCCCGCTTCGTTTTCCGCTTCGGTTTCACCGATGCACAGAACCGGGATCAGACCCTGCTCTTTCAGCACGGCAAATTTCTTCGCGATGAACTCGTCAGATTCTTTGTGGTAGGTGCGACGCTCGGAGTGGCCGATGATGATGTATTTCGCGCCGATATCTTTCAGCATTTCAGCGGAAGTTTCACCGGTGAACGCGCCAGACAGGTTAACGTCAACGTTCTGCGCGCCCAGCACGATGTGGCTGCCGTCAGCGGCACGTTTAGCCAGATCCAGGTACATATCCGGCGGAGCGATAGCAACCGCGCAGCCGGTCACGCCAGCCAGCTCTTTACGCAGGTTTGCAACCAGTTCGTTTACCATGTGGCGGCTGCCGTTCAGTTTCCAGTTACCCATCACTAAAGGATGTCGCATTTCAATTCTCCACGCTAAATAAGCGAATTAAGGAATATGGCCGCCCTGTCGGGCAGCATGGTCTGTGAATCAGTATAGAGATTTTCCCTCGAAAGGCTTTGCTTTTTGTCATTAATTGGCCCCGCCAAGGGTGTCAGATAGCGCCAGCTTAATCGGTTCAACGGCGAAGGTCAGTCCTTTTTCGCCGTTATCCGCCACTACATAGCGAATCGCGCCTTCGGTTGTGGCGTAGTACCGCTTGTTTTTACCGGCGGTCAGCAGCTTTTGCAGCTTTTGCTGGCTCTGCTTTTTCGTCAGCGCAGGCGTAAACGCCTGCAGCACCGCGCTCATGTAATCAAGCGCCTTCGATTTAGCCGCTTTCTGCTCTGGCCCCTGAATCGGCAGCCAGGTGATTTGCATGCTTTTGATTTTTAACGTACCGCGCTCCAGCGCCGTGGAAGCATACAAATTCTCGTTAATCTTGCTCGCTGCACGGGTCAGTGTAGGGGTATCGCGCGAGCTATCAATGGCGCGAAACTCATCCAGCGGCAGCCCTGGGTTGGCCTGATTGAAAGCTTCGCGAAACTGGCTGATGGACTGATCGAAAGACGGTGCGCCCGCCAGCAAATACGGCGCAGTGGTGGGGGCCGCGGTGTTGGCGGCGTGCAGCGGAAAACCCGCGCCGAGCATCGCTAAACACAGGAAAAGAGAATGTGCCGAATTTTTCATCAACATTGCACCTGGCCGTAAGTGCTCATGATTAAAACGATATCTGGTCGGCTTGTCAAAAGGTCACAACTCCAGGGTAAAATGCGGGCTAAACGATAATAAGGAACCTTACATGACCATACAGCAGTGGCTGTTTTCATTCAAAGGGCGTATTGGACGCCGTGATTTCTGGGTCTGGATGGTGACGTGGGTCGTCGCCATGCTGCTTCTTTTTTTCGTTGCTTATAACGCCTGGCTGAGCACGCAAACGGCGGCATTTGCACTGGTCTGCCTGCTATGGCCGACGGCGGCCGTCGTGGTGAAACGCCTGCACGATCGCGGCCGCTCCGGCGCGTGGGCATTTTTGATCATACTGGCGTGGATGCTGGTGGCAGGGAACTGGGCGATGCTGCCTTCCATCCTGCCGTGGGTCGTGGGCAGGCTGCTGCCGTCGGTCATCTTCGTGATGATGATTGTCGATCTGGGCGCGTTTATCGGCACCCAGAGCGAAAATAAATACGGTAAAGATACCGTCGAGGTGAAATACCGCTGATCACCAGTAGTGTTCGGCGGTCATATGGCCCGGCCGGCGGCGAAGATGTTTCGTCATCTGCCGGGTATCCTTCAGAAGCTGCTGCGTGTCCCGGACCATCTGCGGGTTACCGCACAGCATGACGTGGCTGGTTTCGGCCGTCATCGGTAAACCCACCGCGTCTTCCAGTGCGCCGCTCTCAATTAACGCCGGTACGCGACCGGTAAGCGCTCCTGCTACGGTTTCGCGGCTGACTACCGTCTGAATCTTTAACTTTCCGCCGTACTGCTGTTCCAGCGCCTGCATCTGCGGGAGATAGCTTAAATCTGCGGCATAGCGCGCGGCGTGCACCAGCACGATGTTTTTGAAGCGCTCCAGATCCTTACCGTACTGCAAGATAGAGAGATACGGACCGATGGCCGTGCCGGTTGCCAGCATCCAGAGCGTGTCACAGTCAGGGATCTCTTCGAGCACAAAGAAGCCTGCCGCTTCGCTCACAATCTGCACATCGTCGCCGGGCTTAAGGGCGGCAAGGCGCGGGCTGAGCTTACCGTCAGGAACGGTGACGAGATAGAACTCGAGATCCGGGTTATCCGGCGCGTTAACGTAAGAGTAGGCGCGCTGCACGCGCTCGCCGTCGACATCCAGACCCAGCTTGGCAAATTGCCCGGCCTTAAACGGGTGAACGGGAGCATGCAGGGTGAGACTAAATAGCGCATCGGTCCAGAATTCTATCTTTGTGACTTTACCTGTTACCCAGTCCGCCATGATCTTCTCCTATGCTGTTTCTCTGTTCTATCTTCCGTACTTGTGGGAAACATTTCCAGCCCCTTCGGGCCGGAAAGCTCTATCGATCAAACGGTTTTACAGAATGTGGGTCTGCACGTCCGGGTCTTTACGGTCGAGATAGTGAATGGACTGAATGCGTCGGATGGTGCGCGATTTACCGCGGATCAGCAGCGTTTCGGTGGTCGCCATGTTGCCCTTGCGGGTGATGCCGTCCAGCAGATCGCCTTTGGTGATGCCGGTTGCAGAGAAGACGACGTTATCGCTGCGCGCCATGTCGTTCAGCGCCAGTACTTTATTGGCTTCGATGCCCATCGCTGCGCAGCGCGCCAGCTCGTCCTCACCGATACGACGGTTTTCGTCGCTGTCGCCTTTCACCTCATGGCGCGGCAGAAGGCGCGCCTGCATATCGCCGTCCAGCGCGCGGATCACCGCCGCAGAGACCACGCCTTCCGGCGCGCCGCCGATGCCGTAAAGCACGTCGACTTCGCTGTCCGGCATGCAGGTCAGAATAGACGCGGCAACGTCGCCATCCGGAATGGCAAACACGCGTACGCCGAGTGCCTGCAGATAAGAGATGGTGGCGTCGTGGCGCGGTTTGGCCAGAATGGTCACGGTGAGTTCGTTGAGCGGTTTAGCCAGCGCCGCCGCGATATTGCGCAGGTTGGCGTCCAGCGGCAGGCTGAGATCGATTGCGCCTTTCGCACCAGGGCCGACAATCAGCTTTTCCATGTACATGTCTGGCGCGTTGAGGAAGCAGCCTTTATCGCCCACGGCCAGCACCGCCAGGGCGTTGGCCTGGCCCATCGCCGTCATGCGCGTGCCTTCGATCGGGTCCACCGCGATATCCACCGCATCGCCTTTGCCGGTCCCGACCTTTTCACCGATGTAGAGCATCGGCGCTTCGTCGATTTCGCCTTCACCGATGACAATAGTGCCGTCGATGTTGACCTGGTTAAGCACAATGCGCATGGCGTGGACGGCCGCGCCGTCTGCGGTATTTTTGTCGCCACGACCCAGCCATTTATAGCCTGCAAGGGCGGCTGCTTCGGTGACGCGGGAAAACTCGATAGCAAGTTCACGTTTCATGAGGGACTCGTACAATCAAAAGGAATTGCACGAAGTTTATCACAGAGTGGGGAGGGGGGAGGGGACCGGTGCGGTTGGAGCCCCTCACCCTAACCCTCTCCCCAGGGGAGAGGGAATATTGGCTTACTCTTCGTGCTCTTCCCACGCCAGGGCGCGTTTCACCGCTTTCTTCCAGCCGCTGTAGCGGTAGTTGCGCTCGGTGGTTTCGATGCCAGGGCGGAATTCGCGTTCGATGACCGCTTTCTCCTGCAGCTCGTCCAGGTTTTGCCAGAAGCCTACCGCGAGACCCGCAAGATACGCCGCACCCAGTGCCGTCACTTCACGTACTTCAGGGCGCTCAACGCGGGTGCCCAGAATGTCGGACTGGAACTGCATCAGGAAGTTGTTGGCCACCGCGCCGCCGTCCACGCGCAGGGCGTGCAAACGAATGCCGGAGTCTGCCTGCATCGCTTCCAGCACGTCACGCGTCTGGTAGGCGATGGATTCCAGGGTCGCACGAATGATGTGGTTTGAGTTCACCCCGCGCGTCAGGCCGAAAATTGCGCCGCGGGCATACGGGTCCCAGTACGGTGCGCCCAGACCGGTGAACGCTGGCACCACGTACACGCCGTTGGTGTCTTTCACTTTGGTCGCGAAGTACTCGGAGTCAAACGCATCGCTGATCAGCTTCATCTCGTCGCGCAGCCACTGAATAGATGCGCCCGCCATAAACACCGCACCTTCCAGGGCATAGTTCACCTCGCCGCGCGGGCCGCAGGCGATGGTAGTCAGCAGGCCGTTTTCTGATTTCACCGCTTTCTCGCCGGTGTTCATCAGCATAAAGCAGCCGGTGCCGTAGGTGTTCTTCGCCATCCCTTCCTTGACGCACAGCTGGCCGAACAGCGCCGCCTGCTGGTCACCGGCGATACCGGCGATAGGAATACGGGTGCCGCCTTTACCGCCGATGTTGGTCTGGCCGTAGACTTCAGACGACTTACGCACTTCAGGCAGCATCGCGCGCGGAATATCCAGCGCGTCCAGCATCTTGTCATCCCACTCCAGGGTGTTGATGTTGAACAGCATGGTGCGCGAGGCGTTAGTGTAGTCAGTAACGTGGACACGTCCCTGAGTCATCTTCCAGATAAGCCAGGTATCGACGGTACCGAACAGCAGCTCGCCGCGTTTTGCACGCTCGCGTGAACCTTCCACGTGGTCGAGGATCCACTTCACTTTGGTGCCGGAGAAGTACGGGTCAACCACCAGGCCGGTGGCGCTACGCACGTACTCTTCCATCCCGTCACGCTTAAGCTGTTCGCAGATCTCTGACGTACGGCGGCACTGCCAGACGATGGCGTTGTAAATCGGCTTACCGGTTTCGCGTTCCCACACCACGGTGGTTTCACGCTGGTTGGTGATACCAATCGCGGCGATTTCGTCGGAACTGATGTCGGCTTTCGCCAGCACTTCCACCAGCGTGGAGCTTTGTGACGCCCAGATCTCCATCGGGTCGTGTTCTACCCAGCCTGGACGCGGATAAATTTGCTCAAATTCGCGCTGTGACACGCTGACGATATTCGCGTCATGATCCATTACGACAGCGCGGGAGCTGGTAGTGCCCTGGTCGAGCGCAACGATATATTTTTTTTCGGTCATGGTATGTGTCCCGTAGTCAGATTACAGCGAAGCTTTTTGTTGTGCGGTAGAAGTCGTTTCCTTCTCCTCTTCCACACAGGTGTCGCACGGTAAGTGGCGACCAATTAATTTGCGATAGCCAAATGCACCCAGTGCCGCCCCTACGACTGGTCCGAACAGCGGTACCAGGAAGTAAGGAATATCTTTGCCGCCGGTGAAAGCCACGTCGCCCCATCCTGCAAAGAAGGCGAAGGTTTTTGGACCCAGGTCACGCGCCGGGTTCATCGCAAACCCTGTCAACGGCCCCATGGACGCACCGATGACGGCGATCAGCAGGCCAATCAGCAATGGCGCCAGCGGGCCACGTGGAATGCCGTTACCATCATCGCCCAAAGCCATAATGACGCCCATCAGAATAGCGGTAATCACCATTTCAACTGCGAACGCCTGCACAAAATTGATATGCGGGTTAGGGTAGGTTGAGAAGATGCCTGCCAGATCCAGACTTTCGACGCTGCCGCGCACCATATGATGCGTCTGTTCGAAGTCGATGAAAAGATTGTAATAAAGCCCGTAAACTAACGCCGCTGCGCAAAACGCGCCGGCAAATTGAGAAATAATGAAAGGAGCAACTTTGCGTCCGTCGAAGCACGCGAACAGCCACAGTGCGATAGTCACCGCCGGGTTAAGATGTGCGCCAGAGACCCCTGCAGTCAGGTAGATGGCCATCGCCACGCCCAGACCCCAGATGATACTGATTTCCCACTGACCAAAACTGGCACCCGCCACTTTCAGTGCAGCGACACAGCCCACTCCGAAGAATATCAACAACCCGGTACCAAGGAACTCGGCAATGCACTGGCCTTTTAAGGTTGATGTCTGACTCATAATCGGAATCCTGAAGAAATTGATGTTTATTGTTAGCGTGGCCGCCCGTGACAGCCACGATGCCCTGTAGACATAGTGTTAATTTATCGTTAACGAGCAAAAACGAGAAATATCGAAATTAAAATGTGTGGTCTGTGTCAATAAAATGAGCGTTTTCGCGCCATAAAGCGCGTTTTTGCATCAGTCGCGTATGGTGAGCTGAATCATTTTTTTAACGAATGGGTTAACAACTTAGAGGTATATGCCGCGAACGCACCAGGACGAGGCCGAAAAGTGTTGCAAACCGCGATCTGCGTGGCATGCCGCTGGACAGGGGCGACTGCGCTCCATACAATCGGAACATATGTTGTGCGCGTTTACGTTAAAGCGTCGCCTTGCAATTCAGGAGAGGTAGGATCATGTCTTTAGAAGTGTTTGAGAAACTGGAAGCGAAAGTACAGCAGGCGATTGACACCATCACGCTGCTGCAGATGGAAATTGAAGAGCTGAAAGAGAAGAACAACAGCCTGGCGCAGGAAGTTCAGAACGCTCAGCACGGCCGCGAAGAACTGGAGCGCGAAAACAACCAGCTGCGCGAACAGCAGAACGGCTGGCAGGATCGCCTGCAGGCGCTGCTGGGACGTATGGAAGAGGTTTAATTCTGTCGGGATTGAACAGAAATAGCCGGGTAAGCGTCGCCGCTACCCGGTTTTTTTTCTCGATATCCAGCGCATCTTCCGACCGGATAATGCCGGTATTATCAGCATAAAGATGGTCGCCGGAGAAGAAGGTCACGCCGCCGAAATTCACGCGTACGTCGCTTTCGTCAGTATTCGGTTCATGACCGATAAGCCCCTCAGTCCGCATGGTCCTGACCGCCATATTTGGCTTTCAGTCGGGCAACGATCCGGTCCATTGCTCCGCGCTCTTTTGCAAACGTGCGGGTATAACGCTCCTTGCCCTGCAAGCCCAGCATCGGTCGCCAGACCTGCGGTGGATTATGCTCAGCGCCTTTATTGACAGGGTCATTCTCGTCCGGCTGACAGGCCGCGACCACTTCCGCAGGCCATTCCGGGATTTTGCAGGTCAGCATGACCAGCCAGCGCGGAAAACTGAGAACGAAAAACACAGGAAGCTGCAGCGCATTCACCATCAGACCGAGTCGCCCGAACCACTGCTTACTGAGATAGAACAGTCCGAACAGCCAGCCCTCTTTCTGTTTTTCAACCGGCGGGCACCAGGCTATGGAGTCCGCGAGGTCCGGGAGATACTCATCTCCCTCTTCCATATAGCAGCGGATAAATTCCCAGTACATGGTCAGGACATCGGGGTCACTCTCCAGATTAATTGGGAGAGGGATACATTCCGTAACAGTGTCCCCGTCCTCACCCGTAAGGCATCCCACAATTGTCCATTCTTTTGCCAGCCGTCCCTTCGTTGAACGCAGAACAAATCTGAGATCCTGCCACGGCAAGGAGAGGATTTTTCCGCCGGACTGGTACACATACACCATCCCGTTTTTACGGTTAAAGCGGATCGGATAGTAGCTACTGAAAAATACCTCGGAGGTCATCATCCGGTATAATCCCAAACAGAGCGGCAGCGTAATTCCCCAGATAATGATGTCAACAATCCAGAGAGCTGCACTATGAAAACCATCTTGCAACAACGTGATTAATGGCTGTAAAAACACATAAAAAGACAGACAAAAAAAGAAAACTCCGGCCAGCGTCCATGTTCCGCGCCAGTTGTAAAAACGGTCAACCAGCTCCAGATAGGTCGAGTTCAGGCGCACCACGCTGTCAAACCCGGAGACCCCTTGAACATTCGAATTGCCTGTTTTCTGCGAATAAATTTTAAAAACACGTTCATCACTGAGGCGGAGAAATCCCTTATAGAACCGTTTTGTCGGGTCGGCAGGGAATCGTTTAAAGGGATTAAACATGCGCGCCTCCTTGGTCGGTCAGAGCCATATAGCCCTCCTTTTCCATTTGTGCATCCGACCAGATAGCCGGGACATCGCTCTCACCCGGCGGCACCCGCCGCCACTGCGTACTGAGCAGTCAGGTCTGTATGTCGTTCCGGGCATGGCTTAACAGCCAGGCCCCGGCCCCCAGAACCAGCAGCATCCCGACAAATATTCCCGCCAGACCGATAAGCCCCTCAGTCCGCATGGTTCTGCCCGCCATATTTGGCTTTCAGCCGGGCAACAACCCGGTCCATTGCTCCGCGCTCTTTTGCAAACGTGCGGGCATAACGCTCCTTGCCCTGCAAGCCCAGCATTGGTCGCCAGACCTGCGGTGGATTATGCTCAGCGCCTTTGTTGACAGGGTCATTCTCAGCCGGCTGACAGGCCGCGACCACGTCAGCCGGCCATACCGGAATTTTACTGGTCGCCATCACCAGCCAGCGCGGAAAACTGAGCACGAAAAAGAGAGGCAACTGCAGCGCATTCACCAGCAACCCGAGCCGCCCGAACCATTGCTTACTGAGGTAAAGCAGCCCGAACAGCCAGCCCTCTTTCTGTTTTTCCACCGGCGGGCACCAGGCAATGGAGTCAGCCAGGTCCGGGAGATACTCATCTCCTTCTTCCATATAGCAGCGGATAAACTCCCAGTACATGGACAGCACATCGGGGTCACTTTCCAGATTAATCGGCAAAGGAATAGCCCCTGTGACAGTATCCCCGTCATCTCCCGTAAGACAACCCACAATGGTCCACTGCGTTGAGAGTCGCCCCTTCGTTGGGTGCAGGACAAATTTGAGCTCATCCCACGGCACAGACATCACTTTTCCGCCGGACTGGTACACATACACCATCCTATTTTTACGGTTAAAGCGGATCGGATAGTAGGTGCTGAAAAATACCTCGGAGGTCATCAGCCGGTATGTGAGTAAAGAAACCGGCAATGTAATGGCCCAAATTAAAACGGTTCCAAACCAGATGCCAAAACTGCGTCCTCCCCATCCCAATACCACCCCGATAATGCTGTAGCAAAACAAACTAAAGGACAGGCAGAAAAAGATTACCCCTGCCAGTGTCCATGTTCCGCGCCAGTTGTAAGAACGGTCAACCAGCTCCAGATACGTCGTGTTCAGCCGCACCACGCTGTCGAACCCGGATATACCAGGAACATCCGGATCACCTGTTTTCTGCGAATAAATTTTAAAAACACCTTTATCGCTGAGACGACGAAATCCCTTATAGAACCGATTCGATGACGGGTCGACAGGGAATCGCTTAAAAGGGTTAAACATGTGCTCCTCCGTGTGCATTCAGGGCCATATAGCCGTCCTTTTCCATTTGTGCATTCGGCCAGATAGCCGGGATATCGCTCTCACCCGGCGGCACCCGCCGCCACTGCGTACTGAGCAGCCAGGTCTGTATATCGTTCCGGGTATGACTTAACAGCCAGGCCCCGGCCCCCAGAACCAGTATCATTCCGACAAAAATCCCCGCAGGTCCGAGGAAAAAAGCCAACACGGTGGATTCCTCAATGAAAGTAGCTGACACACCAGCCAAGCCGAGGAGAGTGACGGATATTTCGCTACCGCCCCCGACTGTCATCATTCCGACACCGAGGGCATTAATCAGATGAGCAATGCCTTCCCCCATTTTTCCACGGTAAAGATCAACGCCCCCATTCAAACCTTCAATCATTGTGTAAACCAATCCACCGCCGAACCCAAACAATCCCCAGATACCCGCCCCGACAACCGCCATGGCGCCGTTCCTGATTACCGATAAGGTCGATGACAGCTCCAGCTTCATCAGCGGTGTCATCGCCAGCTTCAATGCTTCCGCCGTTGACGCCACCGCCATGCTGGCATTCGCCGCGAACACCGTCGCAGCTTTACCTTCGGACGGCAGGCCGCTTTCTTTCACCCCGTACCCCAGCACCATCCACTGGAAGTACGCTGAGAACACCGTCCCGCCAAACGTCATGCCTTTCGCCGCCATCTCCGTCGCCAGCGTGCCGGGTTTCATCCCGCTCAGTTGAGCCACCGATGAGCCCAGCGATTTCGGGAACAGCATTCGCGCCAGCTCGTCCTCCGTGAGCATTGCCGTACGGAGCTTCGCCAGCCGCTCTTTAACCGGCAGGGCGGCCAGTGCCTTCGCCTCATGCACGTCAATAATCCGCGGCAGAGATATTTTCTCCAGCGAGCGCTCCGGTAGCTCCTTCACCAGTCGGTCGGTCAGCTTTTGCATCGCGGTATATAATTGCCCGCCGCTGCGTCCACTCATTTCCAGCATCCCGGCCATCCCCCGGGTCATCGCCCCGACAAAGTTTTTCGTCCCCGGCACCACGCTGACGGCAGAGAACGCCTTACCCTGCATCGCCAGTATCCCGATAGCAAAGCGCACCGGCGTTCCTTTCACCATCAGATCCACCGATTTCATCATCGCCTCAGACCAGAGCATGCTGAGCTTTTCCAGCCCCGTCAGGATCGCGCTGGCATAGTTGCCGCTGTACTCCTTCGCGCCGTCCGCCAGACGGTCCCAGCTTATGCCCAGCCACCAGTCTGGTCCGCCGCTTTTCAGCTGTGCATTTGCCTCGGCAATCCAGCCGTCATGATTAAAGAAGGCCGCCCGCTGAAGAAAGTTTTCCGGCGTCAGCTGAGCCTGATTCAGCTGCTGATCGATGTGGGTAATCACTCCGCCTTTGTCGTTCATTCCTGCCAGTACTTTCGCTACTGTCTGGATATAGCGTCCGCCGCTGTGCGCGCAGGTCGGATCAAAGTGCTGCACAAAGTAATTCGCCATCGCCGGTCCCTGCAGCCAGGCCAGATACATCCGGGTGATGGGAATGACTGAACTTTTGTCATACTCGGTCAGCCAGTCTTTCAGTGTCTGACTGAATGTCTGTGTCTTTGCCCGGTCGATGTATTTTTCGTAGCCGGTCTGCCATGCCTCGTCCACCCGGTCCTTCCGGCTGGCCTCATTGAGGACATGCATCCGGTCAGCCATGTCCGGAGCCGGAAATCTCGGTCCTGCCGGCGTGTCCCTGCCGTAGCGCATCTGGCGCTCATAGCTTTCATCCCCGGCTTCTGTCCGCAGGTAAAAATAATTACGCATTGCCAGTTCGACGCTGCCGAGCATGGTCAGCAATGCAGTGCCACGGCTCAACTCCGGATCCGTGGCGATAGCCTGCTGCATCCGGTAGCGTGCCAGGGCTGAAATCTCCGTCGCCACCCCAACCGGGTCAGACAACATTAGAATCGCACCGTTGCCCGCGTTCAGATTATCTGCCGCCTGTCGTAAAGCGGCCGCAGAATGACTACTGACCGCTTTGAGGGGAGAGGGAGTCCAGGCTTTAAGACTGCTGTTGCGCAGTCCTGGGCTGTATTCAGCCACGCAATTAACGAGCTGACTGAAGGGCAGGGCCTGCTGACCGTTGTGGCTGGCAAGCCAGGCATCCATATCAAATTTCTGCATATACTGGCGCCGCCAGGCGACATCTTCATGCTGTTTGCGTACCACCGGTGTCCACGACTCTTCAGACCACGCAAACCAGTACACCCCGTTAAGGATTCCGGCGGGCTTTACCGGCAGTGTCACCAGGGAAGCGGTTGCCAGTTCATCTGGTCGGGTAATACAGGGGGTAATGTCCCCGCTTTCCACGCGCGGCGGCACGATGCCGTCCTCTGGAAGAGGATAAAAATAGCCGTCGCCGGTAGCATAATAGTTAATCCAGCGTTGTGAACGTTCCGCCCAGATGTATAAAAAGCCCTGCCTCAGCAGACGGGCGGTATAGTCTGCACCTCCTTCGGCCGTTACCGGTACGGTGATACTGCCGGATAAAGCCGGTAACGCGTCACCTTTTTCCATGATTGCCGGACGAACCGGCAGGACGGGTAAACCGTCGCGCTGGCAGAACTTACATCCCTTTTCATTGCTCATGATGAATCCATTCTTCTTCTGTCAGGTAAGCCCGTCCGGTAAGCAGGAAAGGTAACCCTGAAATTGTGGTGGTTATTTACTCATAATACACCGTAAAGACGTTAACCTAAGCTAAATTTTCTTTATTTCGTAAGCAGTTAGTGCGCATTTGCTGTGCAGGGAAAGTACGACGTGATATGCAAAATATGTGGCAAACGACGGCGATTGAATAAACGGTTATTCGGGAGCGCCGAAACCATCAGGAGACGCTACGGGGGAGTGTTATTGCAGTATAAAAAGAGGAGATATCTAAACCTGTGTTAACTTCACGGTTTGGGTGATGATAAAAACAAAGGCCATCCGATAAAAGATGGCCTGGTAAATTACTCAATATCCAGCGGATCTTCAGAAAGGATAATGCCGGTATTATCGGCGTAGAGATGATCGCCTGAGAAGAAGGTCACGCCGCCGAAGTTAACGCGCACGTCGCTTTCGCCGATGCCGTCGCCCGCCGCCCCTACCGGTATGGCCGCGATGGCCTGAATTCCAATATCCAGGTCTTCGAGATCGTCCACCTGACGCACGGAGCCGTACACCACGATGCCTTCCCACTCGTTCTGGACGGCAATGCCGGCCAGTTCGGCATCAATCAGTGCGCGACGCACGGACCCGCCGCCGTCGACCACCAGAACGCGGCCACGGCCGTTCTGTTCGAGCAGATCGTACAGCAACCCGTTGTCCTCGAAACATTTCACCGTGACGATTTGCCCGCCAAACGATGACCGCCCACCAAAGTTGGAGAACAGCGGTTCAACGACGTTGACATCTTCCTGGTAGATGTCACAAAGCTCGGAGGTATCGTATTTCATAGGTTTAACGCTCAGTTGCTGCGAATGTGTTCAGTATATCGTGCGAAATGCGTTGTTGGCAAAATCATCAATTGTTAATTGATATTTGTCAGCTAACTGAGCGTCTGGCTTAACACAATCCCGATGACGAACAACAGGTTAGTCAGCAGCGCACCTTTTACCGTTCGCTCCAGCATTGGCGGCATGGCTGCCGGGCTGAGTTCACGCATCACAAAGCGGGCCTGCTTAACCAGCAGCGGCGCGGCAAGCACAAACAGCCAGCCCCACAGACTCTGCAAGGAAATCAGGTTAAACAGCGCCAGGCAAACCAGCGCGCCAATAAGCAGGCAGGCATGATAGCGGCGCGCATTCACCGGCCCCAGACGCACCGCCAGCGTGTTCTTGCCGTTCTCACGATCGCTGTCGATATCGCGCAGATTATTGATATTGAGTACCGCCGTCGCCAGCAGGCCGCAGGCGGTCGCCGGGAGGAACAGGGCAGGGATCACCGTATGCGCCTGTAAGTACCAGCTCCCCATTACGCTCAGCCAGCCGAAGAACACCAGCACAGAGATATCCCCAAGGCCAATATAGCCGTAAGGGCGCGTGCCGACGGTGTAGGTGATGGCCGCGATGATGGCGAGCAGGCCCAGCACCAGGAAGCCAATGAAATCGCTGGTAGTTTTCGAGGCGACCGTCACCAGCGCCAGGCCAGATAAGCAAATCAGCACCACGGTGATAATCAGCGCACGCTTCATCTGTGCCTGGGTGATCACCCCCTTTTGCATCCCGCGCAGCGGCCCGATACGGTCAGGCTTGTCGCTGCCTTTTACCGCATCGCCATAATCGTTCGCGAGGTTAGAGAGGATTTGCAGCAGCCCGGCGGTAATGAGCGCCAGACCTGCCACCAGCGGATCGAAATGCCCTTGCCACCAGGCAAGCGCGGTGCCGACAATAATGGCGGCAAAAGCCAGAGGAAGCGTTTTAGGGCGCAGACTTTCGAGCCACGCCTGAGTACGGCTGATATCAGTCATAGTAATTTAGCCAATAAAAATGGGGGCCTTAGCCCCCATTAACAGTGATGAGAATGCAGTAACCGCGATTATAGGATAAAACGGCTCAGATCTTCATCTGCCACTAACGCATCCAGATGTTTGCTCACATAGTCTGCGTCGATGGTAATGGTTTGACCGTTGAGGTCGCTCGCGTCATATGAGATGTCTTCAACCAGACGTTCCAGCACGGTGTGCAGACGACGCGCACCGATGTTCTCGGTGGTTTCGTTGACCTGCCATGCGGCCTGGGCGATACGCTTGATACCGTCTTCGGTGAACTCGAGGTTCACGCCTTCGGTCGCCATCAGCGCCTTGTACTGTACGGTAGCAGAGGCGTTTGGCTCCGTCAGGATGCGCTCGAAATCTTCGGTGGTCAGCGCCTGCAGCTCAACGCGGATAGGCAGACGACCCTGCAGTTCCGGGATCAGATCCGACGGGCTGGCCACCTGGAACGCACCGGAAGCGATAAACAGGATGTGGTCCGTTTTCACCATGCCGTGCTTGGTGGAGACGGTGCAGCCTTCAACCAGCGGCAGCAGGTCGCGCTGTACGCCTTCGCGGGACACGTCCGGGCCGGAGCTGTTGCCGCCGCGCTTACAAATTTTGTCGATTTCGTCGATAAACACGATACCGTGCTGCTCAACCGCGTCGATAGCGTCCTGCTTCAGCTCTTCCGGATTCACCAGCTTCGCCGCTTCTTCTTCAATCAGCAGCTTCATCGCGTCTTTGATTTTCAGCTTACGCGCTTTCTGCTTTTGGCCGCCCAGGTTCTGGAACATGGACTGCAGCTGGCTGGTCATTTCTTCCATGCCCGGAGGCGCCATGATTTCCACACCCATCGGCGCGGCCGCGAGGTCGATCTCAATCTCTTTGTCGTCCAGCTGGCCTTCACGCAGTTTTTTGCGGAACGCCTGACGCGCGGCTGAAGGCTCAGCCTGCTGTTCAGCCTGGCCCCAGTTGTTTTTCGCCGGTGGGATCAGCACGTCGAGAATACGCTCTTCGGCCATCTCTTCCGCGCGGTAGCGGTTTTTCTCAATCGCCTGGACGCGCACCATCTTAATTGCAGAATCGGTCAGGTCGCGGATGATGGAGTCCACTTCTTTACCCACATAGCCCACCTCGGTGAACTTGGTGGCTTCAACTTTGATGAACGGCGCGTTCGCCAGCTTCGCCAGACGACGGGCGATTTCGGTTTTACCGACGCCGGTCGGGCCGATCATCAGAATGTTTTTCGGGGTGACTTCGTGACGCAGCTCTTCGTCAAGCTGCATACGACGCCAGCGGTTACGCAGCGCGATAGCCACGGAGCGCTTGGCGTTATCCTGGCCGATAATGTGTTTGTTCAGTTCGCTGACAATTTCGCGTGGGGTCATTTCAGACATAGGAGATCCTTACGCTTTGGAGGTCAATTCTTCGATGGTGTGGTTGTGGTTGGTATAGATGCAGATATCACCTGCAATATCCAACGCCTTCACCGCGATATCACGCGCGTTCATGTCGGTATTTTCCAACAGCGCGCGGGCTGCAGCCTGGGCATAAGGGCCGCCAGAGCCGATGGCAATCAGGTCGTTTTCCGGCTGAATCACGTCACCGTTACCGGTGATGATAAGCGAAGCGGTTTCATCCGCGACCGCCAGCAGCGCTTCGAGCTTGCGCAGCATACGGTCGGTACGCCAGTCCTTTGCCAGCTCTACGGCAGCTTTCACCAGATGACCCTGGTGCATTTCCAGCTTGCGTTCAAACAGTTCAAACAGCGTGAAGGCATCCGCCGTGCCGCCTGCGAAACCGGCGATCACTTTGTCGTTGTAGAGACGACGGACTTTCTTCACGTTGCCTTTCATGACGGTATTACCCAGCGTGGCCTGGCCATCACCGGCGATTACCACATGGCCGTTACGGCGTACACTTACTATTGTTGTCACGAGCAGACCCCCTGGTTACAGATTCGGGAAACAGAAGCCCTGAACCTGTGCTCAGGGCTGAATTAAATGATAGATGGGGGGGATTTTGGGGGTTTCAACCCCCGGAGGCGAGTCGAATGCAGTTTGTGTGGCCAGCCACTTTCAAACGGGAAATGGTGCCGTCTGCGTTTTCTTTGCCTTTAACCGGGCCGATCACCACGCGGTTCCAGCCGTTATTGGTGGTAATGCGTGAATCAAATCCTTCGAACGCCAGCTGAGCACGTACCGTTTCCGCCTGTTCGGCACCTTTAAACGAACCGCACTGCACCATCCAGCGGCGCTCGTCTTTTTTCTCTGCCGTCTGCTTCGGCGCTTCGGTCTCTTTGGTCACCGGCGCGGCCTGCTGCGTTTTCGGCTGCTGCGCGGTGGTATGCGCTGGCGTCTGGAGCAGATCCTGATACGGCTGCGCCGCTTGCTTTGGCGGCTGCGCTTTTGGCTGTTGAACAGGCTGCGACTGCACCGTACGCGTCTGCTGCTGCGGTTGCTGGTATGGCTGGGCCTTCGGCTGCTGTACCGGCTGAGTTTGCGTCCACTGCTGCTGTTGCTGCTGTTGAATTTGTGCCTGGCGCTGACGCTGCAGCTGCAACGTTTGCTGACGCTGCGCTGGCGTTTGTTCATTCCACGGCACTTCATTCAGCTGCGTCGGCTGCTGGCGCATATCGGCCTGCATCTGTGCCAGCAGCTGGCGCTGCTCGTCCGTCAGCTGATCGGCATTCTTCACTTCGCCACCGGCTGAGGGCTCAGTAGGCGCACGCACGCCGGGCTGACGACTTTCCAGCTCTTTAATATAGCGCCAGCGCTCTTCAGGTTTCGGCGGCAGACCATTTCCCACCACTTTGTTGCCCTGAAGGGCCTCGGACTCTTCTTTTTTATGGTGCGTGATGAAGTACAGGCCGCCAATAAAGGCCACCAGCACGGCCGCAGCAATAGCGACCATTGCTGGCGAGACCGCAGGCAGATTACGCTGCTTGCTTTTTGAACTGCTCTTTTTGCGTCGCGAAGGTGCCGGCTGGCCGCGACGTACATAATCTCGTTGTGCCACTATCGTTTCGCTGTATTTATTCGTTCGTCAGCCCGCCATGTTACTTAAGCGGCGGGGCTTTGACCAGATAAGGGTGTCCGAAAGGCGTTTACTTTAAGTCAATGCCTGGGTAGAGCCGCGAATAATCAGCTCGCAGTCCAGCAAACGCGAGCCGCTGCTAACCGTTTGACCCTGCAGCTGATCCAGCAGAAGTAGCATCGCTTCGCGGCCAATCTGATAGCGCGGTTGTGAAACGGTGGAGAGCGGTGGATCGCAAAACTCTGAAAGTGAAATGTTATCGAATCCGATAATCGACAAATCTTTCGGCACACGTAAGCCACGGCGCTTGGCGTGTGAAAGCGCACCCAGCGCCATCACGTCGCTGTGGCAGAACACCGCCGTTGGCGGTTCCGGCAGCGCCAGCAGTTTCTCCAGCGCCTGTCCGCCCGCTTCAAAGGTAAAATTACCGCGCGCAATATAGTGCGGATCGACAATCGCACCGGTACGGCGCAGCGCCTGAACATAGCCCTGCAGGCGGTAGTGGCACAGCGGCATCTCTTCCGGCCCGGCAATGCAGCCAATCCGCTTATGTCCCAGCTCCTGGAGATAGTTTACGGCGTTGAACGCGGCGGTGAGGTTATCAATGTGGACCGTCGGCAGCTCAAGCTCAGGCGCAAATTCGTTGGCCATTACCATCGGCGGTAAATTGCGCTGCTCTTCGATGCTGGCATCAAACGGCAGGCGCGAGCCAAGCAGCAGCATGCCGTCAATCTGCTTGGTGATAATGAGGTCGATAAAGGTTTTTTCCTGCTGGTTCTGGTGAGCGCAGTCGCCAATCAGCACCAGATAGCCCTGCTCCGCCGCCGTCACTTCGATACCGCGAATGATCTCGCTGAAGAAGGGATCGCAGATATCCGGCACTATTACCAGGATGGTCCGCGATTCATTGCGCTTGACGTTCCGCCCCATCGCCTGCGGGAAATACCCCACTTCCAGCGCCGCCTGTTCAACCTTGTTACGGGTCGCCTGGGAGACTTTATCCGGGTTCATTAATGCGCGGGACACAGTTGCCGTTGAGACTTGTGCTTTCTCGGCAACGTCTTTCATGGTCGCCGTGGCAACCTCTTTCCTGGACTTCAACGTCTTCTCCTCGCCTGAACACCGAACTGCGGACATCACCATTTTTACAGATAGTTAATGGAATCGGTTACAGAATTTTCATAAAAAGTGTGAGGCGCGTTAAATTTTTCGATCCGTCTTCAGCCTTCGATGGGATCGACGTCCAGTACCCACTTCACTTTACGCGCTTCCGGCAGGGTATTGATGAGCGCCAGCGTGCCGCTGACGATGTGCTGCAGGCGAATACGCGAGGGGTGCTGAAGTAAAATCTGCCAGCGGAAACGTCCACCGCGTTTTGGCGCCAGCGCCGGCACCGGGCCCAGGATCCACAGCTGGTTATCCACCAGCGGGCTGGCCTGCAGGAGATTCCTCAGCTGTTGCAGGAAAAGCGGCGCCTGCTGGTTGTTATGATCCTCCGCGCGGATGATGACGTGGCTGGTCCACGGCGGCAGCTGCATGGTCTGGCGTTCGGCCAGCGCCTGCTCGGCAAAGGCGTCATAGCCTTTGTGCAGCAGAGTCTGTAGCAGCGGGTGCTCAGGGTGATGCGTTTGCAGTATTACCTCTCCCTGTTTACCCGCGCGTCCGGCACGCCCGGCAACCTGGGTATAAAGCTGGGCGAAGCGCTCGGCGGAGCGGAAATCTGCCGAGAACAGCGCGCCGTCGACGTCGAGCAGGGCTACCAGCGTCACGTCCGGGAAGTGGTGTCCTTTGGCCAGCATCTGGGTGCCAATCAGGATGCGCGCGCCGCCGCGATGCACTTCCGCCAGCTGCTGCTCCAGCGCCCCCTTGCGGCTGGTGGTGTCCCGGTCGATTCGGGAAATAGGCACGTCCGGGAAGAAAGGGCCAAGCGCCTGTTCCAGCTGTTCCGTTCCCAGCCCCACCGGCACGATATGCGTGGAACCACATGACGGGCACTGGCGAGGAACCGGACGCTGGCTGTCGCAGTGGTGGCAGCGCAAATGTCGCTGGGCCTGATGGAAGGTGTAGTAGTGGTCGCAGCGCGGGCACTCGGCAATCCAGCCGCAGTCGTGGCACAGCAGGGCGGGGGCAAATCCGCGACGGTTGAGGAACAGAATGACCTGGTTCCCCGCCTGCAAATGCTGGCGCATGCGGGAAATCAAGGCGGGCGCTAAGCCGGCCTGCACCTGCTGGCCTTTGAGATCCAGCACGTGCTGAATGGCCGGGCGGGCATTCCCCGCGCGGCGCGTCAGGCGCAGCATGTGGTATTTACGCTGGCGCACGTTGTGCAGCGTTTCGAGCGCAGGCGTGGCGGATCCGAGAATAATAGGGATTTGCTCGCTGTGCGCACGGTAGACCGCCAGATCGCGGGCGTGATAGCGCCAGCCTTCCTGCTGTTTATAGGAGCTGTCGTGCTCTTCGTCGATGACGATGACACCGAGGTTTTTAAACGGCGTAAATAGCGACGAGCGGGTGCCGATCACAATCGCCGCTTCGCCGTTTTTCGCTTTCAGCCAGGCGCTGAGGCGCTCGCTGTCGTTCAGCCCGGAGTGCAGCACCTCAACGGGCGCGTTAAAGCGCTCGCGGAAGCGGGCAATGGTCTGCGGTGTCAGGCCGATTTCCGGCACCATCACCAGCGCCTGTTTGCCCTGCGCGAGCACATTTTCCAGCACGCTCAGATAGACTTCGGTCTTGCCGGAGCCCGTCACGCCCGCCAGCAGCCAGGCGGAAAAGTGGTCCGAGGCGCTATGAATGGCGCCTACCGCGGTAGCCTGCTCGGTATTCAGGCGCAGGCGATCGCCCGAGACGGAGAAGCCGTCGCGCCAGTCGTGAAGGGCGGGCGCTTCGCTGGCCAGCTCGCTCAATCCTTTCTTTCTTAATGCCTGTAGCGCCGTTTCGCTGACCTCAAGCTCGTCGACCTGGTGCCGCCAGATTTTTCCCTGGCGCAGCGCCGCCAGCGCCTGCTGCTGTTTCTGCGAACGCTTCAGGCTATTGATGTCCACGGCCTGCCCCTGTTCGGTGGCAAACCAGTACCACATCGGGGCGTGGCTGGCGCTCTTGCCCTGGCGCAGCAGGATCGGCAGGGCGTGGAACAGGACGTCGCCAATCGGGTGATGATAATAATCTGCCGCCCACAGCAGCAGTCGCCAGGTGCTGTTGGAGTAAACCGGCTCGCTGTCCAGCACCTCAACCACCGATTTCAGTTCATTGAGGGGCAATTCGCTTGTATCGCTGACGGAGACGACGATCCCCACGCGCTGCTGTTTGCCAAACGGCACGGCCACGCGACAGCCCGCTTTGGCGCTCATGCTGTCGGGCAGCAGGTAGTCAAAGGTGCGGGGAAGCGGAACGGGCAGGGCAACGTGAGCGACGGGCATCGAATCTTCCTGACTTGAAAAGTGGCGCGTTAGTATACACATTAGTAAAAGCGGCGTGCGGATCAGTTTGCATACGTTGGTTAAATTCTGTATGATTCGCCGCCTTTGGTGTACTTTACGCCAAAGAACTTACATTCAACATCGCGTGGTGTCTGGCGTTAGGGCTGGAAGAGCGACGCGGCCTTAACTGAGGTTCTCCCATGAAAAAAGATATTCACCCGAAATACGAAATGATTACTGCAAACTGCTCTTGCGGTAACTCTATCCAGATCCGCTCTACCGTGGGTCACGATCTGAACCTGGACGTGTGCGGCAAATGCCACCCGTTCTACACTGGTAAGCAGCGTGATGTTGCAACCGGTGGCCGTGTTGACCGCTTCAACAAGCGTTTCAGCATCCCGGGCGCTAAATAAGTTTCCCGAAAAAAAGGCACCGCAAGGTGCCTTTTTTGTATCCGCTTCTCAGTATTCCCACGTCTCCGGGTCAATACCCAGTTCACGCATGATCACCTTCGCCTCTTCCGGGATTTCGTCGCTACGCTCTTTGCGCAGATCGTCATCGTTCGGCAACGGTTGGCCGGTAAACGCATGCAGGAACGCTTCGCACAGCAGTTCGCTGTTGGTTGCGTGACGCAGGTTGTTCACCTGACGACGCGTACGTTCATCGGTGAGGATCTTCAACACCTTCAGAGGAATGGAAACCGTAATTTTCTTTACTTGCTCACTCTTCTTACCGTGCTCAGCGTATGGGCTGATATATTCGCCGCTCCATTCAGCCATGAGATACCTTTAATCCTCTCAGTCATTAATCTAAAGGTGCAAACCGGTCACTGCCCGTTTTGAACCGTAATCTTGCGTAGTTTACCGTAGAGACGATACCGTGGCACGGATATTGCCGCTGCAGCGTGCACTAAAGCATATAATTTTAACGGCTATTTGCGCATTGCTCAATCTATACGCAAAGAAGTTTAGATGTCCAGATGTATTGACGTCCATACTTTCAATGTTTACTCTGGTGACTGACTTTTCACCTCATTCGCCAGGAAGCCCTCACCATGACGCGTAAACAGGCCACGATCGCAGTGCGTAGCGGATTAAATGATGACGAGCAGTACGGCTGCGTTGTCCCGCCCATTCATCTTTCCAGCACCTACAATTTCACCGGATTTAATGAACCGCGCGCGCATGACTACTCGCGTCGCGGCAACCCTACGCGTGATGTAACCCAGCGCGCGCTGGCGGAACTGGAAGGCGGCGCGGGTGCGGTATTAACCAATACCGGTATGTCTGCCATTCACCTGGTGACCACGGTGTTCCTGAAGCCTGGCGATCTGCTGGTTGCGCCGCACGACTGTTACGGCGGTAGTTATCGTCTGTTTGATAGCCTGGCAAAGCGCGGCTGCTACCGCGTGCTGTTTGTCGATCAAAACGACGAACAGGCGCTGAAACAGGCGCTGGCAGAGAAGCCGAAGCTGGTTCTGGTGGAAAGTCCAAGCAACCCATTGTTGCGCGTTGTCGACATTGCGAAAATTTGTCAGCTCGCAAGGGATGCGGGAGCGATAAGTGTAGTGGATAATACCTTCCTCAGTCCGGCCCTTCAGAACCCGTTAGCACTGGGTGCGGATCTGGTATTGCATTCATGCACTAAATATCTGAACGGCCATTCTGACGTGGTGGCAGGCGTGGTGATTGCAAAAGATCCCGACGTTGTCACGGAACTGGCATGGTGGGCTAATAATATCGGCGTCACCGCGGGCGCGTTCGACAGCTACCTGCTGTTGCGCGGCATCCGCACGCTGTCGCCGCGCATGGACGTGGCGCAGCGTAATGCCCAGGCGATTGTCGATTTCCTGAAAACCCAGCCGCTGGTGAAGAAGCTTTATCACCCGTCGCTGCCGGAAAACCAGGGGCATGAGATTGCCGCGCGCCAGCAGAAGGGATTTGGCGCGATGTTAAGTTTTGAACTGGACGGTGACGAGCAAACGCTGCGTCGCTTCCTGAGCGGGCTGTCATTGTTTACGCTGGCGGAATCCTTAGGTGGGGTTGAAAGCTTGATCTCCCACGCCGCGACCATGACGCACGCAGGTATGGCACCGGAAGCACGTGCCGCCGCCGGGATTTCCGAGACGCTGCTGCGTATCTCGACCGGTATTGAAGATTCTGAAGATTTAATTGCCGATCTGGAAAATGGCTTCCGGGTCGCAGCCAAGGGGTAATCATGAGTGTGATAGCGCAGGCAGGGGCGAAGGGTCGTCAGCTGCACAAGTTTGGTGGTAGTAGTCTTGCTGATGTGAAATGTTATCTGCGCGTCGCAGGGATCATGACCGAATATTCACAGCCGGGTGACATGATGGTTGTCTCGGCGGCGGGCAGCACCACCAACCAGTTGATTAGCTGGCTGAAACTGAGCCAGACCGATCGCCTTTCTGCGCATCAGGTGCAACAGTCCTTACGTCGTTACCAGAGCGAGCTGATTGCCGGCCTGCTGCCTGCGGACGTGGCGGACGGGCTGATCAGCGCCTTCACGCATGACCTTGAGCGTCTGGCTGCTCTGCTGGACAGCGGGATTACCGACGCGGTGTATGCCGAAGTGGTGGGGCACGGTGAAGTGTGGTCCGCGCGCCTGATGGCCGCCGTGCTGCAACACCTGGGCGTGGACGCCGCCTGGCTCGACGCGCGTGATTTCCTGCGCGCCGAACGCGCCGCCCAGCCACAGGTGGATGAAGGCCTGTCCTACCCGCTGCTGCAGCAGCTGCTGGTGCAGCATCCGGGCAAACGTATTGTCGTCACCGGCTTTATCAGCCGCAGCAACGCCGGTGAAACCGTGCTGCTGGGCCGTAACGGCTCGGACTACTCGGCAACGCAGATCGGTGCCCTGGCGGGCGTGTCCCGCGTTACCATCTGGAGCGACGTGGCCGGTGTCTACAGCGCGGACCCGCGTAAAGTGAAAGATGCCTGCCTGCTTCCGCTGCTGCGTCTCGACGAAGCGAGCGAGCTGGCGCGTCTGGCGGCCCCGGTGCTGCACGCGCGCACGCTGCAGCCGGTTTCCGGCAGCGATATTGACCTGCAGCTGCGCTGTAGCTATACGCCGGATCAGGGGTCTACCCGCATTGAGCGCGTGCTGGCGTCCGGCACGGGCGCGCGCATCGTCACCAGCCACGACGACATCTGCCTGATTGAGTTCCAGGTGCCTGCGGGTCAGGACTTCAGGCTGGCGCATAAAGATATCGACACGATCCTGAAACGCGCCCAGGTGCGTCCGCTGGCCGTTGGCGTGCATAACGATCGTCAGCTGCTGCAGTTCTGCTATACCGCCGAAGTGGCGGACAGCGCGCTGAAAATTCTCGACGAAGCGGGCCTGCCGGGCGAGCTTCGCCTGCGTCAGGGGCTGGCGCTGGTGGCGATGGTCGGCGCGGGCGTCACCCGTAACCCGCTGCACTGCCACCGTTTCTGGCAGCAACTGAAGGGCCAGCCGGTGGAGTTCACCTGGCAGTCGGAAGAGGGCATCAGCCTGGTCGCCGTGCTGCGTAAAGGTCCAACCGAAAGCCTGATTCAGGGTCTGCACACCTCGCTGTTCCGCGCGGAAAAACGCATCGGCCTGGTGCTGTTTGGTAAGGGTAACATCGGTTCCCGCTGGCTGGAGCTGTTCGCCCGCGAACAGGTCACGCTTTCGGCGCGTACCGGGTTTGAATTTATTCTTGCGGGCGTGGTGGATAGCCGCCGCAGCCTGCTGAACTATGAAGGGCTGGACGCCAGCCGGGCGCTTGCCTTCTTTAACGATGAAGCGGTTGAGCAGGATGAAGAGTCGCTGTTCCTGTGGATGCGCGCGCACCCGTATGACGATCTGGTGGTGCTGGACGTCACCGCCAGCGAACAGCTTGCCGATCAGTATCTGGATTTCGCCAGCCACGGTTTCCACGTCATCAGCGCCAACAAGCTGGCGGGGGCGAGCAGCACCGATAAATACCGTCAAATCCACGACGCTTTTGAAAAAACGGGCCGCCACTGGCTCTATAATGCCACCGTTGGCGCGGGTCTGCCGGTTAACCATACCGTGCGTGACCTGATTGAAAGCGGCGACAGCATTCTGGCGCTGAGCGGGATCTTCTCCGGCACGCTCTCCTGGCTGTTCCTGCAGTTTGACGGCACCGTACCGTTCACCGACCTGGTGGATCAGGCGTGGCAGCAGGGCTTAACCGAGCCCGATCCGCGCGTTGACCTCTCCGGTAAAGACGTGATGCGCAAGCTGGTGATCCTGGCGCGTGAAGCCGGTTATGACATCGAGCCGGATTCCGTCCGCGTCGAGTCGCTGGTGCCTGCGGGCTGCGAAGAAGGTTCTGTAGACCACTTCTTCGAAAACGGCGACGAGCTGAATGACCAGATGGTGCAGCGTCTGGAAGCGGCAAACGAGATGGGGCTGGTGCTGCGCTACGTGGCGCGTTTCGAGGCGAACGGTAAGGCGCGTGTGGGTGTCGAGGCGGTGCGTCCTGACCATCCGCTGGCGGCCCTGCTGCCGTGCGATAACGTCTTCGCCATTGAAAGCCGCTGGTACCGCGATAACCCGCTGGTGATCCGCGGCCCGGGCGCGGGGCGCGATGTCACCGCTGGGGCTATCCAGTCCGATATTAACCGTCTGGCTAAGCTGCTGTAAAAAGTGAATTTCCCTCTCCCACAGGGAGAGGGTTAGGGTGAGGGCATCAGACCGCGCTCACTCTCATCATGAACTCCCTTCATCTTCCCTGAGCAAACCTCACCGTTATTGTGATTATTTCTGTTGACGTCACGCCGCTTTTCCGTCATTTTTACATCTGGACGTCTAAACGTATAGAAGTTCACAACACAACAGACAATGACACGCGAAAGATAGAGGTAAGGTATGAGCTTTTTTCACGCCAACCAGCGGGAAGCACTGAATCAGAGCCTGGCCGAAGTAAACGGCCAGATTAACGTCTCTTTTGAATTTTTCCCGCCGCGCACCAGTGAAATGGAGCAAACCTTGTGGAGCTCTATCGATCGCCTGAGCAGCCTGAAGCCGAAGTTTGTCTCCGTGACCTACGGCGCCAACTCCGGCGAGCGTGACCGCACGCACAGCATTATTAAAGGCATCAAAGATCGTACTGGTCTGGAAGCAGCGCCGCATCTGACCTGTATTGACGCCACCCGCGATGAGCTGCGCGCCATTGCCCAGGACTACTGGAACAACGGGATTCGCCATATCGTTGCCCTGCGTGGCGATCTGCCGCCGGGGAGCGGCAAGCCGGACATGTACGCTACCGATCTGGTCGCGCTGCTGAAAGACGTTGCTGATTTTGATATCTCCGTGGCCGCCTACCCTGAAGTCCACCCGGAAGCGAAAAGCGCCCAGGCGGATTTGCTTAACCTGAAGCGTAAGGTGGAGGCCGGTGCCAACCGCGCCATCACCCAGTTCTTCTTTGACGTGGAAAGCTATCTGCGCTTCCGCGACCGCTGCGTCTCGGCAGGTATCGACGTCGAAATTATCCCGGGCATTCTGCCAGTCTCTAACTTCAAACAGGCGAAGAAGTTCGCCGATATGACCAACGTTCGCATTCCGCTGTGGATGTCCAAAATGTACGAAGGGCTGGACGATGACGCGGAAACCCGCAAGCTGGTGGGGGCCAATATCGCGATGGACATGGTGAAAATATTAAGCCGTGAAGGGGTGAAAGATTTCCACTTCTACACGCTAAACCGCGCGGAAATGAGCTACGCCATTTGTCACACCCTGGGCGTTCGTCCTGCGTAACAACCTGAAAGCCCTCACAAAGTGAGGGCTTTTTAATCAAACAAATAGTTAAAAGGTATTAACTATCGAATCTGTGGATTAATTCAACTATATCTTATTGCTAGTGGTGTATATCGTAACGGTAACACTGTAAAAGGGAGCATAGCGATGAGCACGTCAGACGAGAGCAATAACGCAGCATCAGCCGGCAAATGCCCGTTCCATCACGGCGGCGTCGATCACAGCGCGGGCGCAGGTACGGGCAGCCGCGACTGGTGGCCAAAACAACTCCGTATCGATCTTCTTAACCAACATTCCAATCGTTCGAACCCGCTGGGTGAAGACTTCGACTACCGCAAAGAATTCAGCAAGCTTGATTACTCTGCCCTCAAAGGCGATCTCAAAGCACTCTTAACCGACTCTCAACCGTGGTGGCCAGCCGACTGGGGCAGCTACGCGGGCCTGTTTATTCGCATGGCCTGGCACGGGGCAGGTACTTACCGCTCCGTTGACGGACGCGGCGGCGCCGGACGCGGCCAACAGCGCTTTGCGCCGCTGAACTCCTGGCCTGATAACGTCAGCCTGGATAAAGCGCGCCGCCTGCTGTGGCCAATCAAGCAAAAATACGGACAAAAAATCTCCTGGGCCGACCTGTTTATTCTCGCGGGTAACGTGGCGCTGGAGAACTCCGGCTTCCGCACCTTTGGTTTTGGCGCCGGTCGTGAAGACGTCTGGGAACCGGATCTGGACGTGAACTGGGGTGATGAAAAAGCCTGGCTGACCCACCGTGACCCGGAAGCACTGGCGAAGCGCCCGCTGGCGGCCACCGAAATGGGGCTGATTTACGTGAACCCGGAAGGGCCAAACGCCAGCGGTGAACCGCTGTCTGCTGCGGCGGCAATCCGCGCCACCTTTGGCAACATGGGTATGAATGACGAAGAGACCGTCGCGCTGATTGCCGGCGGCCATACGCTCGGTAAAACCCACGGCGCGGGTGAAGCCACGCACGTAGGTACCGATCCGGAAGCCTCGCCGATTGAAGCGCAGGGCTTAGGCTGGGCCAGCACGCACGGCACCGGTATTGGCGCTGACGCCATCACCTCCGGGCTGGAAGTCATCTGGTCGCAAACTCCGACCCAGTGGAGCAACTACTTCTTCGAGAACCTGTTCAAATACGAATGGGTGCAGACCCGCAGCCCGGCAGGTGCGATTCAGTTTGAAGCCGTGGATGCGCCGGAAATCATGCCAGACCCGTTTGACCCGTCGAAAAAACGTAAGCCAACCATGCTGGTCACCGACCTGACGCTGCGTTTCGACCCGGAATTCGAGAAAATTTCCCGTCGCTTCCTGAACGATCCGCAGGCCTTTAACGAAGCCTTCGCGCGCGCGTGGTTCAAACTGACCCACCGTGATATGGGGCCAAAAGCGCGGTACATCGGCCCGGAAGTGCCGAAAGAAGATCTGATTTGGCAGGATCCGCTGCCTCAGCCGGTGTTCCATCCGACGCAGGAAGACATTGAAAGCCTGAAAGCGGAAATCGCGGCCTCTGGCCTCTCCGTGAGCGAGCTGGTTTCAGTGGCATGGGCGTCTGCATCGACCTTCCGCGGCGGCGACAAGCGCGGCGGCGCCAACGGCGCGCGTCTGGCGCTGGCGCCTCAGCGCGACTGGGATGTGAACGCCGCGGCGGTACGTGCGTTACCGGCTCTGGAAGCTATTCAGCGCACCACCAATAAAGCCTCGCTGGCGGATATCATCGTGCTGGCGGGCGTTGTGGGCGTTGAGCAGGCGGCGAAAGCCGCGGGCGTTTACGTCAACGTGCCGTTCACGCCGGGCCGTGTGGATGCTCGTCAGGATCAGACGGATATCGAGATGTTTAACCTGCTCGAACCGATTGCCGACGGCTTCCGCAACTACCGTGCGCAGGTGGATGTGTCCACGACGGAATCATTGCTGATTGATAAGGCCCAGCAGCTGACCCTGACCGCACCTGAGTTGACGGTGCTGATCGGCGGCCTGCGCGTGCTGGGCACGAACTTTGATGGCAGCAAGAATGGCGTATTCACCAGCCGCGAGGGCGTGCTGAGCAACGACTTCTTCGTAAACCTGCTGGATATGAATACCCAGTGGAAAGCGACCGACGATTCAAACGAGCTGTTTGCCGGTAGCGATCGCGCCAGCGGTGAAGTGAAATACACCGCGACCCGCGCCGACCTGGTCTTCGGTTCGAACGCCGTCCTGCGCGCGCTGGCCGAGGTTTACGCCAGCAGCGATGCGCACGAGAAGTTTGTCCGCGACTTCGTTGCCGCATGGGCGAAGGTGATGGATTTGGATCGGTTTGACGTGAAGTAGCCATTGTGCCGGGTGGCGGCTACGCCTTACCCGGCCTACAAATTAAAGTGCCATGTAGGCCGGGTAAGCGCAGCGCCACCCGGCTTTTTTATTACTCCCACTCCTGCAGGAATCGCTGTCCATACTGGTCTGCCACCAGCAGCGCCGCATACACCTGATCCGGCGTGACGCCCCCCGGCATGTTGTGGATCGTTTCTCCTTCCGCACAAGAGGCTTCGGCAATCAGACGCATTTTGGCCGGAATATCCTCTTTGATGTTCAGCTGTGCCAGGGTGATCGGCAGCCCTACGCTGTGGCAAAGCGCCGCGACGGTCTCAATTTCTTCTACCGGCGCGTTTTCCAGCACCAGCTGCGTCAGCGTACCAAATGCCACTTTTTCCCCATGATAGAAGTGATGCGCGTCAGGCACCGCCGTCATGCCGTTATGAATAGCGTGTGCAGCCGCCAGCCCGCCACTTTCAAAGCCGACGCCGCTGAGATAGGTGTTGGCTTCGATAATGCGTTCCAGCGCAGGCGTTACCACATGCTGTTCCGCCGCCAGCATCGCTTTTTCACCCTCTTCAACCAGCGTGTTGTAGCACAGCTCGGCGAGCGCTAATGCCGCCTGTGTGCATTTACCCCCGGCCATGGTGGTCGCGCCGCTGCGCGAGCAGGCGCGTGCTTCAAACCAGGTCGCCAGCGCGTCGCCAATCCCGGCGGCCAGCAGACGTGCAGGCGCACCTGCTACCACTTTCGTATCCACAATGACCATATTCGGGTTGTGCGGCAGCATCAGGTAGCGATCGAACTCGCCACTGTCGGTGTAAATAACGGAAAGGGCGCTGCACGGCGCGTCGGTGGAAGCGATAGTCGGCGCAATGGCGACCGGTACGTCCATAAAGTGAGCCAGCGCTTTCGCGGTATCAAGCGTTTTACCGCCACCAATCCCCAGTACTGCCAGGCAGTCGGCGCTGTCGGCCAACTTTTTCAGGCGATCGATTTCATTTTGCGAACATTCGCCGCCAAACGGCGCGATTTCGGCATGCAGTTCGGCTTTTTTAAAACTCTGGCGCAGGGTGTCTTCGGCAAAACCCAGCACAAACTTATCGCCGACGATCAGCCAGCGGTTTGCCAGGGGTTTCAGATAGTCGCCGAGACGGGTCAGCACATCCGCGCCCTGGATATATTTCCCCGGCGATTGAATGATACGGTCCATAACAGTTCTCCCTTAGAGATTGAGGTTACCAAACGCGTTTTTCCAGTCCTGCTCGAACTTTTCTATGGCCGACTCTACCGCTGGGGTACCGAGCATTTGTTGCGCTACGTCTAAGGGGATCGTGATTGCCTCGCATCCGGCCAGCAGGCAGTCCAGCGCCTGACGCGGTGTTTTAAAGCTGGCAGCCAGCACCATGCTTTCCGGCGCATGCAGTTCAAGCAGGGACTGCAGCTCCTGTACCATGCCAATACCGTCGCCGCCCTGTGCGTCGACGCGGTTGACGTACGGCGCAACGTATTTCGCGCCTGCCAGCGCGGCCAGTAAACCCTGAGCGGCGCTGTAAACGGCGGTGCCCAGCGTGGTAATACCCTCTCTTTTCAGCCCTTTAATGGCGATAAGCCCCTGCGCGGTGACCGGAATTTTCACCACAATACCCGGGATGGCGTTACTCAGGCGTTTGGCCTCCGCTACCATGCCTTCGGCGTCGCGGCTCATGGTTTGAGCAAACAGCGTGCCCTCCGGCCCGATGGCTTGTTGCAGCCGCGGCAGCACGTCCCAGATGGATTCACGGCTGGCGGCAATGATGCTCGGATTTGTGGTGACGCCCGCGATGGGAAAAATGCGCGCCAGGCGCTCAACTTCCGCCACGTTGGCGGTATCCAGATACAGTTCCATTATTTTTCCTTAAGTCAGAAAGGTTGAATAAAGGATAAGGCCCGGCTGAGTGCGGCGGATACAGGTCAATTTTGCCAAATACTGGACAAATGTAATGTCCTTAGCGAAGTGCGATAGCGATCACAATGCTATTTTTTGGCGATAAGCTGGCTGTGATACTGGCGACGATATTCGGAAGGGGAACGCTCGGTGTGCTTGCGAAAGAGGCGACAAAAGTAGTTGCTGTCAGGAAATCCGCAGCGTGCGGCAATATCTTTAATTTTGAGATCGTAGCCTTTCAGCAGCTGGCGGGCATGTTCCAGCCGCGTTTGTGTCAGATACTCGTTGAACCCCACGTGGCCGATCTTCTGAAAGAGATGGGAAAGGTAGTTCGGCGAGATGTAGAACGCCTGTGCCACGGATTCGCGTGTTAACGAAGAGGCGTAATTTTCTTCGATATAGTTACGAACGGCTTCGAATAGCGCCCGGCTGCGGTTAGCGGTGTGGATGTCACTGCCAAGCAGATCCCGGCAGTGGCTGAGCAAGCTTAATACCACCAGCATGGCTGTGTCTTGCTCGTCTGGCTGCATCTGTAATTCGGTGAGCGCTTGCAGAAGAAAAGCACCCGTTCGCGGGCCACGCCGGGGAACCTGTAGCTGCTGCAAAAATGCGTTGTCACGCTGTAAATCGAGAGTCAGCTGCTGCTTACCGAAATGTATGCTCAGGGCGTTAGGCGGTGGAAGCGTGATGTGTCCAAAGGATGAAAATATCGCCTCACAGGGGGTAGCAAGGGTAATGACGAGGCAGGGAGATGTTCGGGGATGCTGTTCAGCCAGCGCTGAGAAATGAATCTGGCCCAGCGGTAACGTACGGTTCACCAGGTCAGCCAAAATTCGGGTGATATCGGAATACATGAGAAGACTACCGAAACGTGCCGGGCGGCGCTAAAAACGCCTGCCCGGCATAAAGCATTACCCAGTGTTACGCATACCCGCCGCAACGCCCGCAATCGTCACCATCAGCGCCTGTTCAACGCGCGGATCCGGCTCTTTCCCTTCTTCTTCCGCCAGACGCGAACGGTGCAGCAGTTCAGCCTGTAAAACGTTCAGCGGGTCGGTGTAGATGTTACGCAGCTGGATTGACTCGGCGATCCACGGCAGGTCCGCCATCAGGTGCGAGTCGTTGGCGATGTCCAGCACCACTTTGATGTCGCCTTCCAGCAGTTCGCGCAGTTCTTTACCCAACGCCCACAGCTCTGGTTTCACCAGCCGCTGGTCGTAGTATTCCGCCAGCCACAGGTCGGCCTTCGAGAAGACCATCTCCAGCATGCCCAGACGGGTAGAGAAGAACGGCCAGTCGCGGCACATGGTTTCCAGTTCGTTCTGTTTGCCGTCTTCCACCACTTTTTGCAGCGCGGCACCGGCACCCAGCCAGGCGGGCAGCATCAGGCGGTTCTGCGTCCAGGCGAAGATCCATGGAATGGCGCGCAGGGATTCAACGCCACCGGTCGGGCGACGCTTGGCCGGACGCGAGCCCAGCGGCAGTTTACCCAGCTCCTGTTCAGGCGTGGCCGAGCGGAAGTAAGGGACAAAATCTTTGTTTTCACGCACGTAGCCGCGGTACAGGTCGCAGGAGATGTCTGACAGCTCGTCCATGATGCGACACCAAGATTCTTTTGGCTCCGGCGGCGGCAGCAGGTTCGCTTCCAGGATCGCGCTGGTATAGAGCGACAGGCTGCTGATGGTCACTTCCGGCAGGCCATACTTGAAGCGGATCATCTCGCCCTGCTCGGTCACGCGCAGGCCGCCTTTCAGGCTTCCCGGCGGTTGAGAGAGCAGCGCCGCGTGAGCAGGCGCGCCACCGCGTCCAATGGAGCCGCCGCGACCGTGGAACAGGGTCAGCTCAATACCGGCTTTCTCGCAGGTTTTGATCAGCGCATCCTGAGCCTGATACTGCGCCCAGGACGCCGCCATCACGCCCGCATCTTTCGCGGAGTCGGAATAGCCAATCATCACCATCTGCTTGCCCTGAATAAAGCCGCGATACCAGTCGATGTTCAGCAGCTGGGTCATGACGTCGTTGGCGTTGTTCAGGTCGTCGAGGGTCTCAAACAGTGGGGCGACTGGCAGGGCGTAGTCGATGCCCGCTTCTTTCAGCAGAAGATGAACGCCCAGCACGTCGGACGGGGTTTTCGCCATGGAGATCACATAGGCGGCCACCGATCCTTTCGGCGCATCGACGATCGCTTTACAGGTGTTGAGCACCTCGCGGGTGTCGTTGCTTGGCTCCCAGTTGCGCGGCAGCAGAGGGCGCTTGGAGTTCAGCTCGCGGATCAGGAACGCCTGCTTGTCGGCTTCGGACCAGCTTTCATAGTCGCCGATGCCGAGATAGCGGGTCAGCTCGCCCAGGGCTTCAGTATGGCGGGTACTTTCCTGACGGACGTCGATACGCACCAGCGGTACGCCGAAACACTTCACGCGGCGCAGGGTATCAAGCAGTTCGCCGTTGGCGATGATGCCCATGCCACAGGCCTGGAGTGATTTATAGCAGGCGTATAGCGGCTCCCAGAGCTGTTCGTTCTGGCTCAGCAGACCTTCCGGCTTCGGCAGGCGCTGGCCTTTAAGGCGCGCTTCCAGCCACGCCTGGGTGGCCATCAGCTGACCGCGCAGCTTTTTCATCAGGAAACGGTACGGCTCGCTGGCACCTTCTTCACCGGCCAGCGCGCGCAGTTCCGGCGTCGCTTCAACCATCGACAGCTCGGAGATCAGCACCTGAATATCCTTCAGGAACAGGTCGGTCGCTTTCCAGCGGCTCAGCAGCAGGACGTGACGGGTGATTTCCGCGGTCACGTTCGGGTTGCCGTCGCGGTCACCGCCCATCCAGGAGGTGAAGCGCACCGGCACAAAGTCTACCGGCAGGCGGTAGCCCAGGTTCGCTTCCAGCTGTTCGTTCAGCTCGCGCAGGTAGTTCGGTACCCCTTCCCACAGGCTGTTTTCCACCACCGCAAAGCCCCATTTGGCTTCGTCGACCGGGCTTGGGCGATGCTTACGAATTTCATCGGTATGCCAGGACTGGGCAATCAGCTGGCGCAGACGGCGCATCAACTGGTTGCGCTCGTAGTCGGCAATGTCTTTGTTATCCAGCTGCTTCAGGCAGCTGTTTACTTCCACCATCTTGTGGATCAGCGTACGACGGGTGATTTCGGTTGGGTGTGCGGTCAGCACCAGCTCCAGCGAAAGGGACTCCACCGCTTTTTTGATGGTGGCTTCGTTGAGGTCTGGCTGGTCTTTCAGTTTACGAAGGGTGCGGGCAATGACTTCCGGGTTGCTGGCCGCTTCGCCGTTTGGCGAAATGCTGTGGTATTGCTCAGCGGTGTTTGCCAGGTTCAGGAACTGGCTGAAGGCGCGGGCAACGGGCAGCAGCTCATCGTTAGAGAGGTTCTGCAAGGTGGTGAGCAGCTCCTGACGACTGGCCTCGTTACCGGCACGGGAAGATTTAGACAGCTTGCGGATGGTTTCAACGCGGTCGAGGATGTTCTCTCCCAGCGCGTCTTTGATGGTATCTCCAAGCACTTTGCCGAGCATGCTGACATTACTACGCAACGCGGAATATTGTTCGTTCATAAAAACCCAGTCACCCCATCATTTTTGTTTATGCCCAGGCGAAAATCTTCTGGACATTATTTTGTCATCTCCCTTTATAAAGCCACGTAAAACCCCCGTCGTCAATTGCTGCGAAAACGGTTCAGCAAACGAATAAATGCGGGCAATTTACGAAATTTAATTCGCATTGCGTCAGATAAGAGATGCTTATGGAAATGTGACGGTGATCATGCGATTTGTCGCCCTCACCCTAACCCTCTCCCACAGGGAGAGGGGACTTTTCGGTGCGGTTTTAATGCCAGCAGAAGTGATGCACAACCTGGGTAATCAGTTCGCGGGTGGGCTTGATGAAGCGGGTTTCCAGATATTCATCCGGCTGGTGGGCCTGATTAATGGAGCCAGGGCCGAGGACCAGCGTCGGGCAAAGCGTTTGAATAAACGGCGCTTCGGTGCAGTAGTTCACCACGTCGGTTTTCTCGCCGAGCAGTTTTTCCACCACCTGAACCAGCTGATGGTCTGGCGGGCATTCGTAGCCCGGGATTGGCGGATGCAGTTCGGAGACCGTCAGGCGTCCCGGCCAGCGCTCGCTCACCGGGGCCAGCGCTTCATTCAGCAGGCCATCCAGATCGCTCAGCGTCATGCCCGGCAGAGGACGGATATCCATATGCAGTTCGCAGCAGGCGCAGATGCGGTTGGACGCATCGCCGCCGTGCAGGCTACCGAGGTTCAGCGTCGGATACGGCACGGTGAATGCCTCGTAGTGATACCGCTCTTTCAAATCGTCGCGCAGGGTCATAATGCGGCCAATGGCGTCGTGCATCAGCTCAATGGCGTTCACGCCTCGCGCCGGATCGCTGGAGTGACCGGACTGGCCCAGCACGCGCACCGCGGTAGAAATATGGCCTTTGTGCGCGCGGATCGGCTGCAGAGAAGTCGGTTCACCGATGATCGCGCAGTCCGGACGAATCGACGTGTTTTCAGAGAAATAACGTGCGCCCGCCATGCTGGTCTCTTCATCGGCGGTTGCCAGAATGTAGAGCGGTTTTTTCAGCTTCGTCACGTCCACGTCACGCAGCGCGTCGAGGATAAAGGCGAAGAAGCCTTTCATGTCGGCGGTACCCAGACCGTAGAGCTTGTTGTCATGCTCGGTCAGGGTGAACGGATCGCGCGTCCAGCGGCCGTCGTCAAACGGTACGGTGTCGGTATGGCCGGCCAGCAGCAGGCCGCCCGCACCGGTTCCGGTGCTGGCGAGCAGGTTAAATTTGTGGCGTGTTCCGGGGACGGGCTGAACCTCAACGTTAAACCCAAGATCGCTAAACCAACCCGCCAGCAGATTGATTAAAGACTCATTGCTCTGATCCAGCGCTTCTTCGGTCGCACTGATGGACGGTGTGGCAATCAGGGCGCGGTAGATCTCGATAAATGGCGGTAAGTTCATTTTCATTGTTGACACACCTTAGGTCGTGATAGTATCAATATTCATGCAATAAATGTGAATAAAAATACATTAACGTTGAGCATAAAGGAACCCGATGTTGAATACGCTGATTGTAGGCGCTAGCGGTTATGCGGGCGCAGAGCTTGTAAGCTACGTAAATCGCCACCCTCATATGACCATAACCGCTTTGACCGTGTCAGCGCAAAGCAATGATGCAGGAAAGTTAATTTCCGATTTGCATCCGCAGCTTAAGGGCATTGTCGATCTGCCGCTGCAGCCGATGTCTGACATCAGCGAGTTTACCGACGGCGTCGACGTGGTGTTTTTAGCCACCGCGCACGAGGTCAGCCACGACCTGGCGCCGCAGTTCCTGGCGGCCGGCTGCGTGGTCTTTGACCTCTCCGGCGCGTTCCGCGTTAACGACGGCGCGTTCTACGAAAAATATTACGGCTTCACTCATCAGCATCCGGATCTGCTTGAAAAAGCGGTGTACGGCCTGGCGGAGTGGAGTGCGGATAAACTGAAAGAAGCGGACCTGATTGCCGTTCCGGGCTGCTACCCGACGGCGGCGCAGCTCTCCCTGAAGCCGCTGATCGACGCCGGTCTGCTGGATCTGAGCCAGTGGCCGGTGATCAACGCCACCAGCGGCGTGAGCGGTGCGGGGCGCAAGGCCGCTATCTCCAACAGCTTCTGCGAAGTGAGCCTTCAGCCGTATGGCGTGTTTAATCACCGCCATCATCCTGAAATCACCACCCATCTGGGCGCGGAGGTGATTTTTACCCCGCACCTGGGCAGCTTCCCGCGCGGGATCCTCGAAACCATCACCTGTCGCCTGAAGTCGGGCGTGACGAAAGACCAGGTGAGCGAGGCCTTCACGCAGGCGTATGCGGATAAACCGCTGGTGCGTCTGTACGACAAAGGCGTGCCGGCGCTCAAAAACGTGGTTGGCCTGCCGTTCTGCGATATCGGCTTTGCCGTACAGGGCGAGCATCTGATTGTGGTCGCCGCAGAAGATAACTTACTCAAAGGCGCTGCCGCACAGGCAATGCAGTGTGCAAATATTCGTTTCGGCTTCCCTGAAACGCAGGCTCTTATTTAAGGTGTGATGATGAACCCATTAATTATCAAACTCGGTGGTGTACTGCTGGACAGCGAAGAAGCGCTGGAGCGCCTGTTTACCGCGCTGGTGAACTATCGCGAATCGCACCAGCGTCCGCTGGTGATTGTGCACGGCGGCGGCTGCGTGGTGGATGAGCTGATGAAAGGGCTGAATCTGCCGGTGAAAAAGAAAAATGGCCTGCGCGTCACGCCTGCTGACCAGATTGACATCATTACCGGCGCGCTGGCGGGCACGGCGAACAAAACGCTGCTGGCATGGGCGAAGAAACACCATATTGCGTCCGTTGGCCTCTACCTGGGCGACGGTGATAGCGTAAAAGTGACCCAGCTCGATGAAGAGCTCGGCCATGTTGGACTGGCGCAGCCAGGTTCGCCTAAGCTGATTAACACCCTGCTGGAAGGCGGTTTCCTGCCGGTGGTGAGCTCTATCGGCGTGACCGAAGAGGGCGAGCTGATGAACGTTAACGCGGACCAGGCGGCAACCGCGCTGGCGGCCACGCTGGGCGCAGACCTGATCCTGCTCTCCGACGTGAGCGGCATTCTCGACGGTAAAGGCCAGCGCATAGCGGAAATGACCGCCGCCAAAGCCGAGCAGCTGATCGCTCAGGGCATTATTACCGACGGCATGATCGTCAAAGTGAACGCCGCGCTGGATGCAGCGCGCACGCTGGGCCGCCCGGTGGATATCGCCTCCTGGCGTCACGCGGAGCAGCTCCCGGCGCTGTTTAACGGCACGCCGATTGGCACGCGTATTTTAGCGTAAGTTTTTAGTGAATGACCGTAGGCCGGGTAAGCGAAGCGCCACCCGGCGGAACTAACGAATAAAGGAACGATGTTATGGCACTTTGGGGTGGGCGTTTTACACAGGCAGCGGATCAACGGTTCAAACAGTTCAACGACTCTTTGCGCTTCGACTACCGCCTGGCCGAACAGGATATTGTCGGCTCTGTGGCCTGGTCCAAAGCGCTGGTGACCGTTGGCGTACTGACCGCAGACGAACAGCAGCAGCTGGAAGAGGCGCTGAACAACCTGCTGGAAGAGGTGCGTCTGGATCCGCAGCAAATCCTGCAGAGCGATGCCGAAGATATTCACAGCTGGGTGGAAGGCAAGCTGATCGACAAAGTCGGCCAGCTGGGTAAAAAGCTGCACACCGGTCGTAGCCGTAACGACCAGGTCGCCACCGACCTGAAGCTGTGGTGTAAAGAGACCGTTGGCGAACTACTGGCGGCCAACCGTCAGCTTCAAAGTGCGCTGGTAGAGACCGCGCAGAACAATCAGGACGCGGTGATGCCGGGTTATACCCACCTGCAGCGCGCGCAGCCGGTGACCTTTGCGCACTGGTGTCTGGCCTACGTTGAGATGCTGGCGCGTGACGAAAGCCGTCTGCAGGATACCCTGAAGCGTCTGGACGTCAGCCCGCTGGGCAGCGGCGCGCTGGCCGGTACGGCGTATGAAATCGACCGCGAGCAGCTGGCAGGATGGCTGGGCTTTGCTTCCGCCACCCGCAACAGCCTGGACAGCGTATCTGACCGTGACCATGTGCTGGAGCTGCTCTCCAATGCCTCTATCGGGATGGTGCATCTTTCGCGCTTTGCCGAAGACCTGATCTTCTTTAACTCCGGCGAAGCGGGCTTCGTTGAGCTGTCCGACCGCGTGACCTCAGGCTCATCCCTGATGCCGCAGAAGAAAAACCCGGACGCGCTGGAGCTGATCCGCGGCAAGTGCGGTCGCGTGCAGGGCGCGCTGACCGGCATGATGATGACCCTGAAAGGGCTGCCGCTGGCGTATAACAAAGATATGCAGGAAGACAAGGAAGGGCTGTTCGACGCGCTCGACACCTGGCTGGACTGTCTGCACATGGGCGCGCTGGTGCTGGACGGCATTCAGGTGAAACGTCCGCGCTGCCAGGAAGCGGCGCAGCAGGGCTATGCCAACTCTACCGAACTGGCGGACTACCTTGTCGCGAAGGGCGTACCGTTCCGCGAGGCGCACCATATTGTTGGCGAAGCGGTGGTGGAAGCGATTCGTCAGGGTAAACCGCTGGAAGATCTGGCGCTTGCCGACCTGCAAAAATTCAGCGCGGCGATCGGGGAGGATGTGTACCCGATTCTGGCGCTGCAGTCCTGCCTGGATAAGCGTGCGGCGAAAGGCGGCGTGTCGCCGAAGCAGGTGGCGCAGGCGATTGCGGATGCGAAAAACCGCCTGATTTGATGCCTGAAACGTCGGGTGGCGGCTTCGCCTTACCCGACCTACAAAACCCCAGCCCAACCCTGAGTTGGGCTTTTTTACGCAAAAAAAAAGCGGACCACGGGGTCCGCAAAAGTTCACGTTGGCTTTAGTTGTTCGAGTTTTGAGAGAAACTCGCTGACGGTGCGGGGACGTCAAGGGTCAAACACGTGCCGCCTCGTCTATGTGGTGTATTATTCAACAGAATGCTTGATAGGGATAATCGTTCATTGCTATGCTATCTATCGCCATGAACTATCGTGGCGACGGAGGATGAATAATGAATATTCGTGATCTTGAATACCTGGTAGCGTTAGCCGAGCATCGTCACTTTCGCCGCGCGGCAGATTCCTGCCACGTCAGCCAGCCGACGCTGAGCGGGCAGATCCGCAAGCTGGAAGACGAGCTGGGCGTGATGCTGCTGGAGCGCACCAGCCGTAAGGTGCTGTTCACCCAGGCCGGTCTTCTGCTGGTGGATCAGGCGCGCACCGTGCTGCGCGAGGTCAAAGTGCTCAAGGAAATGGCAAGCCAGCAGGGAGAGGCCATGTCCGGCCCGCTGCATATTGGCCTGATCCCAACCGTTGGCCCGTACCTGTTACCGCACATCATTCCCATGCTGCACCAGACGTTCCCGAAACTCGAAATGTACCTGCACGAAGCGCAAACCCATCAGCTGCTGGCGCAGCTGGACAGCGGCAAGCTCGACTGCGCCATTCTGGCGCTGGTAAAAGAGAGCGAAGCGTTTATTGAAGTACCGCTGTTCGATGAGCCGATGATGCTGGCGATCTATGAAGATCACCCGTGGGCGAACCGCGATCGCGTGCCGATGGCCGATCTGGCCGGGGAAAAGCTGCTGATGCTGGAAGACGGTCACTGCCTGCGCGATCAGGCGATGGGTTTCTGCTTCGAAGCGGGCGCTGACGAAGATACCCACTTCCGCGCAACCAGTCTGGAAACGCTGCGTAATATGGTGGCGGCGGGAAGCGGTATTACGTTGCTGCCTGCGCTGGCCGTGCCGCGCGAGCGTAAGCGTGATGGCGTGGTGTACCTGCCGTGCATTAAGCCGGAGCCGCGTCGCACCATTGGCCTGGTGTATCGCCCAGGGTCACCGCTGCGCAGCCGCTATGAGCAGCTGGCAGAGGCCATCCGCGGTGCGATGGATGGCCATTTCGACAGCGCGTTAAAACAGGCGGTTTAAGCCGTTCAGCGCGGCTACCCGATAGGCTTCTGCCATGGTCGGGTAGTTAAAGGTGGTGTTAACGAAGTACTCAATGGTGTTACCACCGCCTTTCTGCTCCATGATTGCCTGGCCGATATGAATGATTTCCGCCGCGCGTTCACCAAAGCAGTGAATCCCGAGGATCTCTTTCGTCTCGCGATGGAACAGAATTTTCAGCGTTCCCACGCTCATCCCCACGATCTGCGCCCGCGCCAGATGTTTAAACTGCGCGCGACCTACCTCGTAAGGCACCTTCATTGACGTCAGCTGCTGCTCGGTTTTCCCGACAGAACTGATTTCCGGAATGGTGTAGATCCCCGTCGGGATATCTTCGATCAGATGCGCCGTCGCTTCGCCTTTCACCAGCGCCTGAGCGGCAATGCGGCCCTGATCGTAAGCGGCGGAGGCCAGGCTCGGGTAGCCAATTACGTCGCCCACCGCGTATACGTGCGGCAGCGCGGTCTGATACATGCTGTTGACCTTCAACTGACCGCGGCTGTCTGTTTCAAGCCCGATATTTTCCAGCCGCAGTGAATCGGTATTGCCGGTACGGCCGTTGGCGTACAGCAGGCAGTCGGCTTTCAGCTTCTTACCGGACTTCAGGTGCATGATCACACCATCATCGCAGCCTTCTATTTTCTCGTACTCTTCGTTGTGGCGAATCACCACGCCGCTGTTCCAGAAGTGGTAGGAGAGAGAGTCTGACATTTCCTGATCGAGGAACGCCAGCAGGCGATCGCGGGTGTTAATGAGGTCAACTTTGACATCCATTCCGCGGAAGATCGACGCGTATTCGCAGCCGATGACCCCTGCGCCATAGATAATGACGTGGCGGGGTTCATGGTGCAGGCTCAGAATGGAGTCGCTGTCGTAGACGCGCGGGTGTGAGAAGTCGACGTCGGCCGGATGGTAAGGGCGTGAACCGCAGGCAATCACAAATTTTTCAGCGGTGATCGTCTCAATCGAACCGTCGTGGCATTCGAGTGCCAGGGTGTGTTCATCCACAAAATGCGCGTTGCCCTGCAGGATTTCACAATGGTTACGCTCATAAAAGCCCTGACGCATGCGCGTCTGCTGGTTAATGACGGTATCCGCGTGATTCAGGATGTCGGCAAAGGAGGAACGAAGAAGTCGGGAGTGGTCGCTGTAAAGAGGGTTCTGGTTAAATTCGATAATGCGGCTAACGGCGTGGCGGAGGGCTTTCGATGGGATGGTGCCCCAGTGGGTGCAACCGCCGCCGACATTATGGTAGCGCTCGATGACCGCTACTCTGGCTCCCTGTTTCACCAGACCCATAGCAGCACCTTCGCCGCCGGGGCCGGAACCAATAACTATTGCGTCGTAATCGTAGGAATGTGGCATGGCAAGGCTTACCTGTTCTTATACATAAAAGCAACAGAATCATAACATCATTGCCAGGGTAACCCAATTATCGTTGTGCTTTTTTCCGGCAGTGGAGCACAAACCGCACGTAAACAATCATTCACAAAGCTGAGCAAACAGATTAATTTTATTCTCTGGTATAGTGCCATCAGGCCTTTGGAAGGATTCAACTATCGTGATGGGCGTAAGAGCACAACAAAAAGAGAAAACCCGGCGTTCGCTGGTGGAAGCCGCATTCAGTCAACTGAGTGCTGAGCGGAGTTTTGCCAGTTTGAGCCTGCGCGAAGTCGCACGCGAGGCCGGGATTGCGCCAACGTCCTTCTATCGTCACTTCCGTGATGTGGATGAACTGGGCCTGACCATGGTCGACGAGAGCGGTTTGATGCTGCGCCAGCTGATGCGCCAGGCGCGTCAGCGTATCGCCAAAGGCGGCAGCGTGATCCGCACCTCCGTGTCGACGTTTATGGAATTTATCGGCAATAACCCCAACGCGTTTCGTCTGCTTCTGCGCGAGCGTTCGGGCACATCGGCAGCGTTTCGTGCCGCCGTCGCGCGGGAAATTCAGCACTTCATCGCGGAACTTGCCGACTATCTTGAACTCGAAAACCATATGCCGCGTGCCTTTACTGAAGCACAGGCCGAGGCGATGGTGACGATTGTGTTCAGCGCGGGTGCCGAAGCGCTGGACGTCAGCATTGAACAACGCAAGCAGCTTGAAGAGCGACTGGTATTGCAGCTCAGGATGATCTCCAAAGGCGCGTACTACTGGTATCGCCGTGAACAAGAGAAACTGGCACATCAAACCGAAGAGTGAAGGTGAGTAATGAAACAGTCAGGTCAGGATAAAGGGACGCTGTTGCTGGCATTGATCGCTGGCTTATCCATTAATGGCACGTTTGCCGCTATTTTTAGCTCCATCGTGCCATTTTCGATTTTCCCGCTTATTGCGCTGGTGCTGACGGTCTACTGCCTGCATCAGCGTTACCTGAACCGTACGATGCCGGTCGGGTTACCGGGGCTGGCCGCTGCCTGTTTTATTCTGGGCGTATTGCTGTATAGCACCGTGGTGCGCGCGGAGTATCCGGATATCGGCTCTAACTTCTTCCCTGCGGTACTGTCCGTGGCGCTGGTGTTCTGGATTGGCTCGCGCATGCGTAGCCGCAAGAGCCAACTGCCAGAGTAATGAGGTCTGAGTAGGGCAGGTAAGCGAAGCGCCACCTGCCAAAAACGCCGGCTAGTTACTTCGCCGTGAGCAGTACACCGCACTCCATATGGTGTGTATACGGGAACTGATCGAACAGCGCCAGACGTTCAACCTTGTGCGTCTGGCTTAATGTTTCCAGATTCTTGCACAGCGTCTCCGGGTTACAGGAGATGTACAAAATACGCGGATACGCCTGCACCATCTTCTCGGTTTCGCTGTCCAGGCCACTGCGCGGCGGGTCGACAAAAATCGTCTCACACTGGTAGCTCTTCAAATCGATCCCTTCCAGGCGGTTAAACTGGCGTACACCGTTCATGGCCTGGGTGAACTCTTCTGCCGCCATGCGAATGATCTGCACGTTATCGATATGGTTAGCGGCGATGTTGTACTGCGCGGCCGCTACCGACGGCTTGGCGATTTCCGTTGCCAGCACGCGTTCGAAGTTACGCGCCAGCGCCAGCGAGAAGTTGCCGTTACCGCAGTACAGCTCAAGCAGATCGCCCTTAGACCCTTCCGTCGCCTTCAGCGCCCACTCCAGCATCTGCACGTTCATCGCGGCATTCGGCTGGGTGAAGCTGTTTTCCACCTGACGGTAAACCATCTCTTTACCTGCCACCGGCAGACGCTCGTCGACGTAATCCTGATCCAGCATGATTTTGGTTTTGGTCGCGCGGCCAATCAGGTGCACGTTGATGTTCTGCGCACGCAGCGTATCGCGCAGGGCTTCGGCCTGCTCGCGCCATTCGTCGGTCAGCGCTTTGTGGTACAGCAGAGAGACAATCGCCTGATTGCTTTGCGTGGTCAGATAGTCAATCTGGAACAGCTTGTGGCGCAGCACCGGATTGTTGCGCACGCCTTCAATGATCAGCGTCATCAGCTGGTTGATAAGCTCGCTCGCTGCCGGGAAGCTGTCCACGCGAATGCGTGATTTGGTCTGCTGATCGAAAATGATGTGGTACAGGTCGTCGCCGTCATGCCAGATGCGGAACTCGGCGCGCATGCGGTAGTGGCTGACAGGGGAGCGGAACACCTCGGGAACGGGCGCGTTGAAAGGCGTCATCATACTTTGCAGACGGACAACTTTCTCGGCCAGCTGCGCGTCGTACTGTTCTGTCGGGAGGTGTTCTGGGGTCATGATGCGTCCTGAGTGATAAAGAATTACGCGGGGATTGTAGGGATTGTTCAGGGGATGTCCAGATTTAATGGCCAATAGCTGTCTGGACATCTATACGTGTCTAATTGTAGCATTCTGTTTCCGGTCTCCTGAGAGTGAAAAGGGAATCCAGTGAAAATCTGGAGCTGACGCGCAGCGGTAAAGACTGGCGGGATGAGAGCTGTAGACACTGTGAAAATGGGAAGTCTTCATCCGTATAACGCCACCTAGCCCGAAGACCTGCCGGGATCACGTCGCATTTGGTTTCATCATCGCGTGCTATAGATGAGGCCTGCGGCATCCTTCTTATATTGTGGATGCTTTAACAATGATTAAAAAAGTATCGCTGTTGACGGCGCTGTCCGTCACGGCATTTTCGGGCTGGGCGCAGGATAGCGCTGACTCGTTGGTGGTGACGGCAAATCGTTTTGAACAACCTGAAAAAACTATTCTGGCAGCAACGTCGGTGGTTACGCGTGCCGATATTGACCGCTGGCAGTCAACCTCGGTGCTGGACGTTATGCGTCGCCTGCCCGGCGTGGACACGGCGCAAAATGGCGGGATGGGGCAACTCTCTTCTCTCTTTATCCGTGGTACCAACTCCAGCCACGTCCTGATTCTCGTTGACGGCATCCGCCTTAACCAGGCGGGCGTCACGGGGTCGTCCGATCTCAGCCAGTTCCCGATCTCCCTGGTGCAGCGTATCGAATATGTGCGTGGACCGCGTTCGGCGGTATACGGCTCGGATGCGATTGGCGGTGTAGTCAACATTATTACCACCCGCGCGAAGGACGGTACGACGCTGAATGCCGGCGTAGGGTCGCACGGTTACCAGAATTATGGCGGCAGTACCCAGCAAACGCTGGGCGACAGCACGCGCGTCACGCTGGCGGGGGATTACACCTATACCAAAGGTTTCGATGTGGTTGCGGACGGCAACAATGGTGGCCTTGCCCAGACCGATCGCGACGGCTTTATGAATAAAACGCTCTACGGCGCACTGGAGCACGCATTCTCAGACCAGTGGAGCGGATTTGTTCGCGGCTTTGGCTACAGCAACCGTACGGCCTATGACGGTTACTACAGCTCATTTACCCCTGACGTTCTGGTCGATACCCGCCAGCTCTATAGCCAAACCTGGGACGCAGGACTACGCTTCAACGAGGATATATTCCATTCACAGCTGCTCACCAGCTATAGCCACAGCAAAGACTATAACTACGACCCTAATTTGGGCCGTTACGATTCGACGGCCACGCTGGATGAAATCAAACAGTACAACGTTCAGTGGCTCAACTCCGTTGATGTGGGGCACGGGAACATTGGTGCGGGCGTTGACTGGCAGAAGCAGAGCACCGAGCCGGGTACAAACTACGTGACCAACGGCTACGACCTGCGTAACACCGGCGTCTACCTGACCGGGCTGCAGCAGCTGGGCGATTTCACTCTGGAAGGGGCGGTTCGCAGCGATGACAACTCTCAGTTTGGTCGCCATGGCACCTGGCAAAGCAGTGCAGCGTGGGAGTTCGTGGACGGTTACCGCTTCATTGCTTCTTATGGTACGGCCTATAAGGCCCCGAATCTGGGTCAACTCTATGGCTTCTATGGCAATGACCATCTTGATCCAGAAGAGAGCAAGCAATGGGAAGGGGCGTTTGAAGGCCTGACGGCAGGCGTGAGCTGGCGCGTGTCTGGCTATCGTAATGACGTTGATAATCTCATCGACTTCAATAATAACCTTCAGGAATATTACAACGTCGGCAAAGCACGCATTAAGGGTGTGGAAGCGACGGCGTCGTTTGATACAGGTCCGTTGACGCATACCGTTGGCTACGACTATGTGGATGCCCGCAATGCGGCGACCAACGAACTTCTGGACCGTCGTGCTAAGCAGCAGGTGAAATATCAACTCGATACGCAGATCTATGATTTCGACTGGAGCCTGACGTATCACTATCTCGGCACGCGTTACGACACTGATTTTGGTTCTTATCCGTCAGAAAAAGTGAAAATGGGCGGTGTGAGCCTGTGGGATGTCGCAGTTTCATATCCGGTCACCTCACACCTCACAGTTCGTGGTAAAATAGCCAACCTGTTCGATAAAGATTACGAGACAGTTTATGGCTACCAAACTGCAGGACGGGAATACACCTTGTCTGGCAGCTACACCTTCTAATCCGCGCCCTACCGTGCTGGTGTTTGATTCCGGCGTCGGTGGGCTTTCGGTCTACGATGAGATTCGGCATCTCCTGCCGGATCTCCATTACATCTACGCCTTCGATAACGTCGCTTTTCCGTATGGGGAAAAGAGTGAGGACTTTATCGTTGAGCGCGTGGTTGAAATCGTCACCGCGGTACAAAAGCGCTATCCCCTTGCGCTGGCGGTCATTGCCTGTAATACGGCGAGCACCGTTTCTCTTCCCGCCCTGCGTGAAAAATTCCAGTTCCCGGTTGTGGGCGTTGTTCCTGCCATAAAGCCTGCCGCGCGCCTGACGGCGAACGGTATCGTGGGCTTGCTGGCTACGCGTGGCACGGTGAAGCGTCCTTATACCCGCGAGCTGATCGACCGTTTTGCTAACGAATGCCAGATTGCAATGCTTGGCTCCGCAGAGCTGGTGGAGATGGCGGAAGCGAAACTGCACGGCGAGATGGTATCGCTCGAAGAGCTGCGTCGTATTCTTCGTCCGTGGCTGCGGATGCCCGAACCACCGGATACGGTTGTGCTGGGCTGCACCCACTTCCCTCTCTTGCAGGAAGAGCTATTAGAAGTGCTTCCGGAGGGGACGCGGCTGGTGGATTCTGGTGCGGCGATCGCCCGTCGTACGGCCTGGCTGCTGGAGCATGAAGCGCCGGATGCGAAATCTACCGATGCAAATATCGCATTTTGCATGGCTATCACAAAAGAGACTGAGCAACTTTTACCCGTTTTACGCCGTTATGGCTTTGAAACGCTCGAAAAACTGGCGCTGTAGCACGGTTTTGAGCAAAAAAGAGACGGTTGAAAGTTTTTTTTAAAAGAGGGGTTGTCAACGTCTGAGAACTCCCTATAATGCGCCTCCACTGACACGGAACAACGGCTTACAGGCCGCCGGGTTAGCGGGGTTCAGAGATGAACGCCAACAGAGAAAAGTGAAAATAATCGCTTGACTCTGAATGAGGAAAACGTAATATACGGGACCTCGCAACGGTGAGCTGAAAGCCGCGTTGCAACTGCTCTTTAACAATTTATCAGACAATCTGTGTGGGCACTCAAAGTGACATGGATTCTTAACGTCCTCGGACGA
>NZ_JADBRS010000021.1:0-85451 GCF_014930775.1 Enterobacter cloacae complex sp. P38RS
CACCATGGGTAAAGGATGTTAAAAAGTGTTCACCATGTCCCCGAACACCTGTCTACCATGTCCCCGGACTGTACAGTGGGAGAGGGCCGGGGTGAGGGCAACAGACCGCACCAAACCAGTCCGCACCTGCCTTCACGCCCGGTGGCGCTGCGCTTACCGGGCCTACAAAACACTGCTTCATCTTTATCGTGACTCCCCTCCCAAATCTTCTACGATCCACAGGATCTTTATTTTGTAATCGATTACTTTTCATTTGAACTGTTTTGTAATCGATTACTTTTTCCGGGTGAGGCTTATCATGGTGTCAACTGAAAGTAGTGAAAAGGCGATAACACAGCACCGGCTACTGGTGCCGCGGCTGTCGCTGATGATGTTTCTGCAATTTTTTATCTGGGGTAGCTGGTCGGTCACGCTCGGCCTGGTGATGACCCAGCACAACATGTCTCTGCTGATTGGCGATGCGTTCTCCGCCGGGCCCATCGCCTCCATTCTCTCGCCGTTCGTGCTCGGGATGCTGGTGGACCGCTTCTTCGCCTCGCAGAAGGTGATGGCGGTAATGCACCTCGCGGGCGCGGCGATCCTCTGGTTCGTGCCGGGGGCGCTGATTGCCGAGAACGGCGCGCTGCTGATTGGCCTGCTGTTTGGCTACACGCTCTGCTACATGCCGACGCTGGCGCTGACCAACAACATCGCGTTCCATAGCCTGGCGAACGTGGATAAAACCTTCCCGGTGGTGCGCGTGTTCGGCACCATCGGCTGGATCGTGGCGGGCATTTTCATCGGCGTCACCGGCGTGGCGTCCAGCGTTACCATCTTTAAGGTAGCGGCGGCCAGTTCCGTGCTGCTGGCGCTTTACAGCATGACGCTGCCGCACACGCCTGCGCCCGCGAAAGGCCTGCCGGTGAAGGTGCGGGATCTCTTCTGCGCGGATGCCTTTGCGCTGCTCAAAACCCGCCACTTTTTCGTCTTCTCCGTCTGCGCGATGCTGATCTCCGTCCCGCTCGGCACCTATTACGCCTACACCGCCTCGTATCTGGCGGATGCAGGAATTGCCGACGTCAGCACCGCCATGTCCTTCGGGCAGATGTCCGAGATCTTCTTCATGCTGGTCATTCCGCTGCTGTTCCGCCGCCTGGGGGTGAAAATCATGCTGCTGATCGGCATGCTGGCGTGGTTTGTGCGCTACGCCATGTTCGCGCTGGGCGTCAGCGAGGAGGGGCGCATTCTGCTGTATCTCGGCATTCTGCTCCACGGCGTCTGCTACGATTTCTTCTTTGTCGTCGGCTTTATCTACACCGACCGGGTGGCAGGCGAAAAGGTGAAAGGCCAGGCGCAGAGCATGATCGTGATGTTCACCTATGGCATCGGCATGCTGCTTGGCTCGCAGATTTCCGGCGCGCTCTATAACCGCCTGGTGGCAGGGCAGGCCGTGCCGCAGGCGTGGGTGACATTCTGGTGGATCCCGGCGGTAGCGGCCGCGGCGATCGCGCTGATTTTCCTTCTCACGTTTAAGTATGACGATGACAAGGCGTAACGTTCAGGAGGTGGTATGAGGACGATGAAAGGACCCGGCATTTTTCTGTCGCAGTTTATTGGCGCAGAAGCGCCGTTTAATTCGCTCGACGGGCTGGCTGAATGGGCGGCAGGTAAAGGTTATAAGGCGGTGCAGATCCCCTGCAACCATCCGCACATCTTTGACGTCGAGAAAGCCGCAGAGAGCCAGGCCTACTGCGACGACATCACCGCAAAGCTGGCCGCGCACGGGCTGGTTATCAGCGAGCTGTCCACCCATCTGGAAGGGCAGCTTGTGGCGGTGAACCCCGCCTACAGCGACGCGTTTGACCACTTCGCGCCCGCATCAGTGCGCGGTAACGATGCTGCGCGTCGGGCGTGGGCCACGGAGAAGCTGAAGCAGGCGGCGGTCGCCTCGGCAAGATTAGGTCTGAAAGCGCACGCCACCTTCTCCGGCTCGCTGGCGTGGCCGTTTTTCTATCCGTGGCCGCCGCATAACGAGCAGCGTTTTCAGGAAGCGTTCGAGGAGCTGGCAACCCGCTGGCGGCCAATACTGGATACCTTTGGCGAGCAGGGGGTGGACGTCTGCTTTGAGCTGCATCCCGGGGAAGATCTGCACGACGGCGTGACCTTCGAGCGTTTTCTGGCGCTGGTGGATAACCATCCGCGCTGCAACATCCTCTTTGATCCGAGCCATATGCTGCTCCAGCAGATGGACTATCTGGCCTTTATCGACATCTTCCATGCGCGCATCAAGGCGTTCCACGTGAAGGATGCCGAGTTCCGCCCCAGCGGGCGCAGCGGCGTGTACGGCGGCTACCAGCCGTGGATCAACCGCGCCGGACGCTTCCGCTCGCCCGGCGACGGGCAGATCGACTTTAAGGGCATTTTCAGCAAGCTGACCCAGTACGACTACGACGGCTGGGCGGTGCTGGAGTGGGAGTGCTGCCTGAAGGATGGCGATACCGGCGCGCGCGAAGGCAGCGAATTTATCCGCCGCCATATCATTCCCGTTTCCGGACGGGCGTTTGATGATTTCGCCGCAGGGGGCAGTCATGACTAACGTCGGGATCGTCGGCAGCGGGTTTATTGGCCCGGCACATATCGAGGCGCTCAGGCGCCTCGGGTTTGTTCAGGTGGTCGCGCTGTGCGACGGCTCGCTCGTTAAGGCGCAGGAAAAGGCGCGCCTGCTAAACGTACCGCACGCGTACGGCAGCGTTGAGGAGCTGCTCGCGCACCCTGATTTGCACGTGGTGCACAACTGCACGCCGAACCACCTGCATGCACAGATTAACCGCCAGATCCTGCGCGCGGGCAAGCACGTGTTTTCCGAAAAGCCGTTGTGCATGACGCCTGAGGAGGCGCGCGAGCTGGTGGCGCTGGCGGAGCAGGTGGGCGTGGTGCATGGCGTGAGCTTCGTCTATCGCCAGTTTGCGATGGTGCGTCAGGCGGCGAGCATGCTGCGCGCAAGCAGCCTCGGGCGGATTTTTGCCTCACACGGCAGCTACCTACAGGACTGGATGCTGCTGGAAACCGACTACAACTGGCGGGTGGATGCCGCGCTCGGCGGCGCATCGCGGGCGGTGGCGGATATCGGCTCCCACTGGTGCGACACGGTGCAGTTCGTCACCGGGCGGCGCATTACCGAGGTGATGGCTGATTTATCCATCGTCTGGCCGACGCGCAGGGCCAGCAAGGGCGGGAATCAAACCTTCTCCCATGACGAACAGGCGGAGTATGAAGACAAACCAGTCACGACCGAAGACTTCGGCTCGGTGCTGTTCCGCTTTGACGACGGCAGCAAGGGCTGCTTTAGCGTCTCGCAGGTGAGCGCCGGGCGTAAAAACCGCCTGACGTTTGAGATCAACGGCAGCGAGCGCTCGCTGGCGTGGGACCAGGAGGTGCCGCAGCAGCTGTGGATCGGCCATCGTGCGCAGGCCAACCAGACGCTCACCGACGATCCAGGCCTGATGAACCCTGACGTAGCCGACAGCGCCCACTTCCCTGGCGGGCATATTGAAGGCTGGCCGGATGCCTTCAAAAATATGATGGCGCAGTTCTACCGCGCCGTGCAGGCGGGCGCAATGCCGGAGACGCCGCAGTTTGCGACGTTTCACGATGGCGCAAACGTGATGTATATCATTGATGCCATTGTGAAAAGCCATCAGCAGCAGCGCTGGGTGCGCGTGGAATGCTGACGCATTGCCCGGTTCGCCGGGCAACAAATTTATGGTAGCCTGCACAAAACGCTAACCGCAGGATGTATCGTCGCTATGTCAATTCAGAAAATCGCTCAGCTGGCCGGGGTTTCCGTGGCAACGGTCTCCCGCGTGCTGAATAACAGCGACACCGTGAAGGCGAAAAACCGCGAGCGCGTTCTGCAGGCGATTCAGGAGAGCAACTACCAGCCAAATCTGCTCGCCCGTCAGCTGCGCACCGCCCGCAGCTATATGATCCTGGTGATGGTGTCCAACATCGCCAACCCGTTCTGCGCCGAAGTGGTGAAGGGCATCGAAGCCGAGGCGGAGAAAAACGGCTACCGCATTCTGCTATGCAACTCCGGCTCGGACATCGAGCGCTCCCGCTCGGGCTTGAGCCTGCTTTCAGGCAAAATCGTCGACGGCATTATCACCATGGACGCCTTCTCGAAGCTGCCGGAACTTGCCGCGCTGATTGGTTCTGCACCGTGGGTGCAGTGCGCCGAATACGCCGATGCGGGCACGGTCTCCTGCGTCGGCATCAATGATGTGGACGCTTCACAGCATGCCGTTAGCCAGCTGGCCGACGGCGGCCGCAAGCGTATCGCGATGATCAACCACGATCTCAGCTACAAATATGCCCGCCTGCGCGAACGCGGCTACAAGAGCGTGCTCCACCTGCGGGATCTGGACTATCAGGCGGTGGAGTATGCCAGCGATCTCAGCTCCGGGGCGGGCATGGCGGCGATGCAAAACCTGTTAAAAGATAATCCGCCGGATGCAGTATTTGCCGTTTCCGATACGCTGGCGGCGGGCGCGCTGCGCGCCATTCAGCAGGCAGGTCTGCGGGTGCCAGAGGATATTGCCGTGGTCGGCTTTGACGGTACGGAGCTGGCGGACATGATTTCACTTACCACCATCGAACAGCCGTCGCGCGATATCGGGCGCAAGGCGGTCAATCTTCTCTTAAACAAAATCGACAACCCGGATGCGCCCACGGAAAGGGTGATGATGGACTGGCGCTTTATTTCCCGCGCCAGCACCTGATTATCTGGCAATAACGCCTGCCAGGGAGCGAATATCGTTCCCGGTAGGCGACTGGTGAATACGCAGGCCAAACTCATCCACTACCGCGAAAATATGGTCGAAGATATCGGCCTGAATATCTTCGTATTCCGCCCAGATTACCGTATTGGTAAAGGCATATATTTCAATCGGCAGCCCGTTGGCATCCGGCGCCAGCTGGCGCACCATCAGCGTCATATCTTTACGAATACGCGGATGGTTACGCAGATATTCATTCAGGTAAGCGCGGAAGGTGCCGATATTGGTCATCTTGCGCAGGTTTAATACCGATTCCCCTTCGCCGTTCTGCTGATTCCACAGGCTAATTTCCTCATGGCGCGCGGCCAGATAAGGCTTCAGCAGTTTTGCCTGAATCAGCTTCTGCTGCTCCTGCTCGTCGAGAAAATGAATGCTGGTGGTATCGATATTCAGGCTGCGCTTGATGCGTCGCCCGCCGGAGGCGGACATCCCACTCCAGTTGATAAAGGCGTCGGAGACCAGCGCCCACGTCGGAATGGTGGTGATGGTGTTATCGAAGTTGCGTACTTTAACGGTCGTCAGGCCGATGTCCGTCACCGTACCATTAGCGCCGTACTTCGGCATCTCCAGCCAGTCGCCGAGTTTGAGCATGTCGTTGGCGGAAAGCTGAATACCCGCCACAAGGCCGAGTATCGGGTCTTTAAACACCAGCATCAGGACGGCGGCCATAGCACCCAGACCGCTTATCAGAATCGCCGGGGACTGGCCGATCAGCAGGGAGATAATCAATATCCCCACCAGGATAGCGCTCACCAGCTTGATGCCCTGGAAGATCCCCTTCAGCGGCAGCTGCGAGGCGGTCGCCATCTTTTGCGACAGATTAAATATCACGTCCAGCAGCGAGAAGAAGGAGAGCAGGGCATACACCATCACCCACAGCTTCGCGCAGGTGGTGAGTATTTCCGCCGCTTCGCTGCCTTTTTGCAGCCACAGTACCGCCTGAACGTTGACGATTATCCCCTGCAGGGTAAAGGCCAGACGGTGAAATAATTTATTTTGGGTAATGATTTGCAGCCATAAATGGCTACTGGCCTGCGCGCGTTTCTCGAATGCGCGCAGCACCAGTTTGTGCAAAATAAAATGAACAATGATGGCGGTGAGAAAAATAATACCAAAGATAATCACTAAAGAGGTGGTGTGATTAATTTCAATCCCTAACTCTTCAACCTGAGCAATTAATTCCTGCATAACGTCTCCTGTATTGATGCAGCCCCATAATGGCGGCTGCGGATCTATTATGCAAATTCACAGGGTTATTTGGCGGCCTCACAGACCTTCACTACCGGCAGGCAGAGACGATGACGCATGCGCAGCGTCGCCAGCGCCAGGATAACCATCAGGCCGGTTTCCACCGCCAGGAAAAGGGTAATCGCCTGCGCGTAATCCCCGTGGTAATGCTGCAGCCCGTGCAGCAAAATCGCCCCGAAAATGGCCGGTCCCAGACCCAGCGCGGCCTGCTGCAGCGTGCTGAGAATGGCGCTTGCGGCCCCTGCGTCGTCAGGCTGGATATCGCGCATCCCGATGCGGTAGAAGCTGTTTACAATCAGCGCCTGACCGTAGCCCACCAGCCCGGTGGCAGGGGCCAGCGTCAGCGCGGTGTTGTTTACGCCCCAAATCCGGAACGTCGCGATGAGCGCCAGCAGGCCGATTATCTGAATTGCCAGACCCGTCAGCAGAATCGTGCTGGTACTGTAGCGGGCAATCAACCGTGGCGCGAACCAGGCAGAGATAAAATAGGTCACGCCCAGGGCGATAAAGCTGTTCCCGGACTGCCACGGCGCCATCCCCAGACCGGTCTGCATGGTCAGCGCCATACAGAACATAAACCCGGACCAGACGCTGAAAAAGAGCAGCGCAATCACGATGCCAAAGCGAACGCTGCGAAGCTGAAGCAGGCGTGGCGGGATCAGCGGATGGGCATTCTCTCTCTCCTTTTTGCGCGCGTTCCGCGCCATCAGCCAGGCCAGCGGAATAATGGCAAGAAGCATAACCTTCAGCGACCACGGCCAGTGCCACTGGGGACCGAGCGCCATCGGGAACAGCAGGCAGCAAAGAATGAGGGCCAGCAGCACGGTGCCTGTCCAGTCGATGCGCGACGGTGTTTCACGACGGGTTTCCGGCACGTAGCGGCGGCTTAACGCCAGCACCACCAGACAAATCGGCACGTTGATAAAGAAGGCGTTACGCCAGCCCAGCCCGGCGATATCCGCCGACACCAGCCAGCCGCCGCCCATCTGCCCGACGATAAACGCAATCCCGCCAATGCCGCCAAACAGGCTAATGGCTTTCGCGTGGGCGCTACCTTTTAGCGTGACGTGCAGCGTGGCGAGGATCTGCGGCATGATGAGCGCTGCCCCCGCGCCCTGAACGATGCGTGCGGCCAGCAGTTGTTCAATATTTCCCGCCATCCCGCACAGCAGCGAGGCCAGCCCAAAAACTGCCACGCCCCACATAAACAGGCGACGGCGGCCAAGGTTATCCCCCAGCTTGCTGCCGAGCGCAAGGCAGACGGCAAAGGCCACGCCGTAGAGAGCGACAATGAGCTCCAGCTCGGTGGCGGTGGCATGCAGCGAGTGGGTGATGGCGTCCAGCGCCACGTTGGTGATTGAGGTATCAATCATCGGCAGCATCTGGCCGGTTAACAGCAATATCAGGCCTGCGCGACCCGGTGAAACAACTGACGTATTCATGGTAACTCCATTGCGTCATTCATCAGATGGTCGTAGCATCAACCATCTGATAAACGGGTACCAGTTCTTGCTTATACTGGTACTGGCACTACCATGCAGGGGGATTTATGACCTTGATGTCTGAACCCGTCACCTCACTTCAGGATGACACCCGAAAACAGCTGGGGGCATTTTTACGCGCCCGGCGGGAAAGCCTCGATCCCCAGCGTCTCGGCCTGCCGCGCAGCGGTCGGCGGCGCACGCCTGGCCTGCGCCTGGAAGAGGTGGCGATGCTCGCTGACGTGGGCGTGACCTGGTACACCTGGCTTGAGCAGGGCAGAGACGTCAACCCCTCCAGCGCAGTGATGGCCGCCATCGCAAAAGCGCTGCAGTGCACCCCGACCGAGGCCCGGCATCTTTTCGTGCTCGCCGGCTTGCCGCCGGGTGAAGCCCCGCAGGCGGTCTGCTGCGAGGGCATCAGCGAAGGCACGCGCCGCCTGCTCGATACCCTGATGCCTAAACCCGCCAGCATTCAGAAGCCCAACTTCGACATCGTCGCGTGGAATGACAGCTTCGGGCACCTGATGGGCGTTGATTTCAACGCCATCCCGCCGGAAGACCGCAACTGTATTTACCTGTTCCTTACCCATCCGGCGTGGCGCGCGCGTCTCGGCAGACGCGACGACGTGCTGCCGATTTTCGTCTCCTATTTCCGCGCGGCGATGGCCGAGCACCGGGGCGACCCGCTGTGGGAAGCCAAACTGGCGCGCTTCTTCGCGGTGTCCGAAGAGTTCAAAATCCTGTGGCACCAGCGCAACGACGTGCGCGGCGTGGAGAACCAGCTCAAGCTGTTTACCCATCCAGAACTGGGAGATTTTACGCTGCAGCAGATGTACTGGTACTCCGCGCCACGAAACGGATCGCGGCTGCTGGTGTATCTCCCGGTGGATGAGGCGGGGGAAAGGGCGATGGAATGGCTGGCCGGGCAGGGGAAATAAGTTTTTGCGAGGCGCTTTCAGGGAATCGAAGCGGATCCGGTTCTTCCTGTTAAAAATGGGTAAGGTGGGACACGAAAAGCTAAATTAGCCTTTAATGCAAATTGCCTTATATGCTAATATCATCAAGGATGAAATATCGTGTTCAGACTTATCGTTCATGAGGCGGTAAGGGAAGAGATTCTCTTACTGCCTGCTGGGGTGAAGGCGAAGCTGATTCGCCAGCTTGATAAATTGCGTTTAAACCCGACGGCTCTTCGGGAACCTGACAGCAAACCATTGCCGCATGGCCTGTTTGAAATAAGGACCGTTGGGCTGATCCATACCCGAGGTATCTATGTTTACCAGCGGGAAAAGACGATTTTTCTTTTGCGCGTGTTTGTTAAGAAGACGCAAAAAACGCCCTCTGCTGAACTTCGTCTGGCACTGAAGCGACAACAGGAGATGTTGGATGAGCAAGAAGATTATTGACTGGGATGAACTCAGGGCTGAACTGTTAAGCGATTCAGAGGTTCAGGCTTCCTTTGATGCAGAAGAGCGCAAGGAGCGTTTGCGGGAGATGCTGGCGCAATGGCGCAATCATGCTGGCCTGACGCGCGCCCAGGTGGCGGAGCGGATGGGCGTCAGCGCACCAACGGTATCAAGAATGGAAGCGAATATTACCCGGGCGAGTCTCGATACATTAACGCGTTATGCGCTGGTGTGCGGGATAAAGCATCCGCAGATTACGCTCTATTGATGCTTAATCAACTTGCTGAATTTACGCGATTTCTATTGGAAGTTAAGTTGACTATACTTATGCGATGAGAAACAACTAATGTCGCCACTAATGATTGATTCCGCAGAGTTCAGCCAAAAACTCGGGCTTATCTCCCGAAACGTCGAACATACCGAAGCATTTCTGGCGCGGGGTACTGCGGATTTTCATCTGCCGGGGTTCTTGCTGCCTGTCGGATACCGGCTTTTAAAATCGCGTTATGGTGATGAATATCGTCTCGTGACTACCGATGACGGTAAGCCTTATACGGCGTATGCCGTGAAGCTTACATTTCATAAAGAAATTACCTTTCCCCACGGTGCCGCCACGCAGGTGATGGTATGGCGCACCCCGCGCGCCGTCCACCAGCGCGTAATAAGCGGATTACCGCAATTATTTTTCCAGTGGGTGCTCAGCGAATACGACATCGTAGTCTCCGACAGCGAGCAAACGGGGGACGGACAACGGTTCTGGCTGCGCATGATCGACTGGGCGTTCACCATGAACTATCGCATTAGCGTGGCAGACGGTACAGTGGGAGAAGAATGGACGTTAACGCCCGTAAACTCTTACGCCGAGCTGGAAGAGCGCTGGATTGCCTTTGCCTGGGGAAGCGATCGCGATGTGCATCCACACCGCAGGCTGGTCATCAGTAAAACGTAACGGGCCGCGTGCAGCGACCCGTTTGAATCAGCACTCGGTCACAATCGTGCTCAGCGGCAGACGAGACTTCGGCAGCGTGGCGTTAAAATCTTCCACGCTGTGATGCCCGACCGGGACCACCACCAGGCTGGTGAAGCCTTTCTCTTTCAGGCCAAACTCTTCATCCAGAATCGCCGCGTCAAAGCCTTCAATCGGCACCGCGTCCAGACCCATCGCGCCCACGCCCAGCAGGAAGTTACCGACGTTCAGGTAAACCTGTTTCGCCATCCACTGGTCGTCATCTTTCAGATCCACGCGGTGCATGTCGGCGAAGTAGGTGCGGCCCTTATGGTTCGCGGCTTTAGCTTCCGGCGTGTTGAAACGGCCATCGGCCTCTTCCTGGTCGACAACGCGTTCCAGCCAGGCGTCGTCCATCGCGGTTTTCGCGCAGAACACCACCACGTGAGAGGCGTCCAGCATTTTGCGTTCGTTGAACACGTAAGTGCCCGCGGCGGATTTTGCCACGCGGGCTTTTCCTTCCTCGGTGCTGGCCACAATAAAGTGCCACGGCTGGGAGTTGGTGCTGGACGGGCTGTACTGCAGAAGGGTTTTGATTTTCTCTGCTTCTTCAGCGGTCAGTTTTTTGGTTGGGTCGAACGCCTTAGTAGAGTGGCGTTTCAGGGCGACAGAAATGATATCCATAACTACTCCTGGTAATGAAATTCGCCCGTGCGCGGGCGCGAAAGGAGAGCAGATTACCGCGCGAAGCGGCAAAAGATAAGTGCGATTCGAGCGGTTATACTGTTCGGCACAGACGAACAATCAGGCAGGGCGTATCCATTTCTGGTCTTTTTTCGGCAGCTTATCGACGACCAGGTTCCACGAATCCTCGATCAGGTCGGCGACCAGTTCTGGCGTGATGTCCTCGGTGCCGTAGAGCGAAATCCAGTGTTTTTTATTGAGGTGGTAGCCCGGCTCAACGCCACGGTAAATCTGCTGATTTAACAGGGATTTTTCCGGGTCGGATTTCAGGCTAACGTGGGGGCGTCCGTGCGCGGTGGCCATCAGCATAAAAATTTTCCCGCCCACCTTAAACACGTCGTACTCGGGGCCAAACGGCCAGCAGTGTTCGGTGAAAGGCATCTCCAGCGCGACGCGTTTTGCGTGCGCCTGCAGGGATTTACTGTCCATCGTTATCCTCCTGAGCCAGCCCGCGCCACATGGCTTCGAAACCCAGCGCTTTAAAATCGGTGGCGCGGGACGGATCGCGGGTGGCAAACTCCATGGTGGTTTCCGCCAGCGATAAGAAAAGCGCATCGCCAAACGTTTTGAATTCATCGGACATAAACACCGGGCGCACCGAACGGCGGCATAGCTCGTGAAGTTCCGGGAACATCTCTTTCACCGCCTGTTCCGTTTCAGCGCTCAGCTTTTCACTCACGCCAATCTGGCGGATCGCCGCATGCGCCACGGGGTTACGAATCCCCCAGTCCACGTAGCTGTTCCAGATATTGCGGGTATGCTCTTTAGGAAGCGTGAGGGTGCGATCGAGGTTCGCCAGCATGGTCTGGCAGAGATCCTGCTTGAGGTGCAGGTAAAGGGCATTCAGCAGATCGTCTTTAGTAGCAAAGTAGCGAAACAGCGTGCCTTCAGCGACGCCCGCATTACGGGCAATTAACGCCGTTGAGGCGGCAATACCTGACTGTGCAAATGCCACCGTCGCGGCTTCCAGTAAGGCCTGTTTTTTATCTTCACTCTTCGGACGTGCCACTAAATTTTTCCCCCTTTCAATTATAAAAACCCTGATTGAAACACGTGCTTTGACACGCTGCAACGCGGAATGTCAAAGATCGAAAACGTCTTGACGACTTTATCATCACATCTATAATGAGTGCTTACTCACTCATAATCAAGTTTCCCTCGCGTAAACCATCGGATGGCGCGCGTTATCGGGTCAGGATATGAAAAAGCCTCTCTTCATCTGCGTGGTGTTCCTCATGATTATTGCTTCAGCTGCGAGTTTACCGTTTGTTCTGAATGCCGGATTTGGCCAGCCGCCGCAGGGTGCGCAGCTCACCGAAGTGGAGGCTTCTCCGCACTATCGCGACGGGAAGTTCCACAACGCGCTCCCGACGCCTGGCTTTACCGGGCAGCAAAACATGCTGGTGGCGTGGTGGCAGTTCCTGACCCGTAAAACCGAAAACGCTCGTCCGGCGCAGCCGCTGCCGCTGGTGAAAACCGATCTGGCGAGCCTGCCTCTGGAGCAGGATACGCTGGTGTGGCTCGGCCACTCCTCGTGGTATATGCAGCTGGCGGGAAAACGCATTCTGATCGACCCGGTCCTCGGCAACTACGCCGCGCCGTTCTCGTTCCTCAATAAAGCGTTTGCGGGAGAGTATCCGTGGCGCGCGGAGAGCATGCCGGAAATCGACCTGCTGATTATCTCGCACGATCACTACGATCATCTGGACTACGCCACCATCCGGGCGCTGCTGCCGAAGGTGAAGCGCGTCGTTACGCCGCTCGGCGTGGGATCCCACCTGCGCTACTGGGGAATGAAGCCTGAGATTATCGACGAACGGGACTGGAACCAGTCGGTGCACATCAGCGATGCGCTGACGGTTCATGTCCTGCCCGCGCGCCACTTCTCGGGGCGCGGCATTAAGCGTGACCAGACCCTGTGGGGCAGCTTCATGTTTGTCACGCCAGAGCAGAAGGTCTATTACAGCGGCGATTCCGGTTATGGCCCGCACTTTAAGGCCATCGGCGAGCAGTTTGGCGAAGTGGATTTAGCCATCATGGAAAACGGCCAGTACGACCAGGACTGGAAGTACATCCACATGCTGCCGGATGAAACGGCGCAGGCCTCGGCGGACCTCAATGCGAAAGCGGTGGTGCCGGGGCATAACGGACGCTTCGTGCTGGCGAAACACACCTGGAACGATCCGCTGATCCAGCTGGCGCGGGCCAGCAAGGACAAAAACTATCGGCTGCTGACGCCGGAACTCGGTGAGCCGGTCCGGGTGAGCGATAGCACGCAACAATTTCGTGAGTGGTGGGAATAATGTTGAACCAAGAAACAGAAGGGGAGAGCAGCATGACGATTTCCGCTCAGGTCATTGATACGATTGTCGAATGGATCGATGACAACCTACACCAGCCGCTACGCATCGAAGAGATCGCCCGCCACGCGGGTTACTCCAAGTGGCATTTACAGCGGCTGTTTATGCAGTACAAAGGCGAAAGCCTGGGGCGCTACATCCGCGAGCGCAAGCTGCTGCTGGCGGCGCGGGATCTGCGTGAATCTGACGAGCGCGTGTACGAAATCTGCCTGCGCTACGGCTTTGAATCGCAGCAGACGTTTACGCGCATCTTTACCCGCACCTTCCATCAGCCGCCCGGGGCTTACCGCAAAGAGAACCATAGTCGGGCGCATTGAAATTGACGAAACAAAGGCCGGGTAAGGCATCGCTGCTACCCGGCTTTTTTATTGGCCTACGACGCCAGTGAAAACCAGCGGCGCCAGACGAAACGCAGGATGAAGAATTCGATAGCGCCGAGCAGTAAAAACCACACGCAGAACAAAATGGTGTAGAGCTGGTTCAGATCGACCATATGAAAGGTTTGAACCAGCTTCTGCGCCAGCACCAGACCCAGCGACGGCGCGGGTAGCAGTAAGCAAGAGATCAGGGCCATCAATAAAATGCCCCCCGCAGTCAGCAGCGATTCCAACGGGTGTTTCATCGTAATGTTAATCGTCAGTTAAAAATGTCATTGTCCGGCATCCTTTAACGTAAAGCAATATCAACCCGTCGGCCCTTTTTTAATTAAATAATTCCTTCCCCCGAAGAATAATGCGCGGAAGGAGAATAATTTAATCCTGATGATTAAATTAATATCGCGCTATGTAAATAAATGTCTGCATCACGAAAATAATTTTACAAACATATAGGTGCTATATCCAATTAACGTCGCAATAACAATGGCTGCGACAATGTATAACGCCAGGCGCCGTCCGCGATAAATACCAAACATGGTTCCCCCTCGTTTAGGATTGGTTTAGAAATATTTTGTAAAAATCAGCTCGTCGAAATAATTTTAATCAATTTTGAATAACCCAGTGGTAAATATATTGCGGTAGATCAATTTTACCCGCAAGACTTTATAATCAATTTATTTAAGCCAGAAAGGAATTCAGGCTTCTGTTCACCGGATATTGAAGGAAAAATATGATGACCGAAAAAAAATACTCCCCAAACGTGCCGCCTTCCGGCGGGCTGGCATACCAGCAGACCGCAGAGCAGGTGCTTACCCACGTGCAGAGCCAGGCCAGCGGTCTGGATCGTGCAGAGGCGCAGGCGCGTCTGCAAAAAACAGGGCCGAACGCGCTGCCGGAGAAAAAAGGTAAACCCGCCTGGCTGCGTTTTTTGGCCCATTTTAACGATGTGCTGATTTACGTTCTGCTGGCCGCCGCGGTATTAACGGCGGTAATGGGTCACTGGGTCGATACGCTGGTAATTTTGGGCGTGGCGGTCATCAATGCGCTAATTGGCCATATTCAGGAAAGCAACGCGGAAAAATCGCTGAAGAGTATTCGCAATATGCTTTCCAGTGAGGCGCGCGTTATTCGTAACGGCAACCATGAAACTATACCGACGACGGAAATAGTTCCGGGCGATATTATTGTATTGCGCGCGGGGGATCGTATTCCGGCGGATATGCGTTTAATCGAGGCGCATAATTTACGCGTGGAGGAGGCGATTCTCACCGGTGAGTCCACCGTGGTGGATAAACACACGAATCCGCTGAGCGGCGAATTACCGCTGGGCGACCGCACCAATATGGTCTTCTCAGGAACGACCGTGAGCGCGGGCGGCGGAATCGGCGTGGTCATTGCCACCGGTAAGGATACGGAGCTCGGCCACATCAACCAGATGATGGCGGGCATCGAAAAGCACCGTACCCCGCTGCTGGTGCAGATGGACAAGCTGGGTAAAGCCATCTTCGTCATTATTCTGGCGATGATGGCCGCGCTGTTCGTCTTCAGCCTGATGTTCCGCGAGATCCCGATGGGCGAGCTGCTGCTCTCCCTGATTAGCCTGGCGGTCGCCTCCGTACCGGAAGGCCTGCCGGCGATTATCTCCATCATCCTCTCCCTGGGCGTGCAGGCGATGGCGCGCAAGCGGGCGATTATCCGCAAGCTGCCGACGGTTGAAACGCTGGGCGCGATGACCGTGGTCTGCTCGGATAAAACCGGGACCCTGACCATGAACGAGATGACGGTAAAAGCCATCATCACCGCCGACGTCTGCTACCGCGTGGACGGCAACAGCTACGAGCCGGTAGGCAATATCTACCTGGAAGGCAGCGATGAGCCGGTGCAGGTCCAGCCGGGCACCGTCCTGGAGCAGTACCTGCGCACCGTTGACCTGTGCAACGACAGCCAGCTGATTCAGGACGAGCGTGGCCTGTGGGGCATCACCGGCGGGCCAACCGAGGGCGCGCTGAAGGTGCTGGCGGCCAAGGCCCACCTCGAGCCGGTCGTGACCACGCTGGTTAACAAGATTCCGTTCGATTCTCAGTACAAGTACATGAGCACCCACTACCAGATTGGCGGTGAGGAGCAGATTTTGATTACCGGCGCGCCGGACGTCATTTTCGCCCTGTGCAACCAGCAGCAGACGCGTAACGGTGCGCAAGCGTTCAACCGTGCGTACTGGGAAACGGAGATGGAGCGCTATGCGCGTCAGGGGCTGCGCATGGTCGCCGCGGCGTTCAAGCCGGCGAACGGCGGGCAGGAGCTGACGCACGACGACCTGAGCCACGGCCTGATCTTCCTCGGCATCGCCGGAATGATGGATCCGCCGCGCCCGGAAGCGATTGATGCGATTAACGCCTGCCAGCAGGCGGGGATCCGCGTCAAGATGATCACCGGCGATCACCCGCAGACGGCGATGAGCATCGGCCAGATGCTGGGGATCAGCAACAGCGAGCAGGCGGTCACCGGCTATCAGCTGGAGAAAATGGACGACGCCGAGCTGGCGGAAGCGGCGGTGAAGTATGACATCTTCGCCCGTACCAGCCCGGAGCATAAGCTGCGCCTGGTGAAAGCGTTGCAGGATAAAGGCGAGATCGTCGGCATGACCGGCGACGGCGTAAACGATGCCCCGGCGCTGCGCCAGGCGGACGTCGGCATCGCGATGGGCATTAAGGGCACGGAAGTCACCAAAGAGGCAGCGGACATGGTCCTGACGGACGATAACTTCGCCACCATCGCCAGCGCGGTGAAAGAGGGGCGTCGCGTTTACGACAACCTGAAGAAAACCATCCTGTTCATCATGCCGACCAACCTGGCGCAGGGGCTGCTGATTGTGATTGCGCTGCTGGCGGGGAACATCATTCCGCTAACGCCGGTGCTGATTCTGTGGATGAACATGGCGACCTCCGCCACGCTCTCCTTCGGCCTGGCCTTTGAGGCCGCCGAGCGCAACATCATGCGCCGCCCGCCGCGCCAGACCGGGCAGCACGTGATGGACGCCTACGCCGTGTGGCGCGTGGCTTTCGTCGGCACCATGATTGCCATCGCCGCCTTTGCGCTGGAAGCCTGGCTGGCCCCGCGTGGCCACAGCGCGGAGTTCATCCGCACCGTGCTGCTGCAGATGCTGGTCTGCGCCCAGTGGGTGTACATGATTAACTGCCGCAACACCGAAGGGTTCTCCCTCAACCGCGGCCTGCTGGCGAACAAAGGGATCTGGCTGGTGACGGGCGTACTGTTCCTGCTCCAGGCGGCTATTATCTACCTGCCGTTTATGCAGATGCTGTTCGGCACCGAAGCGCTGCCGCTGCGCTACTGGTTCGTGACGCTGGCGGTGGCTGGGGTGATGTTCTTCGTCGTCGAAATCGAGAAGCGACTGACCCGCAGGTTCCGTAAGGCTGCATAACGAAAATCTTACCCCTCACCCTAACCCTCGCCCCTTTGGGGAGAGGGCCGGGGAGAGGGGAGAAACAACGCTGAGGTACTCCCATGAAACTTCCACTCCTGTTCGCCCTTCTTGTCAGTACCCTGCAACCCGTCTTCGCCGCCGCGGTCCCCGTTCGCGTCGCCACCGTGGAGCAGACCGCCCATGCCGCCGAGCGCCAGATCCCGGGCCGCATCGAAGCCATTCACACCGTTGAACTGCGCGCGCGCACGGAAGGCGTGATAACGAAAATCAACTTCCGCGACGGGCAGTACGTGAAAAAAGGCGACGTGCTGTTTGAGCTGGACGACGCCGAGCCGCGTGCTGCCCTGCGTCTGGCGCAGGCCGAAGTGAGAAGCGCTGAAGCCACGCTGCGTCAGGCGCAGCAGCAGCTTTCCCGCTTCGAAAGCCTGGGCAGCAGCAACGCCATCAGCCGTCACGACGTGGACAATGCCCGCATGCAGCGCGATGTGGCGAGCGCCGCGCTGGAGCAGGCCAAAGCCCGGCTCGACACCCGCAGCGTCACCCTGAACTACACCCGCATCACCTCGCCGATTGACGGTCGCGTGGGCCACAGCCAGTTCCACGTGGGCAGCCTGGTGAATCCTGCCAGCGGCGTGCTGGTGGAGGTGGTGCAGCTCGATCCCGTCCGCATCGCCTTTGCGCTGGAGGAGGGGGCGTTTGCCACCAAAGCCGGACAGCACGCGGATATCAGCGCCATGAAGCAGGCCTGGCAGGCGCTGATCGACAGCAACGGCCAGCGCGTCGGCGGGGAACTCACCTCCGTGGACAACCGCATCGATCCGCGCACCGCCAGCGTGATGCTACGCGCCGAGTTTGCTAACCCGCGCCATCAGCTGCTGCCCGGCGGCAACGTGAATGTTTATCTGCGTCCGGCGAGCGAGCAGCCGGTGCTGACGCTGCCTGCCGCTGCGGTTCAGCAGAGCGGCGACGGGTTCTTCGCCTGGGTGGTTAACGCCGACGGCAACGCCGAAAGGCGCCCGCTGAACGTGGCCGGCCAGATCGGCCAGCAGTTTCAGATTGCCTCCGGCGTGAAGCCCGGTGAGCGAGCGATTACCGACGGCGCGCAGCGCGTGCAGCCCGGCGCTGCCGTCCAGATACTCAATTAAGGAGCCATCATGCTGACGTTTTTTATCAAACGCCCGCGCTTCGCGATGGTGATTGCGCTGGTCATCACCCTGCTGGGGGCGATCGCGCTGAGGATCATTCCGGTGGAGCAGTACCCGCAGATCACCCCGCCGGTGGTGAATGTCTCTGCCAGTTGGCCGGGCGCCAGCTCGGCTGACGTGGCGGAGGCCATCGCCACGCCGCTGGAGACGCAGCTTAACGGGGTGGATCACATGCTCTATATGGAGTCCACCAGTTCGGATGAAGGTAGCTACAGCCTGAACATCACCTTTGCGGCAGGGACCGATCCGGACCTCGCCGCCATCGACGTGCAAAACCGCGTGGCGCAGGCCGTGGCGCAGCTGCCGACCGAGGCACAGCAAAACGGGGTACAGGTGCGCAAGCGCGCCACCAACCTGATGATGGGAGTAAGCCTTTACTCACCGAACAACACCCACACGCCGCTGTTTGTCAGCAACTACGCCAGCACCCAGGTGCGCGAGGCGCTGTCGCGTCTGCCGGGCGTGGGACAGGTGCAGATGTTTGGCGCGCGGGACTACAGCATGCGCATCTGGCTGCGTCCGGACCGCATGAACGCCCTGAACGTGACCACCGATGACGTGGCGCAGGCGCTGCGCGAGCAGAACGTGCAGGGGGCGGCAGGTCAGGTGGGCACGCCGCCGGTGTTCAACGGCCAGCAGCAGACCCTGACCATCAACGGGCTGGGGCGCTTAAGCCAGGCCGACGACTTTGCCGACATCATTATCCGCGCGGGCGAGATGGGCCAGCTGGTGCGCCTGAAGGACGTCGCCGCCATCGAGCTCGGCTCGCGCAGCTACAGCTCCGGCGCGCAGCTGAACGGGCACGACTCTGCTTACCTTGGCATCTACCCAACGCCGTCCGCCAACGCCCTGCGCGTGGCCGACGCGGTGCGCGCGGAGCTGGAGCGTCTCTCGACGCGCTTCCCGGACGACCTGGTCTACGAGGTAAAATTCGACACCACTACCTTCGTTGCCGCCACCATTAAAGAGATTGGCGTCTCGCTGGCGCTGACCATGCTGGCGGTTGTGGTGGTCGTTTCTCTGTTCCTGCAAAGCTGGCGCGCGACGCTGATTGTCGCCCTCGCCATTCCGGTGTCGCTGGTGGGCACCTTTGCGGTGCTCTACGCGCTCGGCTACTCCGCCAACACGCTGAGCCTGTTCGCCATTATTCTGGCGCTGACCATGGTGGTGGATGATGCCATCGTGGTGGTTGAGAGCGTCGAAACCCTGATGGCGGAAGGGCAGAGCCGCACGGCGGCGACCGCGCTGGCGCTGCGCCAGATCGCCGGGCCGGTGATTGCCACCACGCTGGTGTTGCTGGCGGTGTTTGTGCCGGTGGCGCTCCTGCCGGGAATTGTGGGCGAGCTGTACCGCCAGTTCGCGGTGACGCTCTCCACCGCCGTCACGCTCTCAAGCCTGGTGGCGCTGACCCTGACGCCCGCGCTCTGCGCGATGCTACTGCGCCCGCGTCCGGCGAAGCCTGCCGCCATTTTCCGTGGGTTCAACCGTGGGCTGGACGCCACGCGCACGCTTTACACCCGGATAGTGAGCGTATTCAACCGGCGTCCGTGGCTGGCGCTGCTGGCCACCGCAGGCGCGGCGGCGGTGGTGGCGTTCAGCTTTATGTCGATGCCAAAGGGCTTCCTGCCCCAGGAAGATCAGGGCTACTTCTTCGCCAGCGTCCAGCTGCCGGAAGCGGCCTCGCTGGAGCGCACCGAAGCGGTGATGGCTACCGCGCGCGAGCTGATTGCTAAAAACCCGGCGGTGGAAGACGTCATTCAGGTCTCCGGGTTTAACATCCTCAATGGTACCAGCGCGTCGAACGGCGGGTTTATCTCCATCATGCTGAAGGACTGGAGCGAGCGCCCGCCGCTGGATGAGGTGATGGGCACCCTTCAGCGCCAGTTGCTGGCCCTGCCGGAAGCGACCATCATGACCTTCGCGCCGCCGACGCTGCCGGGGCTGGGCAACGCCTCTGGCTTCGACCTGCGCATTCAGGCGCAGGCGGGGCAGAGCCCGGCGGAGCTGGAGCGCGTCACGCGTGAGGTGCTGGCAAAAGCCAACCAGCATCCGCAGCTGAGCCGCGTGTTCACCACCTGGAGCAGCAACGTGCCGCAGCTAACGCTGACCGTTGACCGCGAGCGTGCGGCTCGCCTCGACGTGCCGGTGTCGCGCATCTTCAGCAGCCTGCAAACCGCCTTCGGCGGCACGCGCGCCGGGGATTTCAGCGTCAACAACCGCGTCTACCACGTGGTGATGCAGAACGAGATGCAGTGGCGCGAGCGCGCGGAGCAAATCAGCGAGCTGTTCGTGCGCAGCAACAGCGGCGAGCGGGTGCGTCTGAGCAACCTCGTCACCATCACGCCGACCGTCGGCGCGCCATTTATTCAGCAGTACAACCAGTTCCCGTCGGTATCGGTAAGCGGTTCGGCAGCGGAAGGGGTAAGCAGCAGCACCGCGATGGCGGCGATGGGCGAAATTCTGGCGCAGAGCCTGCCTGCCGGGTACGACTACGCCTGGAGCGGCATGTCGTATCAGGAGCAGCAGACCGGCAACCAGGCGGTATGGATTGTGCTGGCGGCGGTGGTGATGGCGTGGCTATTCCTCGTCGCCCAGTACGAGAGCTGGACGCTCCCGGCGAGCGTGATGCTTTCGGTGCTGTTCGCCATCGGCGGGGCGCTGGTCTGGCTGTGGCTGGCGGGCTACGCCAACGACGTGTACGTGCAGATCGGTCTGGTCTTGCTGATCGCGTTAGCGGCTAAAAACGCGATTCTTATCGTGGAGTTCGCCCGCGCGCGGCGGATGGACGGGATGGCGATTGTCGATGCCGCGCGGGAAGGGGCATCGCGCCGCTTCCGCGCGGTGATGATGACCGCCGTGTCGTTCATCATCGGCGTTCTGCCGATGATGCTGGCGACCGGGGCGGGTGCCCAGAGCCGCCGCATCATTGGCACCACGGTGTTCAGCGGCATGCTGGTGGCAACCGTGGTAGGGATTGTGTTTATCCCCGCGCTGTTCGTGCTGTTTCAGCGCCTGCGCGAGTGGGGCCACGGCCTTACGGATTCGTCGCCCACAGCTCGCAGTGCTTCTGCACCAGAGAAATAAGCGAGCCGCCGTCGGCGATGAAGTCCCGCATGCGCTGCGCCTCGCTCTTGCCCTGCTTTAACAGCAGGGCAATTTCATTAATTGCGCTCGTTGCGCCGAGCTTCTCGGCCGACGGCGCAACCTGCTCCAGCAGCCAGGCGGTATCCTCCGCCACGGTTTTGTGCTCGCCGGTATGCACGTCCGTCAGAACCCCCTCCAGCCCGTAGCGACACGCCTGAAAACGGTTAAAGCGGTACAGCAGAAAATCCCGCTCCTGATGCTTATAGGGCCGCGTGGTCAGCAGCCAGTGGGACGTCGCCTGGATCAGCCCGGCGATGTTAATCGCGTGGCCGAGCGTCAGCGGGGTATCCATCACCCGTACCTCAACGGTGCCAAAATGCGGGCTGGGGCGGATGTCCCAGTGCAGATCTTTAATGCTGTCGATCATGCTGGTAGCGCTCAGGCGTCGGAAAAGCCCCTCGAACTCCTGCCAGCTGTTAACCCACGGCATCTGGCCGTTATCCGGGAACCCGGAGAAGATATTGAGCCGCGACGAGGAGAACTTCGTGTCGGTGCCCTGCATGTACGGCGAGGCGGCCGCCAGGGCGATAAAGTGCGGCACGAAGCGCGACAGGCCGTGCAGGAGATAAATGGCGTCATCCCCGGTCCGGCAGCCGACGTGCACGTGCTGTCCGAACACCGTTGCCTGCAAAATCAGGTAGCCAAAGCGCTCCAGCGTGACGTTATAGCGCTCGTCGTCGCACACCTCCTGACGCTGCCACTTCTGGAACGGGTGCGTCCCGCCGCCGCAGATCTGGATGTGCTGCTCCGCCGCCGCGCGCAGGATGCTCTGCTGCATCACCGAGAACTGCGCCGCCGCCTGGTCAATGTTCTGGCACACGCCGGTGGCGATTTCGAGCATGCTTTCGGTGATGTCGTGTTTGACTTCACCGCCTTTGATGTCGTCTTTGACGGCGGCGATGAGGGCAGAGGAGTCCTGGCTCAGATCGTAGCCCGGCGGGTTAACCACCTGCAGTTCGAGTTCGATGCCGAGGGTGAACGGTTCAGAGGATTTGAAATCAGGTAAAGGCATGGCGCACTCCGTTGTCTGTTGTGTGTTGAGTATAGACAACGGGTGTGGCGCGCTCGTCTCAGGGTGGTATAACTGATAGCAGGCTTAGCAAAAGGGGAGTGACTCATGTCTGACCATCCAACCATTGCGCTGATTGGTCCTGGTGCGATTGGCACCACCATTGCCGCGGTGTTGCATGACGCGGGCCGCACGCCGCTGCTGTGCGGACGCACCGCGCATCCTGAGCTGCGTTTGCGTTACGACGAGGGGGAAACGGTTGTGCCCGGTCCGGTATTCACCGATCCGACCGTCATCACGCGCCCCGCAGATCTTGTTTTTGTGGCGGTAAAAACGACGCAAAATTCCGACAGCGCCGGGTGGCTGCGCGCGCTGTGCGATGAAAAGACCGTAGTCTGCGCCCTGCAAAACGGCGTAGAGCAGAAGGCGCAGCTTGAGCCATTGGTCAGTGGCGCAACGGTGCTGCCGTCGGTGGTCTGGTTCCCGGCGCAGCGCGAGCCGGATGCCTCCGTCTGGCTGCGCGCCAAACCGCGCCTGACGCTACCGGACGCGCCCCAGGCGCAGCGGGTGGTCGAAGCGCTTCGTGATACGCGCTGCGCGGTTGAGCTCTCGGAAGATTTTGCCACCGTCGCCTGGCGCAAGCTGCTGCAAAACGCGGTCGCCGGGCTAATGGTGCTGGCCAACCGCCGCGCCGGGATGTTCAGGCGCGAGGATGTCAGCGAGCTGGCGCTGGCCTACCTGCGCGAAGGGCTGACCGTCGCCCGCGCTGAAGGGGCGAAGCTGAACGATGACGTGGCGCAGGAGATCCTGGCGAACTTCCAACGCGCGCCCGTGGATTTGGGTACGTCGATTCTCGCTGACCGCCAGGCGGATCGCCCGATGGAGTGGGATATCCGCAACGGCGTCATCCAGCGCTACGGCCGAAAACACGGCATTGCGGTGCCCATCAGCGATGTAGTGGTGCCGCTGCTGGCGGCGGGGAGCGAGGGGCCGGGGTGAGCCTGGGTCTGGAGTGAAGGAAAGACCCGGCCGTTGTGCGCCGGGTAGCGTCTCTACTTAGCCTGACGGGCTTTCTCTGCTTTCAACTCTTCCATGGTTGCCTCCAGGATCCAGAGGCACTGAGCACCCTCAAACGTTTCCAGCAGCGCCCGGCGGGTACGCTGATAGAACGCGTCGATTTCTTCGGGGGATTTCTCTAAAGGCGGCGTGCAGACAATATCGCTGCCTACCATGTGCGGCCACTTTCCGGCGTCAATGGCGCGGAGCGCTTTCAGCGTTGCGTTCGTGTTTGTTATGAGCGCTGCGGCTAAGGCGTCCTCCAGCTGTTGCGCCTGCTTGACGTCAGCCGTAGCAGACAGGGTAGGAGCTTGCTCAATCCAGTGTGCATCACCAGAGGCGATTCCATTAAGTGCTGATGACCAGTCAGTGCTGGCTGCAATGGCTGGGACGGCGAGCGTACATAGCAGGAGTACGATAGGGTATTTCATCGCACGACCTCAAGGTCACCGCCGTCACGAAGGATTTTACGTCGCGTTGACAGTGAGAGAATGATGCACCCCTCTGATGCAAACCCGGCTGGACCATACTTGTGGTCACCATGAATGCGGAATTCTGAGCGACCAAAACTCTCTCCGGAGGTTTGCTCAAGGATGATTGTAATTGGTCCTTTTGAATTCGAATGACCCGCGATTTTATATGTCCCGCGAGGCAGTGGCCCCAGTCCCTTTACATGCTGACGGTCCGGGTTGTTTTTATTCGTAAGAGCACCGGAATATCCGGTTTCAATTAATTTGCCGTCTTTATACATCTTGCCGGTAGACTGCTCATACTTCCATACCATAACGTTCTCCTTATGCCGTTTTGCGATCATTCCAGCTATCAGAATGCATGATGTTACCGTCGACATAGCGCCAGGTAATTTTTTCATACAGCAGTTCTACCAGCTCAAGATGGTTATGTTTCTCATAGTCAGGATCTTTGACGTCAAGCATCATTGGACAGACGCTGACGATCGTCACTCCTTCCATAAGGGTGGAAAAATATTCCACTTCCTGGCCGGCATCGTTGATACGGTAAAACTTTACCTCTGCGGATTTTAGCTTCTGACCTGTGCTGACAGCCTTGTACAAATAGGGGCTGGAGGCGTCGATCTCTTTATCGAAAGAATAAGGGGAATGGACGCGAAGACTTGTTGCTTTGCCGTTATGCTTGTCCGTGGGTTGCATTACGCCGTGGTTCAGTGCGATTAACTCAATACTTCCTTCACGACCATGTATATCGATAGAGCCTTTGATGTCGGCACCACCGTCGTCTTTGAGCCATAAATAAGCGGGAATAGCCATTTGTATAAAACTCCATTTAAAAAATCCTGAAAAAGCCTTTTGGTTAAGTTGGTTAGGTAACCATGGTGACGCTAGCGCTTATAAAGTGGGTCGTCAATTTTTGTACGATTTGGATATGAAATGATCTGCATTTTCGTTGATATAAATTAAGAAAATGTGGGATCTTACGGTTAGAAACTGGAAAATTTATTAATGTTTAATGCCGTGGTTTTACTTAAGTATTAATTAAGTAAATATTGATTGAAAGTCTAATAAATATTTGGGTTGTTATTAGGTTTATATCTATTTAACGATTTATTGATTGGTTAAAAGCTCATAACGGTTCGTCAGAATACCCGCAAATCCCTAGCGACATGCCTGAAACGGTTAAAGAGGTTAAGCAGAAAATCTTACTTCCGATGCTTATATAGCCGTCTGGTTAGCTGCCAGTGCAGATCTTTTATGCTGTCATTCCTGGCCGACCGTCAGGCGGATCGCCAGATGGAGTGGGATATCCGCAACGGCGTCATCCAGCGCTACGGCCGCAAACACGGCATTGCGGTGCCCATCAGCGACGTGGTGGTGCCGCTGCTGGCGGCGGGGAGCGAGGGGCCGGGCTAACGGCCGCTGTTTTTCCATTCGGCAAAGTAATGGGCGGCCGTGCTGCCCATCGCTTTTCTAAACAAAATGATAAACGCATTCATACCTGAGAGTGGAGGCGGGCCGATAGAGAGGAAGGGAGATGAATATGAATGTCCGCTCTGTGCCAGCAGCAGACGTTGAGGAGAATATTATTTTGATGTGAAATATTTGCGTAATATTTTTTCTAATAGCGAGAAAACGACCGTCACCCTTTTGGGAGTAATCAGCTGGTAAGGTCGATATAAATAAAATTGCCATTTCTCCTGTCGGAGTTCTGGCAGTGGGGGAACTAGTTGGCCGCTTGCTAAGTACTCCCTACAGATAAAATCGCTGGATTGTACAACCGTTTTTCCGGCCAATGCAGCCTGAATTTCGGCGTATGGGTCTGTAGTATAAAACTCAATATGACGAGGGACAAAAGTGTTCACTGCGTCACTCATAAACTCAAATGATTTTCCCGTCTCAGGATTAATTAAACCACTGAATGGATAACGCTGTCGAAGATCTTCTAAATCAGTAGGTGCTCCCAGACGCTCAATAAGTTCAGGGGATGCAACCAAAATATGTTCAACTTGTCCGATGTTTTTAATGATAAAGTTTGGATTAGGTTCTCGCCCTACGCGTATACCTATATCGATACGATGCTCAATAGTATCAAGTTTCATCATATCTAAACGCCAGTCGATAAATAACTCAGGATAGGGGCGTAGTGCAGTCAAGAGTTCATACAAGATTTGTTCATGATTTGGAAATCGAAGTAATGTGATGCGAACAATACCTTTCATTTCATTATCATCTTTCGCCATCTGAAATAATTTTTCAGAATCTTCCAGCAGTCGCTTCGCTTGGGGTAAAAATAGTTCGCCGAAACTGGTGAGAAAGATAGAACGAGTATTGCGTTTGAATAAAGGTTCACCAAGTTGTTTCTCCAACTCAGCGACTGTTCGGGTTACTACTGATGGTGAAACCGACAGTTTGATGGCTGCTTCGCGGAAGTTCAAGGTTTCAGAGGCGATGATGAAAAATTTTAGTGCATCAAGTTTGTTCATGATTATTGTGAAATTTGCAATAATGTATTTTGATAATAGCAATTAATTTGCAACTATTCCAGCCATATAATCGAACAATCAAATAAGTAACCTGTCTTACTTTTTATCAGAACTCAAAAGAGTAAATTATGTCAATTCAACCAGTAGAGTTAAACAAAGCCTATCGTTTATTACAGGTCGGGCCAACCACGATGATATCGGCTAAAAATGATGGCATTGAAAATGTCATGGCAGCGGCCTGGGTGGGATTAGTAGGTAATAACAAAGTGATGGCTTTTATAGGTCCACAGGCATTTACTCGCGGGCTTGTAGAAAAAAGCGGATATTACGCTGTCCAGATCCCAGTAGTAAATCAGATGGAAATGGTTTTATATGCTGGAGGCCACAGTTATTCCGACACACCAGAAAAAAATAGTAAAATCCCACTATTTTATCAGAAAGAGTTTGATCTGCCTCTAGTTGAAGGTTGCGCTGGCTGGTTAGTATGTAAGGTCATACCCAATGAAGAAAATGAAAAGCAGCACAACTTGTTCTTGGGGGAAATTGTCGGAGCATGGAGTGATGACCGCGTTTTCAGAAATGGGCACTGGATTTTTGATGATGCGCCTGATGAATTACGTACTGTCCATTACGTAGCTGGTGGACAGTTTTATGCCATTGGCAAAGGTACAAAATTTAATTATGGTCCGGGAAAAGACTAATCCTTACTTCTGTATAAATGTAGCCATATAACATGGCTACATAGAGGTAGTAGCAAAAAAAACAATTAAGATGTCCGCTTTTCGCTCTTAACGGACATTCAACACACTACTCTGTACTTTGAGTAAGGCCAAAGTCCTGCTTTTTACCCCAGCAGAACCCCGGCCACCCATCACCCGCCTCAGTGCGCCGTTATATAAGGCTCCTTCACAAACTCCGCCAGCAGCCAGACCATATCATGCAACAGCCCGGTGAGCTCTTTCGCCACGCTCGCAGGTAATGTCCCGCCCATTACTGCCAGCGTTAACGCCACGGCATAATCCACCTGTAGCGCCGTTTCTTGCCAGCATTCTGGCACGCAGGAGGTTATCTTTTCCCCCGCAATGAGCCGTTCCACCAGATACGGTGGAAGTTCTGAGTCGCAGCACTCGCGCAGCCGTTTCAGCGCAGCCAGCAGTCGCTCGCATAGCGTGGCAAAAGTCACTGCGTCGTAAGTTTCCACCAGTACGCTTACGTAAGCGGCGCAGGCATCGGCCAGTTCGAAGAGATCCGCAGAATCGGAAATTGGGTGGTTGATGAGCTGATGAACAACGCTTTCCTCAGAAAGCGCGTAGGAAAATTCAGGGGTAGTCGCCATTTAGCATCCTCTTTGTCTAAAAAATGTCATGTTATGCTAACGGGTTCCTACGCCCGGTTACGGTTGTGCCGCAACGCAGGCACTTTACGACCATAAACAAGGGATGAAAAGCGATAACCCTGAATTACATAAGGTTGCTTGCAGGTTTGCGAGGCGGCTTCCAGAACGGCATTTCCGGGCACCGCCGCACCATTAATCCTCGCTCATCATCGCCAGAAACCGCTTCACCGTCCGCGAACGTTCGAAGCGCCGCCAGCAGAGCGCGATATCGGTATAAAGCTCCGGCGAGCGCAGCGCGTGGTAGGTGACATTCGGCGGTGAAATGGCCGCCATGGATTTCGGCACCAGCGCGAACCCGCCGCCGGCGGAGACCATGCTCAGGGAAGAGGAAAGCTGCGACGACTGCAGCGCGCGCTGCACGTTTATTCCGGCCCGCTCGCAGCAGCCGTAAACCCGGTCATACAGCCCCGGCGCGACCTCCTGCGGGAACAGCACCACCGGCGTATCCCGAAGTTCCTCCAGCGCCAGATCGCCGCACGTTGCCAGGGGATGATCGCGATGCAGCGCCACCACCATTGGCTCCCGGTCGAGGATTTTTAATTCGAATACCTTGCTGCTTTCGCACGGCAGGCGCACAAAGGCGATATCCAGCTCACCCTCCGCCAGCATCGTGGTCAGCGACGACATGTTGGCTTCCACCTGGTGAACCTGCACTGCCATGTTCTGCACCTGAAACTGGCGGATCAGGGCGAAGATTTTGGGATGAAAGGCATCCGAACTGGTAATGCCAATCGACAGGCTGCCGTTCAGCCCGCGCGCGATGCCCCGGGCTTTCTCCAGCGCGGCGTCGCTCAGCGCCAGGATCTTACAGGCGTCCTCATAGAAGGCTTCTCCCGCCTCGGTCAGCTCCACGCCCCGCGTCAGGCGCCTGAACAGCGGCGTGCCCACTTCCTCCTCAAGCCGTTTGATCTGCTGGCTCAGAGGAGGTTGTGAAATACCCAGCGCGTTGGCCGCCCTGGTGAAGTGTCGCTCGCGTGCTACCGCGACAAAATAGCGCAGATAACGAAGTTCCATATCAAAAACGTCTCAAACCAGCATGGATTCTATATTGGAACTCTCTGCTGAATCGGGTCAACATTTATTTAACCTTTATAAATAAAGTTGAAGAGGACGAGCATGATGATGCATTCATCTGCATGCGACTGTGAGGCGAGTTTATGCGAGACCCTGCGCGGGTTCTCGGCTCAACATCCTGACAGCGTGATCTATCAGACATCGCTAATGAGCGCCCTGCTAAGCGGCGTCTACGAAGGGGAGACCACCATCGCCGACCTGCTGGCACACGGCGATTTTGGCCTCGGCACCTTTAACGAGCTGGACGGCGAAATGATTGCCTTCAGCAGCCAGGTGTACCAGCTGCGCGCCGACGGCAGCGCCCGCGCCGCGAAGCCGGAACAAAAAACGCCGTTCGCGGTGATGACCTGGTTCCAGCCGCAGTACCGCAAAACCTTCGACGGGCCGGTCAGCCGTCAGCAGATCCACGACGTGATCGACCAGCAGATCCCCTCCGACAACCTGTTCTGCGCGCTGCGCATCGACGGCAACTTCCGCCATGCCCACACCCGCACCGTACCGCGCCAGACGCCGCCGTACCGGGCGATGACCGACGTGCTGGACGACCAGCCGGTGTTCCGCTTTAACCAGCGCGAGGGCGTGCTGGTGGGGTTCCGTACCCCGCAGCATATGCAGGGGATAAACGTGGCGGGCTATCACGAACACTTCATCACCGACGACCGACAGGGCGGCGGCCATCTGCTTGACTACCAGCTGGAGAGCGGCGTGCTCACCTTCGGTGAAATTCACAAGCTGATGATCGACCTGCCCGCCGACAGCGCGTTTTTACAGGCCAACCTGCACCCCAGCAACCTTGATGCGGCTATCCGCGCCGTCGAAAACTAACAGGAGTACTACCGTGAACAGTGAGAAACAGTCACGTCAGTGGGCGCACGGCGCCGATATGGTTGTCGGCCAGCTGGAAGCGCAGGGCGTGAAGCAGGTGTTCGGGATCCCGGGCGCAAAAATCGACAAGGTCTTTGACTCCCTGCTGGACTCCTCCATTGAGATCATTCCCGTACGCCACGAGGCCAACGCGGCGTTTATGGCGGCGGCAGTGGGGCGGTTGACCGGCAAAGCCGGGGTGGCGCTGGTCACCTCCGGACCGGGCTGTTCGAACCTGATCACCGGTATTGCCACCGCCAACAGCGAAGGCGACCCGGTGGTAGCGCTGGGTGGGGCGGTGAAGCGGGCGGATAAAGCGAAGCTGGTGCATCAGAGCATGGACACCGTCGCGATGTTCAGCCCGGTGACGAAATACGCCGTGGAAGTGAACTCCCCGGACGCGATTGCCGAGGTGGTGTCCAACGCGTTTCGCGCCGCCGAGCACGGCAGGCCGGGCGGGGCGTTTGTCAGCCTGCCGCAGGATATTGTCGACCAGCCCACCACGGGGGCGATTTTGCCCGCCAGCGGTCCGGCGCTGATGGGGCCAGCACCGGAATCCGCCATTAACGACGTGGCGAAGCTTATTGAAAAGGCCAAAAACCCGGTCATCTTACTCGGCCTGATGGCCAGCCAGCCCGCCAACAGCGCCGCGCTGCGCAAGCTGCTGGAGAAAAGCCGTATCCCGGTCACCAGCACCTACCAGGCCGCCGGGGCGGTGAATCAGGAACACTTCACCCGCTTTGCCGGACGCGTCGGCCTGTTTAACAACCAGGCGGGCGACCGGCTGCTGCATCTGGCGGATCTGATTATCTGCATCGGCTACAGCCCGGTGGAGTACGAGCCTTCTATGTGGAACAGCGGCGACGCCACGCTGGTGCACATCGACGTGCTGCCTGCCTATGAGGAGCGCAAGTATGTTCCCGATCTGGAGCTGGTGGGGGATATCGCCGCCACGCTGAACCTGCTCGCCAGCCGCATTGAGCACAAGCTTGAACTGAGCCAGCGCGCCTCGGAAATTCTGGTCGATCGCCAGCATCAGCGGGACCTCCTCGACCGCCGCGGCGCATCGCTTAACCAGTTTGCCCTGCATCCGCTGCGCATCGTGCGCGCCATGCAGGACATCGTGAATAACGACGTGACGCTGACCGTCGATATGGGCAGCTTCCACATCTGGATCGCCCGCTACCTCTACAGCTTCCGCGCGCGTCAGGTGATGATCTCCAACGGTCAGCAGACCATGGGCGTGGCGCTCCCGTGGGCGATTGGCGCGTGGCTGGTCAACCCGGGGCGCAAGGTGGTGTCGGTTTCCGGGGACGGCGGCTTTTTGCAGTCGAGCATGGAGCTGGAAACCGCCGTACGCCTCAACGCCAACGTGCTGCACATCATCTGGGTGGATAACGCCTACAACATGGTTGCCATTCAGGAAGAGAAAAAATACCAGCGTCTTTCCGGCGTCGAGTTCGGCCCGGTCGACTTCAAAGCCTATGCCGACGCTTTTGGCGCGAAAGGCTTTGCCGTGGAGAGCGCCGACGCGCTCGAACCGACGCTGCGTGCCGCAATGGATGTCGATGGCCCGGCCGTGGTGGCCATTCCCGTCGACTACAGCGATAACCCGCTGCTGATGGGCCAGCTCCATCTCAGCCAGATTTTGTGAATCAACATAAGGACAGAGAAATGCAAAAAGTGGCTCTCGTAACCGGCTCAGGCCAGGGGATTGGCAAAGCGATCGCGCTTCGTCTGGTGAAGGATGGTTTTGCCGTCGCTATCGCCGATTACAACGAAGAGACGGCGAAAGCGGTTGCCGATGAAATCACCCGCAGCGGCGGGAAGGCCGTCGCCGTGAAGGTGGACGTCTCTGACCGCGAGCAGGTGTTTGCGGCCGTGGAGAAAGCCCGCACCGAACTGGGCGGCTTCAACGTTATCGTCAATAACGCCGGGGTGGCGCCGTCCACGCCGATCGAATCCATCACGCCGGAGATTGTCGACAAGGTCTACAACATCAACGTGAAAGGGGTGATCTGGGGCATTCAGGCCGCGATTGACGCGTTCCGCAAAGAGGGGCACGGCGGCAAAATCATCAACGCCTGCTCACAGGCGGGGCATACCGGCAACCCGGAGCTGGCCGTCTACAGTTCCAGTAAATTTGCGGTGCGCGGCTTAACCCAGACCGCCGCACGGGATCTTGCTCCGCTGGGGATCACCGTTAACGCCTACTGCCCGGGCATCGTTAAAACGCCGATGTGGGCGGAGATCGACCGTCAGGTCTCCGAGGCAGCGGGTAAACCGCTCGGCTACGGGACCGAGACCTTTGCCAAACGCATTACGCTTGGCCGCCTGTCCGAACCGGAAGATGTTGCCGCCTGCGTTTCATATCTTGCCGGGCCAGATTCTGACTATATGACCGGCCAGTCTCTGCTCATCGATGGTGGGATGGTGTTCAACTAAATTTTAATAAGCTCTGACATGAGTTTTCCCCTGCCTCCGTGCAGGGGCTTTTTTTTGTCTCCTCCGCCATTGTGCATTACACTGCGCGCTGCAAAACTTTAGTCATTACGATCTGACAGGCGGTAACAGCGATGAACGGTACAATCACAACGTGGTTTAAAGATAAAGGCTTCGGATTTATCAAAGATGAAAACGGCGACAACCGCTATTTTCATGTGATTAAGGTCGCGAACCCCGATCTGATTAAAAAAGACGCTGCGGTGACCTTCGAGCCAACCACCAACACCAAAGGCCTCTCCGCCTACGCGGTGAAGGTGATCCCCGAAAGTAAGCACCTCTATATTGCAGGCGAGCGCGTGAAGCTCACCTCGATCAAATCCTTCGTGGTATTCAGCGAGGAAGAGCCCGTTGAGACCAAAATCGACAAAGAGAACGCGGTGCTGTCGGTGGGTCTGCTGATGAACAGCATCAAACCAAAATCCGACAAGAAGCCGGGCGAAATGCGCACGGTGAAGAAGCTGGCGATCACCACCTTCCAGAACACGACGATGATCTTTACCGAAGATGAAATCGACATTGATGCCACGGTGAAGCTGCTGAAGTGATGGTTTGCCGGGTGGCGGCGATGCCTTACCCGGCCTGCAAAACTTAACCCATTCTGTGCTCGCCCCGTAACATCGCCTCACGGTCAAACACCTTCTGAATCGCCCCGTGCGCCATAAACGCTGCCCGGTCGGACATATGGGCAATCACGTCCGCGTCGTGGCTCACCAGCAGATAGGTCATCTCATGCTCGGCCTTCAGGCGGTTAAGCAGGTTCAGGATTTCCGCCTGCACCGACATATCCAGCGCCGAGGTCGGTTCATCCAGCAGCAGAAGCTGCGGGCGCAGCAGCAGCGCCCGGGCAATGGCAACGCGCTGGCGCTGGCCGCCGGAAAGCTGGTGCGGGTAGCGCCTGCCCGCCTCGGCGGAAAGCCCCACCTGCTGCAGCGCATCCGCCACCTTTTCCGCAACCTGCGTTTCACCGTGGAGGCTTAACGGCTCCGACAGGGTGCGCGCAATGGTGTGGTTTGGATGCAGCGACGCCCACGGATCCTGAAACACCATCTGCACGTTGCGGCGAAGATTGCCTTCAAAGCGGCGCCCTGGCGTTAACGTTTCTCCCAGCAGCGCAATACTGCCGCGCCACTCGCGCTGTAGCCCTGCCAGCACGCGCAGAAGGGTTGATTTGCCGCAGCCGGATTCGCCAATCAGGCTGAACGTCTCGCCTCTCTCTATGCTAAAGCTGGCGGCAGAGACCGCCGTTTTTTCCCCGAAGGTGACCTGCACCTGGTTAACCTCAACGAGCGCCATCGCTGGCCTCCTTCCACAGCTGCGAACGATCGAGCGTCGGCAGCATCTGTCCATAAGTATGGGCGTCTGGACGACAGGTCCACAGGGTGCGCGTGTACGGATGCGTCGCCTGCGGAAGCTGGCTTGCCGCCATCTCATCGACTTTTTCACCCTGATACATCACCAGCACGCGGTCGCAGTGCTCCGCCACCAGCGGCAGATCGTGGCTGATTAACAGCATCGCCATCTGGCGTTCTTCGCACTGCTGCACCAGCAGCTCGAGGATCTGGTTGCGCAGGCGGGCGTCCAGCGCGGAGGTCGGTTCGTCGGCAATCAGCACCTGCGGGTTGTTGATCAGCGCAATCGCAATCATCACCCGCTGGCCCATGCCCCCGGAAAGCTCGCCGGGATAGCGTGACAGCACGTTCTCGTTCAGCCCGACGGCGCTGATGATGTCGTGAATGCGCGCCGCACGCTCCGGGCGCGTCAGGCGCTGATGCAGCGTGAGCGCCTCATCAAGCTGGGCGGCGACGCTTTTCACGGGGTTTAGGGCGTAGCGCGGGTCCTGCAGGACCATCGCAATCCCGTTGCCGCGCAGCGCCTGCCAGCGGCGGACGTTCAGGGTCAGCAGATCGTTGCCAAGCACGTTAAGCCGGTTCGCGCACACGATACCGGGTTTACGCACCAGACCCATCAGGGCGCGGGCGGACATCGACTTACCGGAGCCGGATTCTCCCACCAGCGCCAGCCGCTCGTTGCCAAGCCGAAAGCTCAGGTTGTTGACCACGCGCGCGGCGGGGTAGTCGATATTCAGCGCATCGACGATAACGCGGTGTTCAGTCATGCTGTGGCTCCAGTACGTCGCGCAGGCCATCGCCCAGCAGGTTAAACGCCAGGCTGGCAAACAGGATGGCGCCGCCCGGAATGGCGGCAATCCACCACTGGTCGAAAATCACCTGCATGCCGTCGGCAATCATCGCCCCCCATTCGGCCATGGGCGGACGCGCGCCAAGGCCGAGGAAGCCGAGACCGGCGGCGGCCAGAATAATCCCCGCCAGATCCAGCGCCAGCCGCACAATCGCGGACGGCAGGCACAGGGGCAGAATATGGCCGACCAGCAGGCGCAGGCCGCGGATCCCCATCATCTCCGCGGCGGCCAGATAATCGCTGTGGCGCAGACGCTGAATCTCGCTCCGCGCCTGACGCGCGTAGGCGGGCCAGGTGGTTAAGGCCAGCGCCAGCGCGCCGTTGACCAGCCCCGGGCCAAGCATCGCCACAAACGCGAAGGCGAGGATCAGGCGCGGCATCGACATCACCACATCGGTAAAGCGCATCAGGATACGCTCCACCCAGCCGCCGTAGTAGCCGGACAAAATGCCCACCAGCAGCCCGGCGGGCAGGGTAATGACCGTCACCAGGGCCACCAGCCCGAGCGCCGGACGGGTGCCGTAAATCAGGCGCGAGAGCAGATCGCGCCCGTAGCTGTCGGTGCCCAGCCAGTGCTGGGCGCCAGGTGCCTCCAGGCGCGCGGCAGCGTCCTGCCAGTTCGGATCTACCGGCGCCAGCCAGGGCGCGAACAGGGCAATAAACACCAGCAGCGCGAGGCCAATCAGTCCGCAAACGGCGGCAGGGGAGCGGCGCAGGCGGCGTAAGAAGAGATAAAACGGCATCAGCGCACCCTGGGATCGGTCGCCCGCACAAGCAGGTCGGTAAGGTTATTGATCAGTACAAAGCAGACGCCAATCAGCAGCGTACCGCCCATAACCGCGGTCGTGTCTCCGGCGAACAGGGCGGTGGTGAGATAGCGTCCGATGCCCGGCCACGAGAACACGGTTTCGGTTAATACCGCACCTTCCAGCATGCTGGTATAGGCCAGGGCGATCACCGTCAGCAGGGTGCTGCGAATGTTCGGCAGCACGTGGCGCAGCAGAATGGCCATCTCCCCGGCACCCTTGGCGCGGGCAAGCAGGATGTACTCCTTGTTCATTTCGCTGAGGCAGGCCGAGCGGGTCAGGCGGGTAATGCTTGCCAGCGAGTAATAGGCCAGCAGCAGCACCGGCAGCACCAGGTGGCTGATGGCGTTGCGGAATGCCTCGCGATCGCCGGAAAGCCAGGTGTCTATCAGCGCAAAGCCGGTGCGCGGCTCGACGGTGAACTGCCAGATATCGTCCAGCCTGCCGGGGCCCACGCTCCACTGCAGCTTCGCGTAGAACAGGGCCAGCATCAGCAGGCCAAGCCAGAAAATCGGCACCGAGTTGCCGAGCAGGGTAAGCGTTCTGATCGCGACATCGAGCGGCGAACCGGCGTAGCGGGCGCACAGCACCCCGGCCGTCACGCCGAGCACGGACCCAATGATTAACGCCAGCGTCGCCAGCTCCAGCGTAGCGGGGAAGGCGTGCAGCAGATCCTGCAGCACCGGCTGCCCGGTAGCGCTGGCGGTGCCTAAATCACCGTGGGCGAGATTTTGCAGATAGTGCCAGAACTGCACGGGCAGGGGACGATCCAGCCCGAGCTGGTGGCGAACCTGATCGTACGTTGACTGGCTGGCGTGATCCCCGACGATCTGCAGCACGCGATTGACCGGGGAAAACGCCGAAAGCGCAAACGTGACGAGCAGCAGCCCGAAGAGCGTCAGCAGCAGGGTCAGCAGACCCTGAAGCACGCGGGTGGAAAGATGTGGCATGGGAAATCTCTTCATGCCGGGTGCGGCTTCGCCTTACCCGGCCTACAAAAACCGAGAACACAGGCCGGGTAAGCGCAACGCCACCCGGCAACAAGGGCTACTTCGTGACGCGATCGTACCAGACCATATCCGCGTTCAGCCCCTGCTGATACCCCTTCACGTTATCGCGCACCGCGATCTGGGTTTTGCCCTGATCGACGAACACGTACGGCGAGCTCTGCTGCAGCTGTTCCTGCATCTTCTTGTACAGATCCAGACGCTTCGCCGGATCCGGTTCGGCAACCGCCGCCAGCGTGGCCTTGTTCAGCTCCGGGATTTTCCAGCCGTTCAGACCGGCCACGGTGCTGGACTTCCCGTCGTTCCACGCGAAGGCGCTGGCGTTTGAGTGCGCATCGAAGTAGTCCGGGATCCACAGACGAATCGCCGCCTGATGCTGCTTAGCGCGCACGCGGGCATAGACCTGGCTCCCGGCGGCAGGCAGCAGATCCACCTTCACGCCACCCTGAGCAAAGCTCGCCTGCATCGACTGGGCAATAGTGATAAACGGCGGCTTGTTCTCCACGTCCAGCGTGAAGTGCGCGTCCTTAATGCCCGCTTTGGCGAGGATTGCCTTCGCTTTTGCCGGATCAAATTTAAACGGATTGTCTTCCAGCGCGCCCGGCAGGCCGACCGGCAGGAAGCTCTGGTGAACAAAATACTGGCCTTTCAGCAGGTTCTTCGTGATGCCGTCATAGTCGACCAGCCAGCGCGACGCTTCCCAGAACGCCGGGTTGTTCAGCAGCGGATTGGCGCTGTTGCCGGTGTTAAACACCAGGTAATTCTGCTCGGCGGACGGAATGCTCAGCACCTTCACGCCCGGCTTGCCGTCCAGAGCGCTAATCTGGTCTGCACCCAGATCGCGCGCGACATCCGCATCCCCCTGCTGGATCAGCAGGCGGCGTGAAGCCGGATCGGGAACGTTTTTAATGATGATGCTTTTGAGCTTCGGCGCGCCGCCGGGAGCGGAATCGTTGGCTTCCAGCACGATGGCCTGATGTGGCTGATAGACGCGCATTTTGAACGCGCCGCTGCCCGCCGAGTGTATTTTCAGCCAGGCGTTGCCGAAGTCGTTATCCTTGACGTTTGCCGCGACCTGCTTTTCATCGACGATGGAGGCTATCGGCGTGGAGAGGATATTCAGCGCCACCGAGGGGCTAACGTCCGCCGTCCAGTGAAGCTGGAGAGTATGATCGTCCACCTTTTTCAGCTGGCTGGCGATGTTGCTCGCGTCCCAGCCCAGCACGTTGAGGATAAAGGCCGGGGATTTGTTCAGCGTCACGGCGCGGGTATAAGAGAAAATCACGTCTTCCGGGCGCAGCGGGTTGCCGGAGGCGAATTTTGCATCGGGTTTAAGCTTGATGGTCAGGGTTTTTGCTGCCGCATCCGCGTCCCAGCTTTCTGCCAGAACCGGCGTGATTTTTTCCGGATTATCGCGGTCCGGCTGCACCAGACGCTGGTACAGGCTCGGCACGGTCTGGATGCTGGAGAGCTCGTTGGCTTCGGCCGGGTCGAGGCTCACGATGTCATCAAGACCCTGAGCAACCACCAGCGTCGGCGGCGGCGTAGCGGCATGGGTCGCGCCTGAGAGCGCAGCCAGCATCAGTAACGGCAACAGTTTTTTTGTCATAGCGATCCCTGAGAAGAATATATTGTGATTGTTTTATGCTCCGCTACGTTAGGTCGACTCCACATTTCTTCAAAGTCGAAATTCTGCTTTGCTTATGCCATGCGGATATATCGCATGCGGCCTGGTTATTAAACGCCTCTCTTTTCGCCGCCCTTTTAACCTGATATAACAAAATCCTTACCTTTCAGGGAGTCACCCCCGTGCCCGAAATCAATCAATATGGTCAAACCGTTAACGATCTCGTCCCGGACTGGAAGTGCGCGCAGGTATTAACCCGCACGGCGCTGACCGGCCAGTATTGCCGTCTTGAGCCGCTGGACGCCGGGCGTCACGCGGCGGATCTCTTTGAGGCCTACGCGCTGGGCGACGACAGCGACTGGACGTGGCTTGCCAGCACCCGGCCTGAAAGCGTGGAAGCCACCGCACACTGGGTGTCCGGAAAGGTGATGGATGATGACCTGGTGCCCTTCGCCGTGATGGATTTACGCACTGAAAAGGCGGTCGGGCTGGTGAGCTATATGGCGATCGAGCGCTTTCAGGGCTCGGTGGAGATCGGCCACGTCACCTGGTCGCGCAGGATGAAAGGCACCCGCATCGGCACCGAGGCGGTGTGGCTGCTGCTGAAAAACGCCTTTGACCACAAATACCGACGGCTGGAGTGGAAGTGCGACTCGATGAATACCGCATCGCGCAGCGCCGCGGAGCGGCTTGGATTCGTCTGGGAAGGGCGCTTACGCCAGCGGCTGGTGCGGAAAGGCCGCAACCGCGACAGCGATATGCTTTCTATTATTGATGGCGAATGGCCGCAAAGAGACGCGGAGCTGCGCGCCTGGCTGGCGGCGGCGAATTTTGACGAGGAAGGACGGCAAATAAAGCGGCTTGAGGCGTTTCGGTTATAAGTTTTTATGTAGGGTACAGCCCAACCACGCGGCTAATCCGCGGAAATCGCGATTTCAATCAGGTTGGTTTTTCCGGACTGCAGGCCGCGCGTTACCGCTTCGGCGATATCCGCCGCCTCGGTCACCCGGCAGCAATGGACGCCCATGGCGGTGGCCAGCGACTGAAAATCGATATGCGGGTTCACGAGGTCCATCCCGATAAAACGGCCCAGCCGCGTTGAGCTGTAGTCGGCCTGGCTCTTCATAAAGTTTTTCAGGATGTTGTACTCCCTGTTATTCATGACGATAAAGGTGACCGGCAGATTTTCGTGTGCTGCCGTCCAGAGCGCCTGCGGCGAGTACAGGGAGGCCCCGTCGCCGATCAGGCAGACCACCGGCTCCCGTCCGCGTCCCAGCGAATGCCCCACGGAGGCAGGCATCCCCCAGCCCAGTCCGCCGCCGCGCATAAAGTAGTAGCGCTGATGCTGCTGGTCAGAGATGAACCGGCGGACATGCCTGGCGCTCGCTATCGCCTCATCAACGATGGTGGTACCCGCCTGAATGGCTTTAATGACTTCAAAGGCTGCGACCATCGGCGAAATATGCGGGCGCAGCCGCTCTGCCGACAGACGTTCTTCCTGCTGCTGCCACTCTTTTTCACGTTCGCTGAGTGCCGTTTTAAGCAACTGCTGATGGATCAGTTTGCCTGCCACCAGACGTTGCTCAAGCAGCGGTAAGAGCGCCTTCAGGGAAAGTTTGATATCCCCCATCACCGAGAGCCGGGTGGCATAGGTGCGACCCAGCTCGTTCATGTCGGCGGAGAGCTGGTAGACAGCGCACGAGCCCGGAATCGCGTCCCCTTCGCTGTAGAGAATGGTGATCAGGCTTCTGCCGCCGATGATAAATACGGCATCGTAGGCATTGATGACGCTGGCGATTTCGCTGGCGGTGGTGGGCATATTGCCCCGCCAGAGCGCGTGCTGGGTGGGAAATGGCAAATTCAGCGGCCAGGAGGAGCCGTAGACGTGGGCGCCGAGCGCTTCCGCCAGCTGGACAATTTCCTGCGTCGAGCCGCTGGAGTGTACCTCATCGCCCGCCACAATCATGATCCTGCCCGGCGCGATCTCGCTGAGCGCCTCCGCCAGCTCGTCCAGCGAGCCCGCAACGGTGTGGTAGTTTACTCTCGACGCCGTCTGTATCCCGGCGTCGCTCAGCTCTTCCATCACGTTCATCGGCAGGGAGAGCAGCACCGGGCCGCCAGGAGGATAGCTGGCAGCGTGAAACGCGCGGCGCACCAGCACCGGGAGCTGGTCGGCGCTGGTGACCTCCTGCGCCCACTTCATGACCGGAGAGCCGATGGAAACAATATCATCATACAGAAGCGGGTCGCGGACGTAGTGTCGCGTATCCTGCTGTCCAACGGTCACCACCAGCGGGGTTTTCATAATCCGCGAATTAATGAGATTCCCCATGCCGTGCCCCAGGCCGCTGGCGGTATGCAAATTGATAAAGCCCGTTTTGCCGGAGGCTTTCGCATAGCCGTCGGCAATCGCCACCACGGTGCTCTCCTGAAGCGCCAGAATATAGTGAATATTTTCATGGCGAAGCAGGGCATCAATGAGCGGAAGTTCGGTGGTGCCGGGGTTGCCAAAAATATATTCCACGCCTTCACTCTCCAGCACTTCAAGAAGAATATCGGCACCCGTTCGCATATTGAGATCTGATAAGGACGTTAATGATTTAATCATAATGACACCTCATTCAGCATTATTTAACGCAGGCTAAAATTCTTCCTGCGTTGGACGCACAACAATTTCATTAATATCAACGTCGCCAGGCTGTTCTATGGCAAATAAAACCGCGCGGGCAACTGCGTCAGCCGGAATAGCCTGCTTATAAAACTCATTGAGAAATTTTTTACTCTCTTCGTCAGAGCTGCCGAATTGCAGTTCGCTTTCGACGGCACCGGGCGAAATAAGCGTCGTGCGGATAGTTTTACCTGCCTCTTGACGTAAGCCTTCGCTCAGCGCGCGGACGGCGAATTTCGTGGCGCTATACACCACGCCGCCAGGGGCCAGCACCTTGATGCCCGCAACGGAGGCAACGTTAATAAAATGCCCGCTGCCCTGACGCTGGAACACCGGGAGCGCGGCAGCGATGCCGTACAGCACGCCCTTCAGATTGGTATCAATCATCTTGTCCCATTCGTCGGTTTTCAGCTCGCTGAGGGGGGCGATGGCCATAAAGCCCGCGTTATTGATCACCACATCCACGCGCTGGTACGCGGCAACGGCAGCGTCAATCGCGCGCTGCACCTCTTCCTGACGGGTCACGTCAGCCTTTACGGCAATCGCCTTGCCGCCCTGTTGAATAATCTGATCCACCAGGGCATTAATTCTGTCCAGACGGCGCGCCACCAGCACCAGCGAAAACGCGTTATTCGCTAAATGGAGGGCAATGGCCTGACCAATACCGCTGCTGGCACCGGTGATGACAACCACCTTGTTTGCACTAATATTCATGATCTTATCTCGCTATTGAGTGATGCAAAAAATAAAAGGCAGAGAAGCGTTAATGAATAATGACAAATTCATTAATGCGGTTTTTGATATATTCTGTATCGGGAATAAAATGATGTTCGTTTAAAACTTAATGGAGTACGGAAGCGTCTGTCAATGTCGTTTTTTAATAATTAAATTAATTGCAGGCCTAATATTTAATTCTTATAGGTAACCGAGAATATTATATAAATAAAAAGGGGACGATGACGGCCCTGCAAACAGGGCCTGAGGATTACAGTTTGCCACTGTAAAGCACCGGGCCTGTGGGGAGGCCGGTGGGCGATCCGCCCTCTGGTTCAAGGCTTATGGCTATCGTGGCGTCAGCAGGGAGCGTTGCGTTCCTGAGGGTGACGCGTGTGGGGATGTCGTTATGCAGCAGCCCCATGGATACCGGCGCCTGCCCGCCTGGGATCAGCCAAAGCTGCAGGCTGTGTTGCGCGGCGACAGCTGTCGGTCGAAGCGGGGCAATGCTCAGGTGCTGGCGGCTGGCGTCCGCGCTGACGACCCACTGCCCGTGCTGTTGGGCATCGTTGAGTACCATCAGCGGAGCGAGTTCCGGGGCTCGGGTGGCATACCAGGCAACGACCGTCAGGGCGGCGAGTGAGGCCGCAACCATCCAGCCGAGATAAGGCCGACTTTGGCGTAAAGGCTTTTTGGGCGGCAGGTCGAGGGCGATTCTTTTCCACACCGTCTCGGGTGGAGGGACGGGCACAAGATGACTATCCAGCGTGCTGAACATGTCCTGCCAGTACGCCACGCGGGCGGCCAGAGCCGGTTCACGGAGGACCCTTTTCTGGAACTGAAGCCGTGCTCCTCCCCGCAGCGTGCCGAGGGCATACTCTGCTGCCAGCATGTCGTCGCGTTTTTCTGCGTCATTCATAGCCCCACGCACTCCCGAAGATGATCCATTGCCCGACGTATCCAGCTTTTCACCGAGCCTACAGGCTGCTGCAGCCAGTCGGCAATGTCGCTGTGAGACATTCCCTGATAGTAGGCGAGCGTAATGCTCTGGCGCTGCTCGCTGCTCAAATGTTCGAGGCAATGCCTGAGCCGCTCTGCCTGCGCATCGTCGTGCCAGTTATTCTGCTCATCGTTCTCGCCGGGCAAAAGCGCTTCGTTATACGGCGACTCGCGGTCGGCAGCGCGGGTTTGCCCGCTGCGCAGCCAGTCAATACAGCGATTGCGAACAATATGCGTAAGCCAGGTCATTGGGGAGCTCAGTGCAGCGTTGTAGGTTTCGGCTTTACTCCAGACGGTGATAAAACAGTCGTGAAGGATCTCTTCTGCCCACGCGCGGTCGCGCAGCATGCGCAGCGCGACGGCAAACAGGTGTGGCGATGTGAGTCGATAGAGTTGTTCAAATGCGCGGCGATCGCCGTTTGCGACCGCCTGCATTAATTTCTGCTGCTGTTCTGCCAGCGCGTTATCCATGTTTTTCCCGGAAGGTAACGTCACACTTCCGAAGTATAGACAACTACTTAGGCATCAGGACGGTATCAATCACATCGATCACGCCGTTTTTTTGATGAACGTCATAGGTGCTAATGTTCGCCACATTGCCTTTACCGTCCTTAAGCTGAATGTTGTGCGGGCCGTTGCTCATGATCCACAGCGGCTGACCGTTAACGGTCTTCAGCTCCGCGTGTCCGCCGCCCTGTTTAATTTTCTGCTCCAGCGCCTTCATATCGTAATTACCGGCAACCACGTGATAGGTGAGGATGCTGGTGAGCGTGGCTTTGTTTTCGGGTTTGACCAGGTTCTCGACCGTGCCGGCAGGCAATTTCGCAAACGCCGCATTGGTCGGCGCAAATACGGTGAATGGCCCTTTGCTCTGAAGCGTCTCCACCAGTCCAGCCGCTTTGACGGCGGCCACCAGCGTGGTGTGATCTTTCGAGTTCACGGCGTTTTCAACGATATTTTTGCTCGGGAACATTTCCGCTCCGCCTACCATCACGGAGCCTGACGTCATGGCGGCTGATGTGCCTGCACAGAAGAGTAAAGCGCTGGTGACGAGTGCAACACGGGTTAGCTTTTTCATCATCTTTCCTCGGTTTAGGGAGCAAAGGGATTGCTCACATACACATATACGAGGGGAGGGGGTGAAGTGGATGCAGGAAAATAAAAATAAATTTTGGGTGGGAAGCCCTCTCCCATATGGAAGAGGGCCAGGGGGAGGGGAAATATCCTCAGCGCCTGACCGGCGCCCCGTTCGCCACATAATACGCCGCCGTGCTCTTCGCCAGCGGCTCGCGCCCGCGAATCGCATCAGCAATTTTCTCGCCGATCATAATGGTGGTGGCGTTCAGGTTGCCGGTGATGATCTGCGGCATGATCGACGCATCCACCACGCGCAGCCCTTCCAGCCCGTGAACGCGGCCTTCGCCGTCGACCACCGCCATCTCGTCATAGCCCATCTTGCAGGTGCCGCACGGGTGGAAGGCGGTTTCGGCGTGGTTGCGCACGAATTCGTCCAGCTGCTCATCGGTCTGGCAGTCAATACCCGGACTGATTTCGCGGCCGCGGTACTTGTCCAGCGCGGGCTGGTGCATGATCTCGCGGGTGATGCGGATCGCGTCGCGAAACTCCTGCCAGTCCTGCTCGTGGGACATATAGTTGAACAGGATCGCCGGATGCTGGTGCGGATCGCGCGACTGGATGCGCACGTGTCCACGGCTCGGGGAGCGCATGGAGCCGACGTGGCACTGGAAGCCGTGCTCTTTCACCGCGTTCGAGCCGTTGTAGTTAATCGCCACCGGCAGGAAGTGGTACTGAATATTTGGCCACTCAAACTCCTCGCGGCTGCGGATAAATCCGCCCGCTTCGAAGTGGTTGCTCGCACCCACGCCGGTGCCGCCAAACAGCCACTCGGCGCCAATCTTCGGCTGGTTCCACCACTGCAGGGCAGGGTAAAGGGAGACCGGCTCTTTGCATTCGTACTGGAGGTACATCTCCAGGTGATCCTGCAGGTTTTCCCCCACGCCGGGTAAATCATGCACCAGCGGGATATCGAACTGCTTCAGCAATTCAGCGTTGCCCACGCCGGAACGCTGGAGGATCTGCGGTGACGCAATGGCGCCTGCGCACAGGAGGACTTCTTTATTCGCCGTCGCTTTTGACGGAATGGTGCTTTCGCCTTCCAGCCACTCAACGCCCGCCGCGCGCTTGCCGTCAAAAATAATGCGATCGGTCATGGCGTGGGTGCGGATAGTCAGGTTAGGACGCGGTTTTGCCTGGTCCAGATAGCCGCGCGCGGTGCTGGCGCGTCGGCCCTGCGGCGTAACCGTGCGGTCCATCGGGCCAAAGCCTTCCTGCTGGTAGCCGTTGAGATCGTCGGTGCGCGGATAGCCCGCCTGCACGCCTGCTTCCACCATTGCTTCAAACAGCGGATTTACGCCCGGCTTAGAGGTGGTGACGCTCACCGGACCGTCGCCGCCGTGATAATCGTTCGGCCCCACGTCGCGGGTCTCTGCCTTGCGGTAGTAGGGCAGGCAGTTGAGGTAGCTCCAGTGCTCCAGACCCGGTTCTTTCGCCCAGTTGTCCAGATCCATCGCGTTGCCGCGCACGTAGCACATGCCGTTGATCAATGACGAGCCGCCCAGCCCTTTGCCGCGTCCGCACTCCATGCGGCGGTTGTTCATGAAGGGCTCTGGCTCGGTTTCATACGCCCAGTTGTAGCGCTTGCCCTGCAGCGGGAAGGCCAGCGCGGCAGGCATCTGGGTGCGGAAATCAAAGCGGTAGTCCGGCCCGCCCGCCTCAAGCAGCAGGACGGTGGTGTTCGGATCTTCAGTCAGTCGTGTAGCCAGTACGTTGCCGGCAGAGCCGGCCCCGATAATGATGTAGTCAAATTGCAAATAAACCTCCCGGTTAAAATATGGACTGGAATTTACCCATCTCAACCTGGATGGACTTCACCTGGGTGTAGCTCTGAAGCGTCATCACGCCATTCTCGCGGCCAATGCCGGAGTGCTTGTAGCCGCCAACCGGCATCTCCGCGGCGGATTCACCCCAGGTGTTGATCCAGCAGATGCCCGCTTCAAGCTGGTGAATGGCGCCGTGCGCGCGGTTCAGATCGGCGGTGACGATGCCCGCCGCCAGACCGTAGTCGGTGTCGTTGGCGCGGCGAATGGCTTCTTCATCGCTTTCATAGGTAAGGATGGACATCACCGGGCCGAAGATCTCTTCGCGCACGATGGTCATTTCGTCGGTGCAGTCGGTGAACACGGTCGGGGCCACCCACGCGCCGTTATCAAACCCGTCGCCCTTCAGCACGTCGCCGCCGCACAGCACGCGCGCACCTTCTTCTTTGCCTTTGGCGATGTAGCGCATCACGCTGTCGCGATGCGGGAAGCTGACCATCGGGCCAAAGTTGGTGTTTTCATCGAACAGATCGCCCGCGCGGATGCGGCCCACGCGCTCAACGATTTTCTGCTCAAACGCGGCCTTATATTTTGCAGGCACGAACACGCGGGTGCCATTGGTGCACACCTGGCCGGAGCTGAAGAAGTTGGCCATCATGGCGATGTCTGCGGCGAGATCCAGATCCGCATCGTCAAACACAATCAGCGGCGATTTGCCGCCCAGCTCCATCGTCACCTCTTTCAGAGACGAGGCCGCTGCGTTCGCCATCACCTTTTTGCCGCTGGCGACGCCGCCGGTGAAGGAGACTTTCGCGATACCCGGATGCTCGGTCAGGTACTGACCGGTTTCCGCGCCCACGCCCGGCAGGACGTTAAACACGCCGTCCGGCAGGCCCGCCTCGGTGTAGATTTCCGCCAGCTTCAGGGCGGTGAGCGGGGTGACCTCGCTCGGCTTGAAGATCATCGCGTTGCCCGCCGCCAGCGCCGGGGCGGATTTCCACAGGGCGATCTGGATCGGGTAGTTCCACGCGCCGATGCCCGCCACCACGCCCAGCGGCTCGCGGCGCGTGTAGACGAATGAGGTGTCGCGAAGCGGGATCTGGCTGCCTTCCAGCGCCGGGATCAGCCCCGCGTAGTACTCCAGCACGTCCGCGCCGGTGACGATGTCGACGGTCGAGGTTTCAGAAAACGCCTTGCCGGTGTCGAGGGTTTCCAGCTTCGCCAGCGCGTCGTTGCGCTCGCGCAGGATATCGACAGCGCGACGCAGGATGCGCGAGCGCTCCATGGCGGTCATCGCCGCCCAGATTTTTTGCCCCCGCTTTGCGCTCTCTACGGCGCGGTCCACGTCTTCACGCCCGGCGGCCTGCACGCTCGCCAGAACTTCACCGTTGGCCGGGTTGATGGTCTCGAAGGTGCGACCGCTGGTGGCGGATGTATAACCACCATTGATATAAAGCTGCTGTTCTGCCATTCGGGACATGCTTCCTCCTCGGTTATTCGGTCGGTAAATGCTGGCTGATAAAGTGGCTGGTGAGCGATTGTGCGAGGGTTTTGTCCAGCGGTTTGCCGCTGAGTGCGGCGCGCAGCCACAGCCCGTCAATCAGCGCGGCGAGCCCGTAGCCCGCCTCTTCAGCCTGTTCACGCGGCAGCTCGCGGCGGAACTCGTACACCAGGTTTGAGAGCAACCGGCGGCTGCTGACCTGCTGCAAACGATAGAGCATCGGCTGATGCATGCTGCTCGCCCAGAAGGCCAGCCAGGCCTTCATCGCCGCGCCGCTGACCTGGGTTTCATCAAAATTGCCGCCGACAATCGCCTGCAAACGCTGCTCCGCGCTGCCGTTCGGCAGGGCGCGTAAGCGGCTTAACACCGCATCGCGCAGCTGGCCGGTGATGTCGCGCATAGTCGCTTCCAGCAGGCCGTTTTTATCTTTGAAATAATGGCTGATGATCCCCGTGGACACGCCCGCCCGACGGGCGATCTGCGCAATGGTTGCGTCATGCATGCCCACTTCATTAATTGCTTCCAGCGTGGCGTCGATAAGCTGCCTGCGCCGGATCGGCTGCATCCCCACTTTGGGCATTTTTGCCACTCCATTCATCAGCGTTGGTAATCTATTAAAGCGGTTTTTGATTGGACGTTCAATATAAAATGTGTCTTAATTGTTTCGATTTTGGATTTCAATAGTTACAAAAACAGTGGGGATACTGGATGACAGACCTTTCACAAGACAGAGAAAAAGACAAAATCAACCCGGTCGTTTTTTACACGTCCGCCGGGCTGATTTTGTTGTTTTCCCTGACGACCATTTTCTTTAACGATTTTTCTGCCGAGTGGATTGGCCGCACCCTGAACTGGGTGTCGAAGACCTTCGGCTGGTACTACCTGCTGGCGGCGACGCTCTATATTGTCTTCGTGGTCTGCATTGCCTGCTCGCGCTTCGGCTCGGTGAAGCTCGGGCCAGAGCAGTCCAAGCCCGAGTTCAGCCTGCTAAGCTGGGCGGCGATGCTGTTTGCCGCGGGCATCGGCATCGACCTGATGTTCTTCTCCGTGGCGGAGCCGGTCACGCAGTATATGCAGCCGCCGGAAGGGGCGGGGCAGACGATGGAGGCCGCGCGCCAGGCGATGGTCTGGACGCTGTTCCACTACGGCCTGACGGGCTGGTCGATGTACGCCCTGATGGGCATGGCGCTCGGATACTTTAGCTATCGTTATAATTTACCCCTCACCATCCGCTCCGCGCTGTACCCGATTTTCGGTAAAAAGATCAACGGCCCGATTGGCCACAGCGTCGATATCGCGGCGGTGATTGGCACCATCTTCGGCATCGCGACAACGCTCGGGATTGGCGTGGTGCAGCTCAACTACGGGCTGAGCGTGCTGTTTGATATTCCGGATTCGATGGCGGCGAAAGCGGCGCTGATTGCGCTCTCGGTGATTATCGCCACCATTTCGGTGACCTCCGGCGTGGATAAGGGCATCCGCGTGCTCTCCGAGCTGAACGTGGCGCTGGCGCTGGGCCTGATCCTGTTCGTGCTGTTTATGGGCGACACCTCGTTCCTGCTCAACGCCCTGGTGCTTAACGTGGGCGACTACGTGAACCGCTTTATGGGCATGACGCTGAACAGTTTCGCCTTCGACCGCCCGGTAGAGTGGATGAACAGCTGGACGCTCTTCTTCTGGGCGTGGTGGGTTGCGTGGTCGCCGTTTGTCGGCCTGTTCCTGGCGCGCATTTCGCGTGGCCGTACCATCCGCCAGTTTGTGATGGGCACGCTGATTATCCCGTTCACCTTTACCCTGCTGTGGCTGTCGATTTTCGGCAACAGCGCGCTGCACGAGATCATCCACGGCAACGCAACCTTTGCCCAGGAAGCGATGGCGCACCCGGAGCGCGGCTTCTACAGCCTGCTGGCGCAGTATCCGGCGTTCACCTTTAGCGCCTCCGTGGCGACCATCACCGGCCTGCTGTTTTACGTCACCTCGGCGGATTCCGGCGCGCTGGTGCTGGGGAACTTCACCTCAAAGCTGAAGGACATCAACAGCGACGCGCCGAACTGGCTGCGCATCTTCTGGTCGGTCGCCATCGGCCTGCTGACGCTCGGCATGCTGATGACCAACGGCATTTCGGCGTTGCAGAACACCACGGTGATCATGGGCCTGCCGTTCAGCTTTGTGATCTTCTTCGTGATGGCCGGGCTGTATAAATCGCTCAAGGTGGAAGATTATCGACGCGTCAGCGCCAGCCGCGACACCGCGCCGCGTCCAATGGGGGCCCAGGACAGGCTGAGCTGGAAGAAACGCCTGTCGCGCCTGATGAACTACCCGGGCACGCGCTACACCAAACAGATGATGGAGACGGTCTGCTTCCCGGCGATGGAAGAGGTGGCGCAGGAGCTGAAGCTGCGCGGTGCGTACGTGGAGCTGAAAAACCTGCCGCCGGAGGAGGGCGAAACCCTGGGGCACCTGGATCTGCTGGTGCACATGGGCGACGAGCAGAACTTTGTCTATCAGATCTGGCCGCAGCAGTACTCGGTGCCCGGCTTTACCTACCGGGCGCGCAGCGGGAAATCAACCTACTACCGGCTGGAAACCTTCTTACTAGAAGGTAGCCAGGGGAATGACCTGATGGATTACAGCAAGGAGCAGGTGATTACGGACATTCTGGACCAGTATGAACGGCACCTGAACTTTATCCATCTGCACAGGGAAGCGCCGGGGAATAGCGTGATGTTCCCGGATGTCTAAACGGATTCTTAAAATACCTTTAGGCTGTATATAAATACAGTTATTTGGCGCAGCATTACTCAAGGAAGAGTAACCATGCAGCATGAGCCTGGTGTTGAAGCATTCGGGCTTTTGCTGCGTTTAGGGAAGGAACTATGGATGAGTCATGCGATAGAGTTTATCGAAACATCACTCTTTACCCGACAGATTAAAAGCATTGCTACGGATGATGAATTAAAGGATCTGCAAAAGGAACTTATTGCGTGGCCTGATAAAGGTGACCTGATCCAGCAGACGGGTGGTTTACGTAAAATAAGGATGGCGGCAGCCTCAAAGGGAAAGAGAGGGGGTATCAGAGTGATTTACTTTCTGGCCACGGAGGAGGTCATCTATTTCATTATGGCCTATCCAAAATGCATAAAGGACAGCCTGACAGAGGCAGAGAAAGCAGAACTTAAAAAGCTGACTTCCATTCTGAAAAATACTGCTTCCAGTGCCGTAAATGAGAGGTGTACTATGTACCCCAATCAGGCAGGTGGAGGCTGATAATGAGTATTTTTAATGAATTAAAATCTTCGCTTGAAGAGGCCGTTGAGATCCATAACGGAAGAAAAGCCGCTTCCCGAGTAACCCGCTATGAAGTTGCTGATGTGCGTGCCATCAGAGAGCAGCTCAATATCACGCAAAGCGAAATGGCGAAGGCGCTTGGCACGAGCGTCGATACAATAAAGAGCTGGGAGTCCAAACGCCGCAATCCAACCGGGCTGGCGGCGAAGGTACTTAATGTGATTAGGGAGAATCCTGCATTTTACAAGGCACTTGCCGGGCTGTGAGTCGCCCTTATGCCGGGTGGCGCTGCGCTTACCCGGCCTTCAAAACTGCTTTTACGTAGACCTGATAAGCGAAGCGCCGTCAGGCCCGCCCTTCATTGACATAACTTTAATGATAACCATTTTCATTTAAATATAGCCTGTGCTATACCTTATAGCACGGGCTAATTTTGCTTTGAATTTCGCCACCTCAGGAGACTTCTGCGATGCACCCACTGCAAGGATTAAAGCGTCTGTTGCTCGGCGCGCTGCTCACGGCTACGACCAGCACGGGCGCGCTGGCGGCTGAAAAGTTCCAGGTCATCACCACCTTTACCGTCATCGCGGATATGGCGAAAAACGTGGCGGGGGATGCCGCAGAAGTCACCTCCATCACTAAACCGGGCGCTGAAATCCACGAGTACCAGCCCACGCCGGGGGATATCAAGCGCGCGCAAAAGGCGCAGCTGATCCTGGCGAACGGCATGAACCTGGAGCTGTGGTTCCAGCGTTTTTATCAGCACCTGAACGGCGTGCCGGAGGTGATTGTCACCCAGGGCATCACCCCGATGGGCATCAGCGAGGGGCCGTACGATGGCAAGCCTAACCCGCACGCGTGGATGTCGCCGGACAACGCGCTGATTTACGTTGATAACATCCGCGACGCGCTGGTGAAGTACGACCCGGCCAACGCGCAGGTCTACCAACGCAACGCTGAGGCCTACAAGCAGAAGATCGTCGCGACCCTCGAACCGCTGCGCAAGCAGGTGGCGGAGATCCCGGAAGACAAACGCTGGATGGTGACCAGCGAGGGCGCCTTCTCCTATCTTGCGCGGGATCTGGGCATGAAGGAACTTTACCTGTGGCCGATCAACGCCGATCGGCAGGGCACGCCGCAGCAGGTGCGCAAGGTGATCGATCTGGTGAAGAAACATCGCATCCCGGCGGTATTCAGCGAAAGCACGGTCTCCGATAAGCCGGCGCGTCAGGTGGCGCGGGAAACCGGCGCCCACTACGGCGGTGTGCTGTATGTTGACTCCCTGAGTGCGGAAAACGGCCCCGTGCCGACCTATATCGACCTGCTGAACGTCACCACCCGCACGCTGGTGCAGGGCATTCGCGACGGCATGAAGGAGTGACCATGCAGAAGGGGATTGTCGTCACGGACGTGACCGTGACCTACCGCAACGGCCACACGGCGCTACGCAATGCGTCGTTCAGCGTGCCCGGTGGATCGATTGCCGCGCTGGTGGGGGTGAACGGCTCCGGCAAGTCCACGCTGTTTAAGGCGGTGATGGGCTTTGTGCGGGCGGCGAGCGGCACTATCACCCTCAATGGGCTGCCGCCTCATCGGGCGCTGCGCCAGAACCTGGTCGCCTACGTGCCGCAGTCGGAAGAGGTCGACTGGTCGTTTCCGGTGCTGGTCGAGGACGTGGTGATGATGGGGCGCTACGGGCATATGGGATTTCTGCGGCGGCCTAAAGTGCAAGATCGGCAGATCGTGACCGACGCCCTGATGCGCGTGGATATGCTCGAGCTGCGCCACCGGCAGATTGGCGAGCTCTCCGGCGGACAAAAGAAGCGCGTCTTTCTGGCGCGGGCGATTGCCCAGCAGGGCGAGGTGATCCTGCTCGACGAGCCGTTTACCGGCGTGGACGTTAAAACCGAAGCCAGAATCATCAGCCTGCTGCGCGAGTTGCGCGACGAGGGCAAAACCATGCTGGTCTCGACCCACAATTTAGGCTCGGTCACGGAGTTTTGCGATTACACGGTGATGGTCAAAGGCACCGTGCTGGCGAGCGGCCCGACGGAAACCACCTTCACCGCCGAAAACCTTGAGCGCGCCTTCAGCGGCGTGCTGCGCCACGTGGTGCTCAGCGGTTCTGAAGAGCGCATTATCACCGACGACGAGCGACCCTTCGTGACGCACCGGCAGGAGGCAAAATGAACGCGCTTCTCGAACCCTTCAGCTATGAGTACATGCTTAACGCGATGTGGGTCTCGGCGATGGTGGGTGGGCTCTGCGCGTTTCTCTCCTGCTACCTGATGCTCAAAGGCTGGTCGCTGATCGGCGATGCGCTCTCTCACTCCATCGTGCCGGGCGTGGCGGGGGCTTACATGCTCGGGCTGCCTTTCTCGCTGGGGGCGTTTTTATCGGGCGGGCTGGCGGCGGGTAGTATGCTGTTTCTCAACCAGCGCAGCCGCCTGAAGGAGGACGCCATTATCGGGCTGATCTTCTCCTCCTTTTTCGGGCTGGGGCTGTTTATGGTCTCGCTCAACCCGACCTCGGTAAATATTCAGACCATCGTGCTCGGCAATATTCTGGCTATCGCGCCGGAGGATATCGTCCAGCTGGCGATTATCGGCGTGGTGTCGATGGTTATCCTGCTGTTCAAATGGAAAGATCTGATGGTGACCTTTTTTGATGAGAACCACGCCCGCGCCATCGGCCTGCGCCCTGAGCGCCTGAAGATCCTGTTCTTCACGCTGCTGGCGGTCTCTACCGTGGCGGCGCTGCAAACCGTCGGCGCGTTTCTGGTGATTTGCCTGGTGGTTACGCCCGGCGCAACCGCGTGGCTGCTGACCGACCGCTTCCCGCGTCTGCTGATGATTGCCGTCGCCATTGGCAGCCTCACCAGCTTCCTCGGCGCGTGGGCCAGCTATTACCTGGACGGCGCCACCGGCGGCATTATTGTGGTCGCCCAGACGCTGCTGTTCCTGCTGGCGTTCGTCTTTGCGCCGAAGCACGGGCTGCTCGCCAGCCGTCGTCGCGCGAAGGAGGCACACCCATGATGGCGCTGCTCCTTGAACCCTTCCAGTTTGCGTTCATGAACAACGCGCTGCTGATTTCACTTCTGGTAGCCGTGCCCTGCGCGCTGCTGTCGGTTTTTTTGGTGCTGAAAGGCTGGGCGCTGATGGGCGACGCCATGAGCCACGCGGTGTTTCCCGGCGTGGTGCTGGCGTGGGTGATGGGCCTGCCGCTGGCGCTGGGCGCGTTCGTTGCCGGTCTGTTTTGCGCGGTCGCCACCGGCTACCTCAAGGACAACAGCCGGATCAAGCAGGATACGGTGATGGGGATTGTCTTTTCCGGGATGTTCGGCGCGGGGCTGATCCTTTATATCGCCGTTAAACCTGAGGTGCATCTCGACCACATTCTGTTCGGCGATATGCTGGGCATTAACGGGATGGACATTCTGCAAAGCGGTTTCGTCGCGGGGCTGATTGCGCTGGTGATTGGCCTGAAATGGCGTGATTTCCTGCTGTTCTGCTTTGACTATCAGCAGGCGCAGGCGAGCGGCCTGCGCGCCCGCTGGCTGCACTATGGCTTACTGTGCATGGTGTCGCTGACCATCGTGGCGACGCTGAAGGCGGTGGGGATTATTTTGTCGATTTCGCTGCTGATTGCCCCCGGCGCGGTGGCGGTGCTGATCGCCCGACGCTTTCACATGGCGCTGCTGGTGGCTGTGGCGGTATCAGTACTGGTGTCGGTCAGCGGCGTGTATGCCTCGTTTTATCTCGACAGCGCACCCGCGCCGACCATTGTGGTCCTGTTCGCGGTGGTGTTTATCGTGACGTTTGTGGTGACCAGCGTGAAGGCGCGTCGGCAGGAACGTGTGACAGCAGGGTGATCGCCTGCTCGCCGCGCAGTTGCCAGTGCAGGGCGAAGGCGGTGCCTTCGTTAAAGCCTGACAGTTGACGGGTCAACGCCAGCGTGAGCGTGTTATCGTCGAGCAGGGTGACGCGCGCGCTGTCAAACCCCATGTAAGCCTGCACCTGCGGAAAGAGAGCCTTAAACAGGCTCTCTTTGGCGCTGAAAACCAGCGTCAGGGCGAGGGCGAACGGGTAACCCGAGCGGGAAAGCACACGCTCTTCATGGGCATCTATAATGCCATCTTTGATTTCCCTTGCTTCATTTTCGGCGAGGATCGCTTCACTATCGATACCGATAAGCGCAGGGTAAGGCGCGACGACAGCCATCGCCTCCGTGCCGCTGTGGGTGATGCTGCCGTAAATTCCGTTCGGCCAGAGCGGTTCCCCGCTGGGGCCGATGGCGGGAACGGTGTGGTCAGGCAAGGCGTGCGCGGCGGCGATGCGTCCTGCCAGATGGTCGGCCTTGCGTTTACGTCCGGCGTCAGCGAGCTGGGCGTGATGGGGGAGCCAGAGGAGATCGGCGTCGGTGAAGGTGGCGGGGTCGAAGGTGATGCGGTGGAGGGTGAGGCCGGCGAGAGAAAATGTGCTGTGGGCGGTGTGCATGGTTTTTCCCTCTGAATTGTGCGGACTGATGCCCTCACCCCAACCCTCTCCCACAGGGAGAGGGGGAGGTCACTGCCTGTATCAGAATCTTGTGTTTACGCTCATGTACCAGGTGCGACCCGGTTCATTATACGTATACGCACCCGCACCGTACATATACGCGCCGGTTGTCGCGTTCCCCGTGGTCTGGGCATTACCCGCGCGCCACTGGCGCTTGTCGAAGACGTTGTCCACGCCGCCGGTCAGGCTGACGTTTTTCGTCACGTCCCAGGTGGCGCTCAGGCCAACGATGCTGTACGGGCTGACCTCGTCTTTCTCAGACCCGGTCACCGGCTGGCCTTTGTAGTTGTACTTCTTCGGCTGCTGCTTGCCGTACCAGGTGAAGGTCGACTGCAATGACACATCCTGGTGCACCTGCCAGCTCAGGGTTGAGTTCAGCGTGTACTCAGGAATGATCGACAGACGGTCGCCGGTCTCCTTGTTCTTGCTTTGCAGCATATAGGTGATGTTGTTGGTCCAGTTGATGGTGTCGCTGACCGGCACGTTCAGGGAGCCTTCCAGACCTTCCACCACCGCCTTCGGCACGTTTTCCCACTGGTAAATATCGGTAGTGACTTTGCCGGAGGACGTCTGGCCAATCGGCGCGTAGCCCGCTTCAATCTTGTTGCGATAGTCGTTGCGGAACCAGGTCACGCCCGCCAGCCAGCCGTCGCGTTTCCACTCCAGGCCAATCTCTTTGTTGATGCTGGTTTCCGCTTTCAGATCGTCGTTGCCCATCATGTAGCAGCCCACGCCGTCGGAACTGGCGTAGCAGCCCTGGCCTTTACTGTAGAGCAGGTAGTTCGGGTTGGTCTGGTACAGGCTTGGTGCTTTGTAGGCGCGCGCGATGCCCATCTTCAGGGTGAAGTCATCCCCCAGACCCTGCGACAGGTTCAGGGACGGGCTCCAGTTATTGCCCACGATTGTGTGGTGGTCGAAGCGCAGGGCAGGGGTCAGCATGGTGCTGTCGGTCAGCTCCATGTTGTTTTCGGCAAACAGGGAGAAGATCTCCGCTGACGTGTACGGGCTACGGTCTTCGCTCATGCCCGGGATGGTGCCGCCCTGCTGGGTTTGCGTGAAGGAGGTCGAGTCCTTCATGCGCTGCTGGTTCCACTCGGTGCCGAGCGTCAGGTTCTGGTTAACGAGGAAATCAATCGGCAGGTTGATTTCGCTGTGCAGCATCACGTCGGCCAGGTCGGTGTCGGTGAATTTATTGCTGTTGAACAGACCTTCCAGACCGCCCGCCAGCCCTTCGCCCAGACGGGAGTTGCGGGTGTGCTCGTACTGCGCCCAGTTGCTGGTGGTAATGCCGTTGTCCCAACCGCCGTTCCAGGTCACCGCGAAGTTCTGGCGATAGATTCGGTTGGTCTCTTTGCCGTAGTTCTTTTTCACCAGCCCGCTGGAGCTGTTGTCGTTGTTGGTGTTCTGGGTATCACCGGCGTAGAGGTTGTTCTGGCGGCTGTAGCCCGCCTCAAATTCCAGTGACTGCATCGGCGCGAAGTCCCAGCGCACCACGCCGTTGATGTCTTTATTCTCTACCCCTTCACGGCCCGCGGGCAGCGTGTCGGCGTAGGCACCGGTACGGTCAGACTGGTGACCCTGGTTGATGTCCCACGCGTCGGCCTGGGTTTTGTCCAGGTTACCGAACATGCGGAAGCTGAAGTCGCCGCCCAGCGGGCCGCTCAGGCTGAAGTTGGTGCGCTTGGTAGAACCTTCGTCTTTATGCTCTGGCGCATTCAGGTAGGTGTTCCAGGAGCCGTGCCACTGGTCGTCGAATTTTTTGGTGATGATATTCACCACGCCGCCCGCCGCGCCGTTGCCGTAGCGCGCGGCGGCCGGACCGCGGATCACTTCGATACGCTCGATCATCTCCGGCGGTACCCAGCCGGTATCGCCGCGGGTGTCACGCTCGCCGCGCCAGCCCAGACGGATGGAGTTGCGGCTGGTCACCGGCTTGCCGTCGATCAGGATAAGGGTGTTTTCTGGCCCCATGCCGCGAATGTCGATCTGACGGTTGTTCCCGCGCTGGCCGCTGGTGGAGTTCCCGGTCAGGTTAACGCCCGGCATGGTGCGGATGATTTCCGCCACGTCCCGCGCGGGCGGGTTTTTGCGGATCTCATCGGCGGTGATGGTCGACACGCCAGGCGCCTGCAAATTCTGCTCGGCGGCGGTGATCACCATGGTGTCTTCGTGCTGCGCAGAGGCGGCGTTGTCGTCTGCCATGGCAGGCAGCGCGACGCCATAAATCCCTAAATTGACCAGCAAGGCCAGAGAGTGAATCTTCTTATTCATTGTACGTCCCGCTTTTATGGTTATTTATGAACGCGCTTCCCACAGCGCGGGCAATACGCTATTGCAAATGCAAATAGTTATCAATAATATTATCAATAAAATTTGCTCTGAAACAAAAAATATTGCTAAACATGGGGTTATAAGGGTGACGGCGTTAACAACCGGAAGTGAAGCGTGGTGGCAGTCGAAAAACGGGCCGGAATGGCAACGTCATGAGGAAAACTATCGCGTCACATTCTGGTGGCGGGACCCGGCAGGAACCCAGCAGACCTCGACGGTTAAACGCGTCTGGCTCTACGTTACCGGCGTGACCGACCACCATCAGAATGCCCGCCCGCAATCGCTTGAACGCATTCCCGATACCGACGTCTGGCAGTGGCAGGGGGAGTTCAGCCCCGAATGGCGCGGCAGCTACTGTTTTATCCCCTCCGATAACGAAAACGATTTTGCCGATGCAGTATTTGAAGGCGAGCAGCCGGACCGCATGGCGCTGCGCGAAGGCTGGCGCAAGCTGCTGCCTCACGCGGTTTCAGACCCGCTGAATCCGCAGAGCTGGCGCGGCGGGCGCGGGCACGCCGTCTCGGCGCTGGAAATGCCGGAGGCGCCCGTACAGCCGGGCTGGAACCATCCTGATACGCCTTACAAAAAGCCTGTCTGCATTGAGTGGCACAGCGCGCGCCTGAAGAACCGTCGCTGCGTGTGGATTTTTACCACCGGGGATGAAAGCCCCGAACGCCCGCTGGCGGTGCTGCTTGACGGGCAGTTCTGGGCGGAAAGCATGCCCGTCTGGCCTGCGCTGGCGTCGCTCACCGCCGAGCGCAACCTGCCGCCTGCGGTCTACGTCTTAATCGATGTTATTAATATGGAGCACCGTAACCGCGAGCTACCGTGCAATCCCGACTTCTGGCTGGCGGTGCAGGAAGAACTTCTCCCCCTTGTCCAACAACGCGCGCCGTTTAGCGACCGCGCCGACCGTACGGTGGTCGCAGGGCAAAGCTTTGGCGGTCTCTCCTCCCTTTATGCCGCACTGCACTGGCCGCAGCGTTTTGGCTGCGTGCTCAGCCAGTCCGGCTCCTACTGGTGGCCGCACCGCGGCGGGCAGCAGGACGGGCTGTTAATCGAACAACTTAAAACCGGCGAAATATCCCCTCGCGGGCTACGCATCCTTCTTGAAGCCGGGCGCAACGAGCCGCTTATATTGCGCGCAAACCAGGCGATCCTCGCCGAACTACACACTCAGCAACCGGTTATCTGGCGTCAGGTTGACGGCGGACACGATGCGCTTTGCTGGCGCGGTGGGCTGACGCAGGGGCTGATGACCCTCTGGCAGCCGCTCATTCACTAACGGAGTCTGTATGGAATTCAGCAATCCTTTCGATAATCCGCAGGGACAGTTCGCCATTTTGCAAAATGAGCAGGGGCAGTACAGCCTGTGGCCGCAGCAGTGCGAATTGCCCGCGGGCTGGCGCGTGGTCTGCGAGCCGCACTCTCAGGAGGCGTGCCAGCAGTGGCTGGCGCAACGCTGGCAGACGCTTAAGCCGTCCTCTTTTGCGGGGGAGCGCGCATGAACCGTCTCCCTCTCGTCGCCGCCCAGCCGGGTATCTGGATGGCAGAGCAGCTTTCCTCGCTGTCAAACGCCTGGAGCGTGGCGCACTACACCGAGCTGAAAGGAAATATCGACGCGCCGTTGTTGGCTAAAGCCATCGCTGAGGGCATGATGCAGGCCGATACTCTGCGCACGCGTTTCGCTGAAGATAACGGCGAGGTCTGGCAGTGGGTCGATGAGGCCCTGATCCTGCCGGAGCCGTCCATCGTTCGCGTTGATTCTCACGACGCCGCCGTGGCGCTGATGGAGGCCGATCTCAGCCAGGATCTGCGCGTGGACAGCGGTCAGCCGCTCGCTTTTCATCAGCTGATTCAGGTCGGTGACAACCGCTGGTACTGGTATCAGCGCTATCACCATCTGGTGGTGGATGGCTTCAGTTTCCCGGCAATTACCCGCCAGATCGCCGCGATTTACGCTGCCTGGAAGAAAGGGGAACCCACCCCAGCCTCACCGTTTACCCCGTTCGCTGATGTCGTTGACGAGTATCAGCGCTACCGAGACAGCGAGGCGTATCAGCGCGACGGTGCCTTCTGGGAGGAGCAGCGCAAACAGCTTCCTCCTCCGGTCTCGCTCTCCTCCGCGCCGCTACCGGGACGCGCCGCCACTACCGACATCCTGCGCCTGAAAATTGCAATGGACGCTCGCGCCTTTAGCCAGCTGGCGCAGGCAGCCGGGCAGGCACAGCGCACCGAACTGGCGCTTGCGCTGGTGGCGCTGTGGCTCGGCCGCCTCACCGGACGGCTGGACTACGCCGCCGGGTTTATCTTTATGCGCCGCATGGGGTCCGCCGCGCTGACCGCAACCGGCCCGGTGCTTAACGTCCTGCCGCTGGCGGTGAATATTAATCCGCTTGAGAGCCTGCCGGAGCTGGCGCTGCGCCTGGTGAACCAGCTGAAAAAGATGCGCCGCCATCAGCGCTACGACGCCGAGCAGATCGTGCGCGACAGCGGGCGGGCCGCAGGGGACGAACCCTTGTTTGGGCCGGTGCTGAACGTGAAGGTATTTGATTATCAGCTGGATATCGACGGCGTGGAGGCCATCACCCACACGCTGGCGACCGGCCCGGTGAACGATCTCGAGCTGGCGCTGTTCCCGGATGAGCAGGGCGGATTAAGCATTGAGATCCTCGCCAACAGGCAGCGTTACGACGACGCGACGCTGAAGCGCCACGTTTCGCGCCTGAACGCGATGCTGGCGCAGTTTGCCGCGAACCCGGACCTGCGCTGTGGCGACGTGGAAACCGTATCAGAGCAGGAATACGCCCGGCTGGCGCGCATCAACGATACCGGCCTGGCGCTGCCCTCCACCACGCTGGCGGATCTGGTGGCGGAGCAGGCGAGCAAAACGCCGGACGCCCCCGCGCTGGCGGATGCCCATATTGAGCTGAACTACCGCCAGATGCGCGAGCAGGTGGTCGCGCTGGCAAACCTGCTGCGCGCGCGCGGCGTGAAGCCGGGCGACAGCGTGGCGGTGGCGCTTCCGCGTTCGGTGTTCCTGACCCTGGCGCTGCACGGCATTGTTGAAGCCGGCGCCGCCTGGCTGCCGCTGGATACCGGCTACCCGGACGATCGTCTGCGGATGATGCTGGAGGACGCGAAACCGTCGCTCCTCATTACCACCGACGCGCAGCTTCCGCGCTTTAACGATATGCCGATACCTTCGTTTAGTTACAACATGCTATTGCCAACCACAGGCGCTGAACCTCTGCGTCTGGCGAAACCGGAGCAGACCGCGTACATCATCTTTACCTCGGGTTCAACGGGACGCCCGAAAGGGGTGATGGTGGGGCATACCGCCATCGTTAACCGCCTGAAGTGGATGCAGGATCATTATCCACTGGCGGCGCATGACGTCGTGGCGCAGAAAACGCCGTGCAGCTTTGACGTGTCGGTGTGGGAGTTCTGGTGGCCGTTTATCGCCGGGGCAAAGCTGGTGATGGCCGAGCCGGACGCGCACCGCGATCCGCAGGCGATGCAGAGCTTCTTCGCAGTATATGGCGTAACCACCACCCACTTCGTGCCCTCGATGCTGGCGGCATTTGTTGCCTCGCTGACGCCGGAAAACGTCGACTGTTGCAGGACGCTGAAGCAGGTGTTCTGTAGCGGCGAGGCGCTGCCAACGGCGCTGTGCCGCGAGTGGGAGCAGCTCACTCATGTACCGCTGCACAACCTCTACGGCCCAACCGAAGCGGCGGTGGACGTGAGCTGGTATCCGGCGTACGGCCCGGAGCTGGCGGCAGTGGAGGGCAACAGCGTGCCGATCGGCTTCCCGGTGTGGAATACGGGGCTGCGCATTCTGGACGCGATGATGCGCCCGGTGCCGTTCGGCGTGGCGGGCGATCTGTATCTCACCGGCATTCAGCTGGCACAGGGGTATCTGGGACGGCCCGACCTCACCGCCAGCCGCTTTATTGCCGATCCGTTTGCCCCAGGCGAGCGGATGTATCGCACCGGAGACGTCGCCCGCTGGCTGGACAACGGGGCGGTGGAATATCTGGGCCGCAGCGATGACCAGCTGAAAATCCGCGGTCAACGCATTGAGCTGGGCGAAATCGACCGGGCGATGCTGTCATTGCCTGACGTGGCTCAGGCCGTGGCGCATGCGTGTGTATTCAACCAGGCAGCGGCAACGGGCGGCGATGCCCGCCAGCTGGTGGGGTACGTGGTTTCTGAATCCGGTTTACCGCTGGATCGCGACGCGCTGCTGGACTCGCTCAGGGCACAGCTGCCGCCGCATATGGTGCCGGTGGTGCTGCTGCAAATCAGCGCGCTGCCGCTGAGCGCCAACGGTAAGCTGGATCGCAAGGCGCTGCCGCTGCCGGAGCTGACCAGCAAAACCTCCGGTCGCGCACCCGAGACGCAAACCGAAGCCGCCGTGGCGCAGGCGTTTTCTGCGCTGCTGGGCTGCGAAGTGAACGATATCGACGCCGACTTCTTTGCCCTTGGCGGCCACTCGCTGCTGGCGATGCGCCTCGCGGCTCAGCTCGGCCGTGCATTCAGCCGCAAGGTCACGCCGGGGCAGATTATGGTCGCCTCGACGGTCGGCAAGCTCAGCGCGCTGCTGGACTCGCAACTGAGCGACGAACAGGCGCAGCGTCTGGGGTATGAAACCCTGCTGCCGCTGCGTGAAAGCAACGGCCCGACGCTGTTCTGCTTCCATCCGGCGTCCGGCTTTGCCTGGCAGTTCAGCGTCCTGTCGCGCTACCTCAGCCCGCGCTGGTCCATCGTCGGCATTCAGTCGCCGCGGCCAAACGGTCCGATGCAGCAGTGCGCGGATCTCGATGGCGTGATCGAACATCACCTGAAAACGCTGCGTAAGCAGCAGCCGCAGGGGCCGTATTATCTGTTCGGTTATTCCCTTGGCGGCACGCTGGCGCAGGGCATTGCGGCGCGTCTGCGCGAGCAGGGCGAAGCGGTGGCGTTTCTTGGTCTGCTGGATACCTGGCCGCCGGAAACCCAGAACTGGGCGGAGAAAGAGGCAAACGGCCTTGACCCGGAAGTGCTGGCGGAGATCGAGCGCGAGCGTCAGGCGTTTATCGCCGCCCAGCAGGGACAGGGCTCCAGCGAATTGTTTAACACCATTGAAGGCAACTACGCGGACGCGGTGCGGTTGCTCACCACCGCGCACAGTTCATGCTTTGACGGTAAAGCGACGCTGTTTGTTGCCGAACGCACGCGAACGATGGATCCGCATACGGCCTGGGCACCGTGGGTGGGCGAGCTGGAGGTCTACAGCCAGGACTGCGCCCACGTGGATATCATTTCACCGCAGGCGTTTGAAAAGATTGGGCCGGTACTGAAGGAAATTTTAGGATAGTGCAAATGCGCCGGTGGCGCTGCGCTTACCGGGCCTACGGGAGCTGAATGTAGGCCGGGTAAGGCGTAGCCGCCACCCGGCTATTACCGCCGACCTAACGGCACCACCAGCGGCGTACCCGCCACCGGATCGTCAATAATCATGCAGCGCATGCCGTAGATCCGCTCGATCAGCTCTGGCGTCACTATCTCCTTCGGCGCGCCCTGCGCCACAATTTCGCCGTCACGCAAGGCAATCAGATGCGTGGCGTAGCGGCACGCCTGATTTAAATCATGCAGCACCGCCGCCAGGGTATATCCCTGCGTGCGGTTCAGCTCGCTCAGCAGCTCCAGCAGGTCAATCTGATGGCTGATGTCCAGCCAGGTCGTCGGCTCGTCCAGCAGCATAATGGCGGTTTCCTGCGCCAGCACCATCGCGATCCACGCCCGCTGTCGCTGTCCGCCGGAAAGGGTATCCACGCTTTGCTGAGCCAGATCGGTGATGCCCGTTGCCTCCATCGCGCGCTTCACGGCCTCGTCGTCCTCTTTGCGCCAGCGGGTAAACAGCGGCTGGTGTGGGTAGCGCCCGCGCGAGACCAGCTCCTGCACGGTAATATCTCCCGGCGTGGTGGCGTTTTGCGCCAGCAGCCCGATGCGCCTGGCCACCTCTTTGCTGGCGAAGCGCTGGATCTGCTCTCCGTCGAGGAATACGCTGCCCACTGTCGGCGACATCAGGCGGCTCAGGGTGCGCAGCAGGGTTGATTTGCCGCAGCCGTTCGGACCGATAATCGCGGTGAAGTGGCCGTCCGGAATGGCGACGGTTAAATCACGGGCAATGATTTTTTTGCCATAGCCGAGGGTCAAGTTTTCGCCGCGCAAGCGGGTTGTTGAATCTGTCATTTCTTGCGTGACTCCTGAACGAGCAAGACGATGAGGTAAATCCCGCCGAGGCTGACGGTCACCACGCCCACCGGAAGTTGATAAGGCATAAACAGCCGCTGGGCGCAGAGGTCGGCGGCCAGCAGCAGCATCGCACCGCACAGGGCAGCCTGGGTCAAGCCCCAGCGCGCGGTGCCGCTAAGACGCCGCGCGATATGCGGCGCGACAAGCGCAATAAACGAGATCGGCCCGGCAATCGCGGTGGACGCAGCGGTCAGCAATACCGCCACCAGCATCAGCATCAGGCGCGAACGCTCAACGCTCACGCCCAGCGCGCAGGCGCTGTCGTCGCCCATCTCCAGCAGCCGCATCCGGCGTACCAGCAGCAGGGCGCCGATAAACATCAGCAAAATCAGCGGCGCGGCGGGCCAGGTTTTGCCCCACGTCAGGCCGTTGAGGGAGCCGGCGTACCACAGCCCGGCGGAGAGCGCGGTTTCCAGAGACGCCTGCAACAAAAGCCAGGTGTTAAACGCCATCAGCATCGCGCGGATGCCGATCCCGATAACGATCAGCCGGAAAGTGTCGATGCCGTTGCGCCAGGCCAGCGCCCAGATCAGTAAGGACGTCAGAATGCCGCCCGCCATCGCCGTAAAGGTGATGGCCGTCAGGTGCTGCCCGAACAGCACCATCGCCACCAGCACGCCGCTCCAGGCCCCGGTGTTGAGGCCCATTACGTCCGGGCTGCCGAGCGGGTTGCGCATCAGCGACTGGAAAATTGCGCCGCTGACGCCGAGCGCCGCGCCCACCAGAATCGCCATCGCCACGCGCGGCAGCCGCCACTCGGTGACCACCATAGTGATGTTACGGGGCGCGCTGCCGAGCAGGGCGTTAAGCACCTGGGTGAAATCGAGCGTCACCGCGCCGCTGCGCAGGCTCCACGCTGCCAGCAGCAGGATGGCGATAACCAGCAGGGTGACGCAGGCGACTAAACGCCGGGACGGGGCCATCATGCGCCACCTCCGCGTCTACGGCGTACCAGGAAAATCAGCACCGGCGCGCCGATAAAGGCGCTGACCACCGAGACGCGCAGCTCGCCGGGAACCAGCAGGCGGCCCAGCACGTCGGCAAACAGCAGCAGGGCAGGCGTCGCCAGCAGCGTTACCGGGAGGGACCAGCGGTGATCCGCCCCCACCAGCCAGCGCGCCATATGGGGCATCATCAGGCCGATAAAGGCAATCGGGCCGACCACGGCGGTCGCGCTGCCGCACAGCACGGTGATGGCCAGCAGGCCCGTCAGCTGGGTGCGCGCCACGCGGTTGCCGAGAGCGGTGGCGGTGTCGCTGCCGAGGCTCAGGCTGTTGAGCGCCCGGCTTAACGACAGCGCTACGGCGGCGGCAATCATCACCGGGATCGCCACCACTTTCAGGGTTTCAAGGGTGCGGATATCCAGCGAGCCGGCCTGCCAGAAGCGCAGCTGGTCGTAGACGTCCGGGTTGAGCAGGGCGATACCGCTGGACAAGCCTTCCAGCACCGCCGCGAGCGCTACGCCCGCAAGCGTCAGGCGAACCGGGCTCAGTTGCCCGCCGCCCTGACTTCCGGTAAACGCGACCACCAGCGAGGCGGCCAGCGCGCCGCAGAAGGCCATCACCAGCTGTTCAGAGGGTGACGTCAACCCGAACAGCGCTGCGCCGAGCACGATGGCAAAGCTGGCCCCGGAGTTGACGCCAAGAATGCCGGGGTCCGCCAGCGGGTTACGGGTAAGGGTTTGCATCAGGGCACCGGCAAGACCGAGCGCGCCACCGGCCAGCAGTCCGGCAAGAGTGCGGGGCAGGCGGGCGTCGAGCACGATGGTGCAGTCGGCGCTCTGACAGGTTCCGGAGAGCGCATCAACGATAACGGACGCGGGCAGCGGTTTAGCGCCGACCAGCAGGCTGAGTGCAATCGCAAGGATTAGCAGTAGCAATAATACGGGCACGGCAATGGCGCGCACCGCAGAAGAGGAAAACGACATAGCAACATCCATGATTTGATAATGATAGTGATTATCGTTATCTATCTTATTTGGCTATGTTAGCATGTGCGCCCATGGAATGGGTAGAAATAGACTCAAGGCTTTGTCATGAATCAAAAATCCTGGCTGCTTAACCTCAGCCTGTTGAAAACGCACCCGGCGTATCGCGCCGTTTTTATCGCTCGCTTTATCTCCATTTTGTCCCTCGGCCTGCTCGGCGTCGCCGTGCCCGTCCAGATCCAGACTATGACGCACTCCAGCTGGCTGGTGGGGCTATCCGTCACCTTAACCGGCGGGGCGATGTTTATCGGGCTGATGGTCGGCGGCGTGCTGGCGGATCGCTACGAGCGTAAGAAGCTGATCCTGCTGGCGCGCGGCACCTGCGGGGTGGGCTTTATCGGGCTGTGTTTGAACGCGATGCTGCCGGAGCCGTCGCTGTTGGCGATTTATGCCCTTGGCCTGTGGGACGGTTTTTTCGCCTCGCTCGGCGTGACGGCGCTGCTGGCGGCGACGCCCGCGCTGGTGGGGCGCGAGAACCTGATGCAGGCGGGGGCGATCACCATGCTCACCGTGCGCCTCGGCTCGGTGATTTCGCCGATGGTGGGCGGCCTGCTGCTGGCAACGGGCAACGTGGCCTGGAACTATGGCCTTGCCGCGGCGGGCACCTTTATCACCACCCTGACGCTGCTGCGCCTGCCGCTGCTGCCCCCTCCGCCGCAGCCGCGCGAGCACCCGCTGAAATCGCTGATGGCCGCGATTCGTTTTCTGTTCAGCAACCCGCTGATTGGCGGCATTGCACTGCTCGGCGGCCTGCTGACGATGGCGAGCGCCGTGCGCGTGCTTTACCCGGCGCTGGCGGGCGAGTGGCAGATGAGCGCCTCAGAGATTGGCGTGCTGTACGCCGCCATTCCGCTCGGTGCGGCCTGCGGGGCGCTGACCAGCGGTAACCTGGCCCAAAGCGCGCGTCCGGGCTTGATTATGCTGGTGGCCACGCTGGCCTCGTTTATCGCCATCGGCTTCTTCAGCCTGATGCCGGTCTGGGCGCTGGGGGTGATGTGTCTGGTGATTTTCGGCTGGCTGAGTGCGGTCAGCTCACTTTTACAGTACACCCTGATCCAGACCCAGACGCCGGAAGGTATGCTGGGGCGTATCAACGGCCTGTGGACCGCGCAGAACGTGACGGGCGATGCAATTGGCGCGGCGATACTCGGCGGGCTGGGGGCGATAATGACCCCGGTGGCGTCGGCGAGCAGCAGCGGGTTTGTGTTAGCGATGGTTGGCGCGATCTTACTGGTGGTGCTGGTGGAATTGCGGCGGTTCAGGCAGGAGGTCGTGTTGAACGACGGTGCGGCCTGATGCCCTCACCCCGGCCCTCTCCCGCGGGGAGAGGGAGGGAAAATGCCTACTTAAACAACGCATTCAATCTGTCTAACACCAGCATTGCGCTGTAATAATCCAGGCGGAACGTTTCGGTTCCCAACGCCCACACGCGCTTGTTTTTCACCGACGGCAGGTGCGCCAGCAGCGGGTTAGCGTAAATCGCCGCCACGTCTTTCTCGTCGCCGGCAAACACGAACAGCCCTTCGCCGTTCAGTCCCGTCGCCAGGTTTTCACCGCCCAGCTGGATAATGTCGTGACGCTTGCCCTGGCTTTTTGAGGTGTGCAGCCCATCGGGTAACGCCGCCAGCGTAAAGCCCAACTGGTGTAACAGCTTGCCCTGCGCCGATTCTGTCGTCCACAGGTTCGCCGTGTGCGCGGCGGCGGTGTAGACGATGGCATTCACCGGCTGCGGCGGCAGTTTCATCTGCTGTTTCACTTGCGCGAGCTGTTTATCGAACGCGGCGATGCGTTCAGCGGCCTGTTTCTCGCGCCCGGTCATCGTGCCCAGCTGGGTCAGCAATTCCTGCCAGCTTTTGTCGTCGTAATTGATGATAAGCGTCGGGGCGATGGCGGAGAGCTGATCGTAGAGCGCCAGCGCGGAATCCCCGCCGGTGGCGCTGATTAGAATCAGATCCGGCATCTGGGCGGCCACCGCTTCGGCGCTTGGCTCGCCGATGTACAGCCGTGCAACCTTACGCTGTTTTGCAATATCCCCCCACTGGCGCATGAAACCCTGCGCGTCCGCCACGCGGTTGTTCGGCGTGGTTGCGCCGCTGGCAATGACCGGCGCGTCAATCGCCAGCAGAGATCCGGTTAAGGTCACGCTGGTGGAGACAATGCGCGTCGGTTTGCTCTCAAGCGTATGCACGCCGCGGCTGTCGTTGACCTGGCGCGGCCAGTCGGCGGCGGCTGAGGTTAGTCCTAAAACAAAAAGTCCTGTCAGAAGAAGGGCATTGCGGCAAACGGCAGCGATTTTCACAGAGCGGCATCCTGTTTTTATTGAAGATAATGCTTCTCATTTTCATGGTTGCCGGGAAGGGATGCAAGCGTTTGTCGCAGAAGTTAATGGCCCGACGGTTGACAGCGGGGCGCTGTGGGATTAGGTTAGCCGACGAAAATATAAATGATAATCATTATTGCTTCTTTTATCATTTTGAGGAGGATGATATGGACACGTCCCTGGCTGAGGAAGTTCAGCACACCGCGACCACGCTGCAATCAGACAGCTTTTTCTTTATGTCGCCTTACCGCAGTTTTACCACCTCGGGCTGTTTTGCGCGATTCTCTGAACCTGCCGTCGGCGGCGACGATCCGGCGGGGCAGTTCCAGCAGAAATTAGCCCAGGCTTTCCGGGATGCGAAAGCCAGCGGCATCGCCCATCCCGTCATGGTAGGGGCCATCCCGTTCGATACCCGCAAGCCGTCTTCGCTGTTTATTCCGCAACGCTGGGAGACGTTTTCCCGCCCCGCGCGTCAGCAGTCCGCACGCTATTTCTCCGGCGCGCAGGCGCTGAAGGTGGAACAGCGCACCGAGATCCCCGCTCAGCCCGTTTTTGAAGAGATGGTCGCGCGCGCCGCTTCGCTCACCGCCACGTCGCAGGTGAATAAGGTAGTGCTGTCGCGCCTGATTGATATCGCCACCGACAAAAAAATGGACAGCGGCGCGCTGATGGAGCGTCTGATCGCCCAGAACCCGGCGAGTTTTAACTTCCACGTGCCGCTGGAAGACGGCGGCGTGCTGCTCGGCGCCAGCCCGGAACTGCTGCTGCGCAAAGAGGGCAGGCACTTTAGCTCGCTGCCGCTGGCAGGCTCCGCGCGCCGCCAGCCGGACGACGTGCTGGATCGCGAGGCGGGCAATAAGCTGCTGGCCTCCGAAAAGGACCGCCACGAACACGACCTGGTGACCCAGGCGATGAAGGCCATTCTGGCGCCGCGCAGCCATCACCTGAGCATGCCGTCTTCCCCGCAGCTCATCACCACGCCGACGCTGTGGCATCTGGCGACGCCGGTTGAAGGTGACGCGCGCGAGAACGAAAACGCCCTGACGCTGGCCTGCCTGCTGCACCCGACCCCGGCCCTGAGCGGCTTCCCGCATCAGGCGGCAAAAGAACTGATTGCCGAGCTGGAGCCGTTTGACCGCGAGCTGTTCGGCGGCATCGTCGGCTGGTGCGACAGCGAAGGCAACGGCGAGTGGGTGGTGACCATCCGCTGCGCGCGTCTTCACGAAAATACCGTTCGCCTGTTTGCCGGCGCGGGCATTGTGCCTGCCTCCTCCCCGGTGGGCGAGTGGCGCGAGACGGGCGTGAAGCTCTCCACCATGCTTAACGTGTTTGGCCTGCACTAAGGAACGTTTATGACTATTCCCTTTACCCGCTGGCCTGAGGATTTTGCCCGCCGCTACCGTGAAAAAGGCTACTGGCAGGATCTGCCGCTGACCCACATCCTGACGGACCATGCGCAAAGCGATGCGGTGGCGATTATCGACGGCGAACGGCACATCACCTACCGCGCGTTTAATGAGGCGGTGAATAACCTCGCGTCTGCCCTTCAGGCGCAGGGGCTGCACCGCGGCGAGACCGCGCTGGTGCAGCTCGGCAACGTGGCCGAGTTTTACATCACCTTTTTCGCGCTGCTGCAGATCGGCGTCGCGCCGGTTAACGCGCTCTTTAGCCATCAGCGCAGCGAGCTAAACGCCTACGCCGCCCAGATCAAACCCGCCGTACTGATCGCCGATCGCGAACATGCCCTGTTCGCGGGGGATGATTTTCTCAATACCTTTGTGAATGAACACCGCTCGGTTCGCGCCGTGCTGCTGCGCGGCGATAAGGGTGAACATGCGCTGGAAGCGGCGATTGCGCGCCCGGCGGATAACTTCATCCCCAACCCGACGCCCGCAGACGAGGTGGCGTTCTTCCAGCTCTCCGGCGGCAGCACAGGCACGCCGAAGCTGATCCCGCGTACGCACAACGACTACGACTACAGCATCCGCCGCAGCAATGAAATCTGCGGCATCACTGCGCACACCCGCTATCTGAACGCGCTTCCCGCGGCGCATAACTACGCCATGAGCTCGCCGGGATCGTTAGGCGTGTTCACGGCGGGCGGCTGCGTGGTGCTGGCGAACGATCCGAGCGCCACGCTCTGCTTCCCGCTGATTGAGCAGCATCAGATCAACGTGACGTCGCTGGTCCCTCCGGCGGTGAGCCTCTGGCTGCAGGCGATTGCCGACGGCGCGGGGAACCCGCAGCTGAAATCCCTGAAGCTGCTCCAGGTGGGCGGCGCACGCCTCTCCGCCACGCTCGCGGCGCGTATTCCGGCGGAAATCGGCTGTCAGCTGCAGCAGGTATTCGGCATGGCGGAAGGGCTGGTGAACTACACCGCCCTCGACGATGCGCCGGAACGCATCATCAACACCCAGGGCCGCCCAATGTGTCCGGACGACGAGGTGTGGGTGGCGGACGAGGACGGCAACCCGCTCCCGCGCGGGGAAGTCGGACGTTTGATGACGCGCGGCCCGTACACCTTCCGCGGCTATTTCAACAGCCCGGAGCACAACGCCAGCGCCTTTGATGCCAACGGTTTCTACTGCTCCGGCGATCTGATCGCCATCGATGAGCAGGGCTACATCACCGTGCAGGGGCGCGAGAAAGATCAGATCAACCGCGGTGGCGAAAAGATTGCCGCCGAAGAGATCGAAAACCTGCTGCTGCGCCACGAGGCGGTGATCCACGCCGCGCTGGTGAGCATGGAGGACAGTCTGCTGGGCGAAAAAAGCTGTGCGTATCTGGTGGTGAAACAGCCCCTGCGTGCGGTTGAGGTGCGTCGCTTCCTGCGCGAGCAGGGCGTTGCCGAATTTAAGCTGCCGGACCGCGTGGAGAGCGTAGATGCGCTTCCGCTCACGCCGGTCGGCAAAGTTGATAAGAAACAGTTGCGCCTGTGGCTTGCTGAACGCGCCCGGGGCTGAGGAACAGAGAATGGCCATTCCAAAATTAACCGCTTACGCGCTGCCAACCGCCGCAGAGCTGCCGACCAACAAGGTCAACTGGGCGTTTGAGCCGGAGCGCGCCGCGCTGCTGATCCACGATATGCAGGAGTATTTCCTGAACTTCTGGGGCGAAAATAGCGACATGATGCAGCAGGTGGTGGCGAACATCGCTAAACTGCGCGCGTACTGCAAAGAACACAATATCCCGGTGTACTACACCGCGCAGCCGAAAGAGCAGAGCGATGAAGACCGCGCCCTGCTGAACGACATGTGGGGGCCGGGCCTGACCCGCTCGCCGGAGCAGCAGCGCATCGTGGCTGAACTGACGCCGGACGAAGCGGACACCGTGCTGGTGAAGTGGCGCTATAGCGCGTTTCACCGCTCGCCGCTGGAGCAGATGCTGAAAGAGACCGGCCGCAACCAGCTGCTGATTACCGGCGTTTATGCCCACATCGGCTGCATGACCACCGCCACAGATGCCTTTATGCGCGACATCAAGCCGTTCTTTATCGCCGACGCGCTGGCGGACTTCACCCGTGACGAGCACCTGATGTCGCTGAAATACGTGGCCGGACGTTCGGGCCGCGTGGTGATGACCGACGAGCTGCTGCCGTCCGTTCCGGTAACGAAAGCCGCGCTGCGCGAGCTGATCCTGCCGCTGCTGGACGAGTCCGACGAGCCGATGGATGACGAAAACCTGATCGACTACGGTCTGGACTCGGTGCGCATGATGGCGCTGGCCGCCCGCTGGCGAAAGGTGCACGGCGACATCGACTTCGTGATGCTGGCGAAAAATCCGACCCTCGACGCCTGGTGGGCGCTGCTCTCCCGTGAGGTGAAGTGATGGCGGGGTCCGATTTTACCGGTAAAACGGTTTGGGTAACGGGCGCGGGTAAAGGTATCGGCTATGCAACCGCGCTGGCCTTTGTGGAGGCGGGCGCGCGGGTGACCGGGTTCGATCTGGCCTTCCCGCAGGACGATTATCCGTTTGCCACCGAAATGCTGGACGTGGCGGACGCGGCGCAGGTGAATGAGGTGTGCGGGCGCGTGCTGGCTTCGCTCGACCGCCTTGACGTGCTGGTCAACGCGGCGGGCATCCTGCGCATGGGGGCGACGGACCAGCTCTCGCAGAAGGACTGGCAGGACACCTTTGCGGTCAACGTCGGCGGCGCGTTCAACCTTTTCCAGCTGACGATGGGCCAGTTCCGCCGTCAGCAGGGCGGGGCGATGGTTACCGTGGCGTCCGACGCGGCGCACGCGCCGCGCATCGGCATGAGCGCCTATGGCGCATCGAAGGCGGCGCTGAAAAGCCTGGCGCTGACCGTCGGGCTGGAGCTGGCGGGCAGCGGCGTGCGCTGTAACCTGGTGTCGCCCGGCTCTACGGACACCGACATGCAGCGCACCCTGTGGAAAAGCGACGATGCGGAGCAGCAGCGCATTCGCGGCTTTGGCGAGCAGTTCAAGCTCGGCATTCCGCTCGGCAAAATCGCCCGCCCGCGGGAAATTGCCGCCACCGTGCTGTTCCTTGCGTCCGATGCCGCCAGCCATATTACCTTGCAGGATATCGTGGTGGACGGCGGCTCCACGCTGGGGGCGTAATGATCTGGAAACGTCATTTATCGCTTGAAGAACTGAACGCCACCAGCGTGAACACCCTGGTGGCGCACCTGGGCATTGTCTATACCCGCCTCGGAGACGACACGCTGGAAGCGGAGATGCCGGTGGATGCCCGTACCCATCAGCCGTTTGGCCTGCTGCACGGCGGGGCGTCGGCGGCGCTGGCGGAAACGCTGGGCTCAATGGCCGGTTTTCTGATGACCCGCGACGGGCAGAACGTGGTGGGCACAGAGCTGAACGCCACGCACCACCGCGCGGTGTCGCAGGGCAAGGTGCGCGGCGTGTGTCAGCCGCTGCATCTGGGGCGTTCCAGCCAGAGCTGGGAGATCGTGGTATTCGACGAGCAGGGGCGGCGGTGCTGCACCTGTCGGTTGAGCACGATGGTGCTGGGGTAAGTCATTCAGCTGAAAGTGATCGGCTTAACACTGTAGTGTAAATCTCTGGTTTGACCACGCATTATTGCGTTTCAAAGTTGTTAAATTTTATCCGTTGTTCTAGAAACAAAATGTAACATCTCACTGTTTCACAACAACGGATAACAGCTATGAACAACTCAGGGAAATACCTTACGTGGGCGGTGCTCTCCGTTGTGGGAGCCTTTGCCCTGGGCTATATCGCCCTCAACCGGGGGGAGCAGATCAATGCGCTCTGGATCGTCGTCGCCTCCGTCTGCATTTATCTCATTGCGTACCGTTTTTATGGCCGCTATATCGCAAAGACGGTACTGGGCGTAGACGGCACGCGCATGACGCCTGCCGTGCGCCACAACGACGGGCTGGACTACGTGCCGACTGATAAAAAAGTGCTGTTCGGTCACCATTTCGCGGCGATTGCCGGTGCAGGCCCGCTGGTGGGGCCGGTGCTGGCGGCGCAGATGGGCTACCTGCCGGGGATGATCTGGATCCTCGCGGGGGTGGTGCTGGCAGGCGCGGTGCAGGACTTTATGGTGCTGTTCGTCTCCACCCGTCGCGACGGCCGTTCTCTGGGTGAGCTGGTGAAAGAGGAGATGGGGGCAACCGCCGGGGTGATTGCGCTGGTGGCGACCTTTATGATCATGGTGATCATCCTCGCGGTGCTGGCGATGATCGTGGTGAAAGCGCTGACCCACAGCCCGTGGGGAACCTACACGGTCGCCTTTACCATTCCGCTGGCGCTGTTTATGGGGATTTACATTCGCTACCTGCGCCCCGGGCGCATTGGTGAAGTCTCTGTCATTGGCCTGGTGTTCCTGGTATTTGCGATTATCTCCGGCGGCTGGGTGGCGGAAAGCCCGACCTGGGCACCATTCTTCGACTTTACCGGCGTGCAGCTGACCTGGATGCTGGTGGGCTACGGCTTTGTGGCGGCGGTGCTGCCGGTGTGGCTGCTGCTGGCCCCGCGCGATTATCTCTCAACCTTCCTGAAAATCGGCACCATCGTCGGGCTGGCCATCGGCATTCTGATTATGCGCCCGACCCTGACCATGCCTGCGCTGACCAAATTCATCGACGGTACCGGCCCGGTCTGGACTGGTAACCTGTTCCCGTTCCTGTTTATTACCATCGCCTGCGGTGCGGTGTCGGGCTTCCACGCGCTGATTGCCTCCGGGACCACGCCGAAGATGCTGGCCAACGAGAATCAGGCCTGCCTGATTGGCTACGGCGGCATGCTGATGGAGTCCTTCGTGGCGATTATGGCGCTGGTCTCCGCCTGCATTATCGATCCGGGCGTTTACTTTGCGATGAACAGCCCGATGGCGGTACTGGCCCCGGCCGGCACCGTTGACGTGGTAGCGTCCGCCGCGCAGGTGGTGAGCGGCTGGGGCTTTGCCATTACCCCGGAAACGCTGACGCATATCGCTAATGAGGTGGGCGAGCAGTCAATTATCTCCCGCGCGGGCGGGGCACCGACGCTGGCGGTGGGCATGGCCTACATCCTGCACGGCGCGCTGGGCGGGCTGATGGACGTCTCGTTCTGGTATCACTTCGCCATTCTGTTCGAGGCGCTGTTTATTTTGACGGCGGTGGATGCGGGAACCCGTGCGGCGCGCTTTATGCTCCAGGATCTGCTGGGGGTGATCTCCCCGAACCTGAAGCGGACCGATTCGCTCCCGGCTAACCTGCTGGCGACGGCGCTGTGCGTGCTGGCGTGGGGCTACTTCCTGCATCAGGGCGTGGTCGATCCGCTGGGTGGGATCAACACCCTGTGGCCGCTGTTCGGTATCGCCAACCAGATGCTGGCGGGCATGGCGCTGATGCTCTGCGCGGTGGTGCTGTTCAAGATGAAGCGCCAGCGTTACGCGTGGGTGGCGCTGGTGCCAACCGCCTGGCTGCTAATCTGTACCCTGACGGCGGGCTGGCAAAAAGCCTTCAGCCCGGACAATAAGGTGGGCTTCCTGGCGATCGCCAACAAGTTCCAGGCGATGATCGACAGCGGCAAGATCCCGGCGCAGTACACCGAGTCACAGCTGTCGCAGCTGGTGTTCAACAACCGTCTGGATGCCGGGCTGACCATCTTCTTTATGGTGGTAGTTGTGGTGCTGGCGTTGTATTCTCTGAAAACCGCGCTGGCGGCGCTGAAGGTCGACACGCCGACGGCGAAAGAGACGCCGTACGAGCCGATGCCTGAAAACCTGGACGAGATTGTGACCCAGGCGAAAGGGGCGCATTAACCTGTGTGCCGGGTGGCGCTAGCGCTTACCCGGCCTACATTTCCAGTGAGACCAGAATGATGTTCGACACCCTCTCTAAAGCAGGTAAGTACCTGGGCCAGGCCGCCAAAATGATGATTGGCGTGCCGGATTACGATAACTACGTCGAGCATATGCGCGTCAACCACCCGGACCAGACGCCGATGACCTACGAAGAGTTTTTCCGCGACCGCCAGGACGCCCGCTACGGCGGAAAGGGCGGGGCGAAGTGCTGTTAACCCTCTTTCGGTAAATAGAGGCTGATTTGCTCCTGCTTGCAGCCATAAATTGCCGCCAGCTTTTCGCGGGTGCGCTTTTGCGGACGGGAGTCCAGCGCTTCCAGCTGTGATACGGCGGACTGGCTGATGCCGAGTTTTTCCGCCACCTCCTGCTGGGATAGCCCGCGCAGGATACGCCACGCGGCCTGCAGGCTGACGTTCTCGCTATGCATGATGTCGCACACTTCACCCGGTAAACCTACGTTATCGTAGATATCTGATTCGTAAGGGATGTCTTCCCAGTCGTTTTCGTCATCGTCATCATACTCAAGTATGGCTAAACGCATGCGAAAATATTCATCGTAGGGAATGACAACATACTGTTTTTTTCCTTCTTCATCCTTGATGAACTGAATAGTCATATTCCGTATGCTCCTCATGAAGGTAGGTGGTGGTTGTCCGGCGTTTTACCGCCACTACGTAACAGGTATCACCCGGCGGGTCTCCGAAGGTGTAAATGACCCTGTAATCACCTAATCGCAACCTGTAGTGGTTTTCGGGAGAAGATAATTTCTTGATATCCGCGACAGGTGATGTTTTATCATCCATCTTCTCCAGCCTGAATTTAATGCGGTTCTGATATCGCGTATCGATTTTAGAAAATTGCTTCTCTGCTGTTTTTGACCACACGATCTTCATCCGTACCTCCACTGTACGCCCACACAAATTATAAGGAAATAATAAGACTATTAGATAAATTCCGAATTTCTTATGGGGTACTGTAGAGCGGAAAAAAAGCGCAGGTAAGAGGCAAAACGCAAACCGTCGAGGCGGCTCGACAAGGCCTCTGCCGGGCGACAGAGGCTTGCAGGAATATTGCGATCAGGCGTTCAAACCGCCGTCCACGTCCAGACCGGTGCCTGAGATCTGCCCGGCTGCCGGGCTGGCAAGGAAGGTGACCGCCGCCGCGACGTCTTCCGGCTGGCCGTAATGGCCCAGGGCAATAAGCTGACGCTGTGAGTCAGCCTGTTCACCGTCCTCCGGGTTCATATCGCTGTTGGTCGGGCCGGGGTGCACCAGGTTAACGGTAATGCCGCGCGGGCCAAGATCGCGGGCCAGACCGCGGGTGAGGGAGTTCAGTGCAGATTTGGTCATTGAGTAGACGGCAATCCCCGGTTGTGCCACGCGGTTCGCCAGACAACTGCCGATGTTGATAATGCGCCCGCCGTCAGACATATGCACCAGCGCTTCCTGAATAGCGATCACCACGCCGCGGATGTTGACGTTGATGAGGGCGTCGATGTCCGCCAGCGTCATGGACTCCAGCGGGCCGCCGCGCGCGATACCGGCGTTATTGACCAGGATGTCCAGTCCGCCGAGAGAGCGTGCCGCATGGGTGACGGCATCCTGAATCGCCTGCGCGCTGGCACTGTCGGCCTGAATGGCCTCGCCGTGCCGTCCCAGCGCCTTAATTTCATCGGCGACCGCCTGGGCTTTATCGGCGGATTTTTCATAGGTGATGACCACATCGGCACCGGCGCGCGCCAGCGACAGGGCAATCGCACGACCCAGCCCGCGGCTGGCGCCGGTAACCAGCGCCTTTTTACCTGTTAAATCGATCTGCATGATGACCTCGTTACGAGAGTGGTGAGAACCATCATTAGGTATAGCCCGTCGGCGCAATTAACGGCGGAAGGATTCTACTTTCTCAAACGCGGCTCGCAGAGCCTCAGGCGTTAACGTCACCGGCAGATAGTGAATCGACTCCACCGGGCGCAGCGTGTGGGCGATGACCTTGTCGAGATCGTCGCGGTTATTGATGTCGACGTCCAGCTCGCGAAGCGTGGTCGGCAGGTTAAAGCGCCGGTATGCCGCCACCAGCTGCGCCAGCACGTCGTCCTGGCCGAGCAGGGCGCTCTGCACCAGAATGCCGTAGGCCACCTTGGTGCCGTGCAGGTATTTTTCCGTCTGCGGCAGCACGGTCAAGCCGTTGTGCACCGCGTGCGCCGCCGCCACGCGAGTGTAGCGCTCCCCCAGGCCGCCCACCATCCCGCCGCCGGCAATAATGGCGTCCACCACGTCCCGAAACGCCTGCGTTAGCTCGCCGCGCAGCTGGTCGGCAAGCGCTTGCTCACTGTGTTCCAGCAGCACGTCGCGGATCGCCAGCGCACCGTTGAGGCCGAGACGCACGGTGAGGGGCAGGATCTCAGGTTGAGGAGCGAGCACCACCGCTTCGTACCACTTCGCCAGAGTATCGCCGATGCCCGCCAGCAAATATTCCGCCGGGGCGTTCAGAACGATCCGCGGCTCCACCAGCACCAGAAAGTTAGCGTCGTCAAAAATCTCAAACTGTAGCGCCTGACCGGCATCGTTGTACCAGACGGAGAGCGGCGTCCACGCTGCGCAGGTGGCGGCGATGGTGGGAATGCCCACGAACGGCACGCCCAGACGACGCGCCACGGCCTTGACGGTGTCCATCACCGCGCCGCCGCCGATGCCAATCACCACGCTGGCTTCGCTTCCCGCTTCGTTCACCAGACGGGTGACGTCACGCTCGCTGCAGTGGCCCTTAAACAGCAGGTGCTTCGCCCCCGGCGCGTTAAAACTCTCCGGCAGGAACGGGCGCGCGCCCTCTATTGCGCGCTCGCCGTAAATCCACACCGCGCGGGAAAGCTGTTCCGGAGTAAAGAAGTCATTCAGATGCGTAAGGCTTCCGGAATGGGAGAAGTAGTTCGCCGGGCCGGGCACGACGCGGATGTCGGTGTTGCTCATGGTGTTGTCCTTTTTTCGCAAGCGCTAACCCGATGTTATGTCTGGACATCCGGATGGCTAATAATATTTCGCTTTATCTTATGCCTTTTCCGTCGTTGTCAGTCAACCGGAGCTGTGAAAAATTCGATAAATCAGAAGAGTTATGAAGGATTTACGCGGATGGTTTCCAGTCGTCTTGAAATGCGCGGTATCAGCCTGGCCTTTTCCGGCTTTCAGGCACTGACGCGCGTGGACTTCACGCTGAACGGCGGGTCGGTGCATGCGCTGACGGGTGCCAACGGTGCGGGGAAATCAACGCTGATGGCGGTGCTGTGCGGGACGCACGACCACTATGAAGGCGAAATCAGCATTAACAACCAGCCGGTAAACATTCGCGAGCCGCTGGACGCCAAACGGCTGGGCATCCACCTCGTGCAGCAGGAGGTGGACGTGGCGCTGATCCCCGGGCTGAGCATTGCGGAGAACATCATGCTCGACCAGCTGGCGCAGCCGGGGCACCGCTACCGCTGGCGCACCGTTCGTCAGCAGGCGCGGCAGGCGCTGGCGCAGCTCGACGTTACGCTGGACGTTCGCCGCTCCATCGACGGCTGCACGCTGGCCGAAAAGCAGCAGATTTTGCTGGCACGCGCTTTGTCCCACCACTGCCGTTTTTTGATTCTTGACGAGCCCACCGCGCCGCTGGACGCGCACGAGAGCGAGCGTCTGTTTGCGGTGGTAAGACGTCTGCAACAGCAGGGCATCGGCGTGGTGTTTATCTCCCACCGCATTCATGAGCTAAAAGCTATCTGCGACACCCTGACGGTGCTGCGCGACGGCAAGCTGATTGAGTCCGGCCCGATGGCCGATCTCAGCGGTGAAGAGATTGTTGAGAAGATGCTCGGCCACGTGCTGAGCGATATCTACCCGCCCGCGCGACCGCCGCACGGCGACGAAACGCTGCTGCGAGTGGAAGGACTGCACGACGACGCGCTGCTGAAGGATATCTCCCTGCACCTGCGCAAAGGCGAAATCCTCGGCATTGCCGGGCTGGCGGGGGCGGGGAAAACCGAACTCTGTAAGGCGCTGTTTGGCGCCAGCAAAAGCCGCGTGGCGCGCGGCGAGCTGAACCATCAGGCCTGGACCCCGCGTGACCCGGCAGACTCGGTGCTGCGCGGCCTGGCGCTGGTGCCGGAGGAGCGGCGCAAGGAGGGCATTTTTATCGACGAGCCGGTGAGCATGAACCTTGCCGTGTGCGCCGATAACAGCTTTTCGCGCTGGAGCCTGTTTGGTCATCGTCAGGCGTGGCGCTGGGCGGAGGAGGTGATCGCCCGCGTCGGCGTTCGCGCCCGCGGTCCCGGACAGGTTTTGCGACGTCTCTCCGGCGGCAACCAGCAGAAGGTGGCCATCGGCAAGTGGCTGCGTAACGATGCGAGCGTGCTGATTTTCGACGAGCCGACCAAAGGCGTGGACGTGAAGGCCAAAACCGATCTGTTCCAGCTGATTGACGGCCTGGCTCGCGAGGGCAAAGGGGTGATTTACGCCTCCGGCGAGTTCGCCGAGCTGGTGGGACTGTGCGACCGCATCTGCGTCCTGTGGGACGGGCGCATCGTGGCAGAAATCGCCGGGGCCGAGGCCCGTGAAGAGACACTACTTTATTATTCAACCGGAGGAACGGCGTCGTGAGCAAGGCCCTTTCAGTGACCGCGGCGGCGTCTGGCCGTCAGCAACTTTTTGATTTTCTCTATAAATGGGGCATGCTGCTCACCGTCGTCGCGCTGGTGGCCGTCTTTGGCCTGGCGTCGGACAGCTTCCTCGACCCGAACAACATCATCAATATTCTGCGCTCGATTGCCATCGTGACGGTGATTGCCGTTGGCGTGTCGATTTCGCTGACCGTCGGCGGGTTCGATCTCTCCGTGGGCTCCACGGCGTCGCTGGCGAACGCGCTGGTCATTTCGCTTTTCGTCTGGCACGGCTTCGGCACCACCGAGTCGATTGTAATCACTCTCGCGCTCTGTACGCTGGTCGGCCTGTTTAACGCTTTCCTGATCGTCATCCTGCGTATTCCGGACATGCTCGCCACCCTCGCCAGCCTGTTTGTCATCCAGGGCGTGGCAATGACCTACAGCTACGGCGGGTCGATTACCGAGAACATGGTGCTGCCGAGCGGCGACATGGCGGAAGGGACCATTCCGGCGGCGTTCAGCCTGCTGGGGCAGGTGCCGACCATCGTCATCATCATGCTGGCGGTGACCCTTCTGGCGCAGCTGGGGCTGTCGCTGACCACTCACGGACGCCGGATGTACGCCATTGGCGGCAACCCGGAAGCGGCGCGCCTCTCGGGCATTCGCACCACGCGCTACAAGGTGGCGGCCTACGTGATTGCCTCGCTGCTGGCGGGGCTGGGCGGCATTCTGCTGGCCTCCCGCATCGGGTCGTCGCAGGTCAATGCGGGCGGCGGCTATCTGATGGATGCGGTGGCCGCGGCGTGGATTGGCTTCTCGCTGGCCGGGTCCGGCAAGCCGAACGCGCTTGGCACGCTGGTGGGGGCGGTGATCCTCGGCGTGCTGTCGAACGGGCTGGTGATGCTCTCCGTGCCGTATTACGCCATGGACATAATAAAAGGGCTGGTGCTCGCGGTAGCGCTGGCGATTACCTACATACAAAAACGCTGACAACACAACGGGATAAAAAATGAAAAAGATTGCGCTCTCTTTGGTGGCACTGGGGTTACTCACTTCTCTGCCGGGATTCGCGGCCACGCCCGCGCCGGTTCCGGCCGCCATTGCGAACCACGACGGACCGATCCGCATCGCGGTGATCCGTAACCTCGGCTCGGACGACAACACCACGCAGTTTGTTGCCGGGGCCATTCAGGAAGGGAAAAAGCTCGGCTTTAAGGTCAGCACCTTTTTGAGCAACGGGGATGATGCTAAATTCCAGGACTTCGTTAACCAGGCCATCAGCCAGAAATATGACGGGATCATCCTGTCGCAGGGCCGCGATCCGTACTCCACCGCGCTGGTGAAGAAGGCGGTGGATGCTGGGATCAAGGTCGCCGTATTTGATACCGCCGTAAACGGCGAGATCCCGGGCGTGACCGTCACTCAGCAGGACGACGCCTCCCTGACGAATCTCTCCTTCGGCCAACTGGCGAAAGATTTCAACGGCAAGGCGAATATCGTCAAGCTGTGGGTGGCGGGCTTCCCGCCGATGGAGCGCCGTCAGGCAGCCTATAAAGAATTGCAAAAGCAGTACCCGGAGATTAAAGAGCTGGAGTCCATCGGCGCGGTCTCTTCTGACGTGCAGGGCGACACCGCCAACAAGGTGGGCGCGATCCTGGCGAAATACCCGAAAGGCAAAATCGACGCCATATGGGGGACCTGGGACGCCTTCAGCCAGGGGGCGTATAAAGCGCTGAAGGAGAATGGACGCACCGAGATCAAGCTCTACAGCATTGACATCTCCAACCAGGATTTACAGCTGATGCGTGAGCCGGGTAGCCCGTGGAAGGTGAGCGTGGCGGTGGATCCGAAGCTGATTGGTGCGACCAACGTGCGCCTGATCGCCAACAAGATTGCCGGGGAGGCCACGCCTGCCACTTACGACTTCAAAGCCGCTGCGATCCCGCAGGCGCTGCTGACCGCGCAGCCGGGGGCGGTGAACGTGGCGTCGCTGGGTAAAATCATTCCGGGCTGGGGCCAGACGGAAGATTTTATCGCCCCGTGGTTTGCGACGCTGGAAGCGAAAAATAAATGAGCATCTTCCCCACGCCAGAATACAGCCGCAACATGCGGCTGATCGGCCATAGCGATCAGGGCGGTCGCCCGGACGGCGTGCAGCTGATGGTGCATCGCGGTTTCGCCTATATCGGCCATATGGTGTCGCAGGGCTTTTCGATAGTCGACGTGCGCGACCCGAAAAACCCGAAACCCGCGGGCTATTTTCCTGCGCCGCCGGGCACCTGGAACGTGCACCTCCAGGCGCATGACGACCTGCTGCTGGTGATCAACGCCCGGGATCTGTTTGCCGATGCCCGCTTCGCCGACGAGAAGGTCTACTACACCCGTCAGGTAGGAGAGACCGTCAGCGACGTGCAGGACAGGGGTTGGAGCGCCGGGCTTCGCGTTTTTGATATCTCCACGCCGGACGCGCCGCGCGAAATTGGCTTTCTCTCGCTGAGCGGCATCGGCATACACCGCATCTGGTACGTAGGTGGCCGCTGGGCGTACGTGTCGGCGCTGATCGACGGTTTTACCGACTACATTTTCCTGACCATTGACCTGGCCGACCCGCGTAAGCCTGAGGTGGCAGGGCGCTGGTGGCTGCCGGGCATGAACCAGGCCGAAGGCGAACAGCCGAACTGGCCGGAAGGGAAACGCTACGCGCTCCACCACGCGATTATTGCCGGCGATACGGCGTACGGCAGCTGGCGCGACGGCGGCTTAACGCTGCTTGACGTGAAGGATCGTACCCAGCCTAAGCTTATTAGCCACCGCAACTGGAGCCCGCCGTTTGGCGGCGGCACGCACACCGCGCTGCCGCTGCCGGACCGGGATCTGCTGGTGGTGCTGGACGAAGCGGTGCTGGATAACCAGCAGGACGGCGAGAAGCTGATTTGGCTGTTTGATATCCGCGAGCCGTCGAACCCGGTGAGCATCTCGACCTTCCCGCAGCCGAATGAAACCGACTACGTGGCAAAAGGGGCGCATTTCGGCCCGCACAACCTGCACGAGAACCGGCCGGGGAGCTTTGTCAGCTCAACGCTGATTTTTGCTACCTATCAGAATGCGGGCGTGCGCGCGTATGACATTTCTAATCCGTATCGCCCGGTGGAGACGGGCGCGCTGGTGCCCGCGGCACCGGAGAGGATGATGGACACGCGGCCGAATCGCCCGCAGGTGATCCAGTCTTGTGACGTATTTGTGGACGCGCAGGGGATTATTTACAGCACGGACTATAACGGCGGGCTGTCGGTGATTGAGTATCTGGGGTAAGTGCGGTTTGATGCCCTCTCCCACAGGGAGAGGGAGAAAATCAACTGTATTGCCGCACCCGCGCCACCAGATCTTCCGCGCTGTCGATACGGTCGGCAATGACAATCAGCGCTTTGCCGAGCGTTATCGCGTGGCGCAGGCATTCGTGGCGCATGGCCTCGTCCTGGATGCTATCGATATCCGCGACGTGGGAAAGCCCGACGCTGCGGCGAATGAGTTCGGTGCCGCAGAACCCGATGGCGTCATGCCAGACCTTTTTCAGGAACGCGGAGGCATAGCCTGGCGCGCTGAGCGCGGTGTCGCGCGTTTTCTCGTGTGCCAGCGCCTGGAAGCGTTCCGCAAAGGTGTTCCACAGCTCCTGAATATCGGTCAGGCGCTGCTCGCGCGCGGCGGCGGCATCGCGAATGCCCAGATGGCCCGGCAGGCCGCAGAAGTTCAGCAGCAGGTTGCCGATGGCGGTGCCGACGTCAAAGCCAATCGGCCCGAAATAGCCGAACTCGGCGTCGATGGCCTTCAGGCTGCCGTCGGCCACAAAAATCGAGCCGCTGTGAATATCCCCGTGCAGCAGCGCTTCGGCATGCGAGAAGAAGCGGTGCTTCAGGGCGGCCACGGCAATTTTTAGCGGGGCTTCGTCGCGCAGGCCGGCGACGTCACTTTCCAGCTCGGCCGGGTAGCTGTTGCGTTCGTGGATCTGGTACGGATCGTTGAAGAACAGATCTTCTGTGATCTCACACATCTCCGGGTTGATGAATTTCGCCACCTGCGCTTTTTTCGCGTGCGGGTGCAGATAGAAATCGCTGGTGTGGAACAGCGCGTGCGCGAGGTATTCGCCCAGCTGGCGCGCCGCCTGCGGGTAGTAAATGTTGTTGATCAGCTCGCCGCGCCAGATGCGATGGCTGGAGAGATCTTCCATCACCATCACCGCCAGTTCCGGGTCAAAGTGGTGGATTTTCACGGTGTGCTGCGGGCTGTGCTGGTAATGCTCGACCAGGGTTTGCGCCTCGAGGCGGGCGCGATCCAGCGTCAGCGGCCAGGACTCGCCGACGCAGCGCACGAAGGGCAGCGCCTGTTTGACGATGATGCGGCTGACGCCCGCGCTGTCGTAAATTTTAAAAACCAGATTGAGGTTGCCGTCGCCCACTTCCTGCGCCTCTACCAGCGATGACGGATCGTCAAGCCCACCAAACTGCCTGGCATACTCCACGGCGTCCTGAGCGGTAAAGGTACGGTATTGCGACATGGCCTGTTCCTCACGAGTTAACTAATTAAGACATGTAGACGTCTATACATCTGGATTTCATCCTGACACAATGTGCTACAACAACGCAACAGGGAATTAACGACATGCAGACATTACAGACGACCAGCCTGCGGGTGGCGGATAATCAGCTCTTTATTCTCGACCAGCAGGCGCTTCCGCAGGAGAAACGCTGGCTGGATGCCTCAACGGTGGATGCGCTGGTTGGGCATATCCACGCTCTGCGCGTGCGTGGCGCGCCGTTGATTGGTCTCTCTGCAAGCCTGCTGCTGGCGCTGCTGGCGGAAAACGGCAAAAGCCGCGATGAGCTGGCGGTGGCGCTGGAAACGCTTCGCGCATCCCGCCCGACGGCGGTAAACCTGATGAACAACCTCGACCGCATGAAGCTTGCGCTGTGGGAAGAGAATTTCGTTCCGGCGCTGATGGCGGAGGCGCTGCGCCTGATTGACGAAGACAAACGGCTTTGCGACGCGATTGCAAAAGCGGGCAGCGCGCTGGTGAAGCCCGGCAGCCGTCTGCTGACCCACTGCAACACCGGCGGGCTGGCAACCGCGGGCGTCGGTACGGCGCTGGGCGTGATTGCCCGCGCGCATCAGGAGGGTAACGTCAGCAGCGTCTGGGTGGATGAAACCCGTCCGCTGTTGCAGGGCGGCAGGCTGACCGCATGGGAGCTGGGCGAGCTGGGGGTGCCGTATCAGCTGATTACCGACTCCATGGCCGCCAGCCTGATGGCGAAAGGGCAGGTGGACGCCGTGTGGGTAGGGGCCGATCGCATCGCCGCTAACGGTGATGTGGCGAACAAGATCGGCACTTATTCGCTGGCGGTGCTGGCGAAATTCCACGGCATTCCGTTCTACGTCGCCGCCCCACAAACGACCCTCGACCCGGCCTGCCCGAACGGGGATGCGATCCCCATTGAGCAGCGCGCCGCCAGCGAAGTGACGGGCGTTGCCGGAAGCTTTGGCGCAGTGCAGTGGGCGCCGGAAGACGCGCAGGTCTATAATCCGGCATTCGACGTCACGCCTGCCTCGCTGATTAGCGGCTGGGTGCTGGATACGGGGGTGGTCACGCCGGATGAGGTGGCGGAAGGGAAATTTGCCTGAGTCCGGCTATCCTTTAAGGGGGTTCCCTGAGAGGACAACATCGTGACGCTCGATCCTGAAACAGACTTAAAACTGGAGCGCGTGGTGGACGCACCGCGCGACCTGCTCTGGCTCTGCTGGACCACGCCCGAGCACATCAAAAACTTCTTCATTCCTGCTCCTCATAAGGTGACCGAATGTGACCTCGACCTGCGCGTGGGCGGGCGGTTCAACACCGTGTTTGAGGTGGACGGGCAGCGGATGGATAACCGGGGTGTCTTCCTGGAAATCGATCCGGGGAAAAAGCTGGTGTTTACCGACGGCTATACCGAAGGCTGGAAACCGGCCGAGAAGCCGTTTATGACGGCAATTTTGTTGCTGGAAGACGTCGGGGAGGGGAAAACCCGCTATACGGCGATTGCGCGCCATCCGACGAAGGAAATCCGCGAGCAGCATGAACAGATGGGCTTCCACGAAGGGTGGGGGATAGTGCTGGATCAGCTGGTGGAGTATGTGAAAGGGCTTAACGCTTAGTGCGCGCTGGTGCCCTCACCCCGACCCTCTCCCACTGTACGGTCCGGGGACATAGTGAACACTTGTTCGGGGACATGGTAGACACTTACAACTGAGGCATAAGAACCCG